>NZ_JBUDXE010000008.1:0-268102 GCF_054956735.1 Ramlibacter sp. bp-362
CCCCCCCCCCCCCCCCCCCCTTTTTGAGGGATACGGCGACCACCGAGGTCGACATGTTGAGGTTCAAGCTTTTCCCCTCCACGACGCTCTTCCGATCTCGCCAGCGCTGGCGCAGCAGCAGCAGGATCGCGGAGATGAAGGTGCCGGCGTGGCCGATGCCGATCCACCAGACGCAGTTGGCGATCGCGAAGCCCCAGCCCACCGGGATGTTCACGCCCCAGATGCCGACGCCGGTGGTGAAGAGGTAGCCCATCGCGCCGATGAAGACGAGCGTGCCCGCCAGCGTGCCGAGGAAGGCCGTGAGCCAGGGCCAGCGCACTGGCCGGCTCAGCACGATGTCGCTGATCTTGTCGCCGATGCTGGCGTAGCCCCAGCCGGAGCGCAGCACGCCGATGTCGCGCGATCGCGTGGGCGTGCTCATGTCCCGCCCCCGTCGCGCAGGCGCGCGAGGTAGGTGGTGCGCGGCTTCGTGTCGAGCTCCTCCAGCAGCACGTAGTGGCGCGGCGAGGCGCGGAGCCGGCGCACCTCGGCGGCGGGGTCGCGCAGGTCGCCGAAGTGGATCGCGCTCGTGGGGCACACGGCCTGGCAGGCCGTGACGACGTCGCCGTCGGCCAGCGGCACGCCGGCGGCCTGCGCGTGCTGGCGTCCGCGGGCGATGCGCTGCAGGCAGTAGGTGCACTTCTCCATCACGCCGCGCTGGCGCACCGTCACCTCGGGGTTGCGCTGGCCCTTCAGCGACTCGGTCACCGCGTCGGTGTACTGCAGGAAGTTGAAGCGCCGCACCTTGTAGGGGCAGTTGTTGGAGCAGAAGCGCGTGCCGATGCAGCGGTTGTAGACCTGCACGTTCAGGCCCTCGCTGTCGTGCATGGTCGCGCCGACCGGGCAGACCAGCTCGCAGGGCGCCTGCTCGCAGTGCATGCAGGGCACGGGCTGGAAGATGCTGCCGCCGGGCAGGTCGCTGTCGTAGCGGTCCACGCGGATCCAGTGCATCTCGTGGCCGCGCGCGACCTCCTCCTTGCCGACGACCGGGATGTTGTTCTCGGCCTGGCAGGCGATGGTGCAGGCATTGCAGCCGATGCAGGCATCGAGGTCGATCACCATGGCCCAGGCGTGGTCGGGGGAGGGGGCGGGAGGGTAGAGCGACGAACCGTCCTTCCCGCGAAGGCGGGAACCCAGGGCGTCCGCCTTGAACTCGCCGCTGCGCGGCGAGCCTGGGAGCCCTGGGTCCCCGCCTTCGCGGGGATGACGATCCATAATGCGTGCCGGCGCGCGGCCGTGCGGGTCCATGGTGTTTTGCGTGAGCGCGAACTTGTGGTGACCTGCGAGCCGTTCCAGCCGCACGGGCGTCGTCGCGCCGGCCGCCGGCCGCACGCGGTTCGCGTCGAAGCCCACGCGGTTGCCGACCCGGCCCGCGGCGCGCCGCCCGTAGCCGAGCGGCAGCGTCACCACGCCTTCCGCGTGCAGCGGATGCACCCAGACCGGCGCGTCCACGCTTCCTGAATCCGAGGACACGCGCACGCGGTCCCCGGTGGCGAGTCCCGCCGCGGCGGCGGTGCGCGGGCCGAGGAAGGCGGCGTTGTCCCAGGTGTGCTTGGTGAAGGGCCGCGGCAGCTCCTGCAGCCAGGCGTTGTTCGCGTAGCGGCCGTCCAGGGTCGAGGGATCGGCGCTGAACACCGCCGTCAGCGCGCCCGCGTCGCTCGCGGCAGGCACCGAGGGCGTGGAAGCCGCAGCGGCGAGCGACAGAGGCGCGACGCCCGCGCCCTCGACCACGCCGCGCTGCAGGCTCGCGCGCCAGCGCTCCTCGAACTCCGCGCCCCACGCGGCCAGCCAGGTCGCCTGCACGATGCGGTAGCCGTCGCGCTCGTCCTCGCCCGCCAGCAGCGCCAGCAGTTCGTGGCCCGAGCGCGTGTCGTACAGCGGCGCGATGGCCGGCTGCACCAGCGTCGCCGTCCCGTCGTGCGCCCGCGCATCGCTCCACTGTTCGTAGGCGTGCGACAGCGGCAGGTGCCACACGCAGGCGCGCGCCGTCTCGTCGGGGTACAGGCCCGCGTGCACGCTGAAGCGCACCTGCTGCAGCGCGCGCTCGAAGCCGAGCGCGGCGGGCGCGTCGTACACCGGGTTGCCGTCCAGGATCACCAGCGTGTCGACGGCGCCGGCGCGCATCGCATCCACCAGCTCCGGCAGCGTGCCGGCCTCGGGCGCGTAGGCCAGGGGCGCCAGGAGGTCCACGGTGCGGCCGGCCGCGCCGAGGCGCTGGTGCAGCGCGTGGATGGCGGCGTGGCTCGCGGGCGAGAGGGAGGCCCCGGGCAGCAGCAGGCTGTCGGGACCCGAGGAGCGCAGCGCCTGCACGACGCGCGCGGCGAAGGCGCCGACGGGCGAAGCGTCTGCCGCAGGAGCCGTGCCGCCCAGCAGCTCGCCCGCGACCCGCTGCACCACCGCATCCATCTGCGCCGGCGCCAGCGCGGAGCGAACCTCGGCCCGCGCACCGAACAGCCCCGGCATCACCTCGGCGGCCAGCAGCACCGGCGCACGGCCGCTGCGCCGCGCCGCCGCCCAATCGGCCGCATGGCGCACGCAGCCGGGTCCGTCGCTGAACGGGTCCCTGCCCAGCGCCACGATGCAGCGCGCGCGCTCCACGTGCGCCAGCACCTGCACGTCGCGCCCGAAGGCGGCGCGGGCGCCGGCCAGCGCGGACGCGTCCTGCAGCGGATCGTGCTGGTGCCAGCGCGCGCGCGGCAGGGCCGCGAGCCAGCGGGCGAGCTGCGCGCGCAGCGTCGGCGAGGTGCTGGAGCCCGTCAGCAGCCGCAGGCCTTCCCCGCCCGTGGCGCCCAGCCGCGCCGCGAGGGGCCGCCATGCGGATTCGAACGCATCCCAGGTCGAGGCCGCCGACGCGATGCTGCGCGCCGGCGCGCCCGGCGCCCCCAGGCGCTGCAGCACGGCCTGCGAGCGGTCCGGGTCCCACAGCTGCAGCACCGAAGCCTGCGCGAAGGGATCGGTCGCGCCCAGGCTGGAGGGATGGGCCGGATTGCCCTCGATCTTGGTCGGCCGGCCATGCTGCGTGCCCACCAGCACGCCTTGCGCATGGCCGTCGCGCAGCCAGGCGCTCGCGTAGTACAGCGGATCGGTGCCGCCGCGCGCCTCCGGCATCCGCACCCAGGGCACGATGCGCTCGCGCGGCGCGGGCGTGCAGCCCGCGCCGGCCAGGGCCGCCGAGGCCGCCATCCACGCCAGCGCGCGCCGGCGCGTCACGCCGCCGGGCGGGCTGGGGTGGAACACGAGCGGATGGCTGTCCATGGCGTGTCAGCGGTGGCAGGTGGAGCAATCGGTGAGGCGGCGCGTGCTTTCCAGCCGCAGCAGCCGGGCGAGCTCCTGCGATTCCTCGCTGCTCACCGGCCGCGGCGGCATGCGGAACACGTCCTCGTGCGCGTGCAGGTGCGGCGCCGGGTCGCGGTGGCAGGCCAGGCACCACTGCATCTGCAGCGGCTGGGCGCGCCAGGTGAGCGGCATCTGGTCGATGCGTCCATGGCACTCGAAGCAGGCCACGCCCTTGGCCACGTGCACGCTGTGGTCGAAGAAGACGAAATCCGGCAGGTCGTGCACGCGCCGCCAGGCGATCGGCTGGCCCGTGCGCGCGCTCTCGCGCAGCGGCTCCAGCACCGCCGCGTCGGCGAACAGCTGCGAATGGCAGGTCATGCAGATGCTGGTGCCGGGCAGGCCCGCGTGACGGCTGGTCTCCACGGTCGTGTGGCAGTAGCGGCAGTCGATGCCGTCGTCGCCCACGTGGTGCTTGTGGCTGAAGGGGATGGGCTGGCGCACCGGTTCGCCCAGCGCCTGGTACGCATGCTCGCGCCACACCCCGAAGGCCGCGAGCAGGGGGAACAGCAGGAACAGGCCCAGCACACCCAGCTTGATGCCCAGCTCCAGGCCTTCGCTGAAGATCTGCTCGCGGCGGCTGCGGGCCATCTCACGCTCCCTGCCGCGCCGCGACCGGCTCGAGGTAGATGCGCCGGACCTGCGGGAAGCGCGCGCGCACCTCGCCCTCGATGCGCTTGATGGTGGCCGCGACGTCGCCGGCGGGAACGGACGGGTCGAAGTGCAGGTCCAGCGTCACCAGCACGTCCTCGGCGCCGACGTACATCGACAGCAGGCGGCCCGCCTCGCGCACGCCCGGCTGTTGCAGGGCCAGGTGCCGGATGGCGTCGGCCGTCTCGCGCTGCACGCCTTCGCCCACCAGCAGGCTGCGCGACTCGCGGATCAGGAGCACGGCCACGCCGGCGAGCAGCACGCCGATGGCGATCGAGGCGACGCCGTCCAGCCGCGGCATGTTCCACTGGTGGCTCGCGTACACGCCCATGGCGGCGAGCGCGAGCCCGATCAGCGCCGCCGAGTCCTCGGCCAGCACGGTGTAGGTCGCGGGATCCTTGCTGGTGTGCAGGGCGCGCCACAACGGCGTGTCGCCGCGCTCCTTGCCGAACTGGCGCCAGGCGATGGCCAGGCTGCTGCCCTCGAACACCGCCGCGCAACCGAGCACGACGTAGCTCCAGAACGCTTCCTCCAGCGGCACCGGGTCGCGCACGTGCAGCACGCCCTCGTACAGCGAAATGCCGCCGCCCAGGCCGAAGATCAGCACGCCGACGATCAGGCTCCAGAAATAGAGCTCCTTGCCGTGGCCGAAGGGATGTTCCGGCGAGGGCGGCCGCTGGCTGCGGTGCACGCCCACCAGCAGCAGCACGCCGTTGCCCGTGTCCACCAGCGAGTGGATGCCCTCGGACAGCATCGCCGAGCTGCCGCTGATCCCTGCCACGATGAACTTGGTGACGGCGATCGCGACATTGGCAGCGATGGCGCCGTACAGCGCGATCTTCGATTCGGCCATTCAACGCTCCGCGGCGGCCAGCGACAGCGCCGCGGTGATCAGGCCCACGTGGCTGAAGGCCTGCGGGAAGTTGCCGATGGGCGAGCCGTCGGCCACGGCGAATTCCTCGGCGTACAGCCCCACGTGGTTGCGCAGCGCGAGCAGCCGCTGGTACAGCGCGAGCGCTTCGGCCGTGCGGCCCTGGCGCGCGAGGCAGTCCACCGCCCAGAAGTTGCAGATGGCGAACAGGTGCTCCTCGCCGGGCAGGCCGTCGTAGGCGCCGCCGGGCGGGTAGCGGTACAGCAGCCCCTGGACCGACAGCTGCTGGAACACGTGGCGCACCGTGCCCACCATGCGCGGGTCGTCGGCGGGCAGGTAGCCCAGGCGCGGCATCATGAGGAGACTCGCGTCGGCGGCCTGGCTGCCGTAGAAGCCGACGTAGCTGCCCACCTGGGGGTCGAAGCCGTGCGCCTCGATCTCCGCGCGGACGAGGTCGCGCTCGCGCGTGAGCAGGGACTGGTCCACCGGCAGGCCGCCGTGCTCCTGCAGCCAGAGGCTGCGGTCCAGCGCGGTCCAGCACATCAGCTTGGAATGCGTGTTGTGCCGCGGCGGCAGGCGGACTTCCCAGATGCCCTGGTCCGGTTCGCGCCACAGCTTGCACACCGTCTCGGCGAAGCTGGCCAGCAGGTGCTTCTCGTGCTCGTCGAGGCTCCCGCCGGCGCGCACGTGGTCGCAGGCCGTCAGCAGCACTTCGCCGTAGATGTCGTGCTGCGCCTGCCCCGAGGCCGCGTTGCCGATGCGCACCGGCCCCATGCCGCGCCAGCCGCGCAGCTGCGGCACGATCTGCTCGGGCAGCAGGGGCTCGCCCATCACGTCGTACACGACCTGCAGCTTCTCGCCCGTGCTGCGGGTGGCGTGCAGCAGCCAGCGCAGCCAGGCGTCGCTCTCGGCGTCGTAGCCCAGGTCGATGAAGGCGTGCAGCACCAGCGAGGTGTCGCGCAGCCAGCAGTAGCGGTAGTCCCAGTTGCGGCCGCCGGGCCCTTCGGGCAGCGACGTGGTGCCGGCCGCGACGACGGCCCCGCTGGGCCGGTAGGTCAGCAGCTTGAGCGCGAGCATGCTGCGCAGCACGGCCTCGGCATAGGGCCCGTCGTAGCGGCAGCGCTGGCACCAGCCGCGCCACCAGCCGAGCGTGGCGGCCAGCCGGTCCTCGGCGTCGGGAAGCAGCGACGCGGGATCCGAGCGCACCGGCGGCGGCACCTGCAGGATAGCGACGTGGCGGTCGCCGGCGCGCATATGCACGCCGGTGCGCAGCCCGGGGCCGTGTTGCGACCAGGGCAACGTGGAGCCGAGGGCGAGCTCGACGCCGGCGCTGCGGCCGACCCAGCGGTGCGGCGCCGCCTGTTCCCAGGCGAGCGCCTCCGAGCCGTAGCCGGGCCGGGGATCGAACAGGCCGTGCAATTCCGCGCTTCCTTCGGTGCAGCGCACCATGCGCACGATCTCCTGCGGCGGCCGGTGGTCGGCGGCGCCGCTGCCCGCTTCGGGCACGGCCATGAAGTCGGTCAGCTCCAGCACGCCCTGCGGTCCGCGGAAGGTGGTGCGCAGCACGTTGGTGCCCGGCTCGTAGGCCTGGACCGGCGGCTGCTGGACGGCGGCGTCGGGCGGCGCCAGCACGAAACGGCCGCCGCGCTCGGCGTCGAGCAGCCAGGCGAACAGCGACGGGCCGGAGAACACGGGGGCGCAGAACCAGTCGATGCTGCCGCCGCGCGAGACGAGGGCCAGCGAGCGGCAGTCGCCGATGGCGGCGTACTCCCCGATGGAGGGCTGGGGCCCGGTCAAGGTGGACTCCCGCGCTAGCGGCGGCGGGCCAGGACCGGGGTGGAAGGGGCTCCGTGCATGTTTTCCGTGATGTATTTGATTCAAATCTATCACCGGGACGGCCGTCCGTGTTGCTCGGCCGCCGCACCGTATTTGCGGCAAATGCATATGATCGGCAGGACCGCCATTGCCGGAAGCGACTACGTCCAAGCTGCCCCCCTCCCCTCCCGTCGTGGACCCCGCCGTCCAGGTCCTGCGCCGCTTCCGCGTGGTGTTCGCCACGGTGCGGAAGCACTTCCGCGCCGTCGAGAAGAAGGCCGGCATTTCCGGCGCGCAGGCCTGGGCGCTGCGCGTCGTGCAGGAGCGGCCGGGCATCGGCGTCAACGAGCTCGCCCGCGCCATGCAGCTGCACCAGTCCACCGCCAGCAACCTGCTGCGGGCGCTGGCCGAGGCGGGCCTGGTGGAGGCCGAGCGCGCCGGCACCGACCGGCGCGTGGCCGAGCTGCGCATCACCCCGCGCGGCCAGAAGGCGCTGGCCAAGGCGCCGGCGCCGGTGACCGGCCTGTTGCCCGAGGCGCTGGCGCGCCTGGACGCCCGCACGCTGGCGCGCCTGGACCGCGACTTGGGCAAGCTGATCCGCGAACTGGGCGCCGACCCGCTGGGGGCGGACGTGGTGATCGGCATCGACGAGCCGGCGGCGGGACGCAAGAAGGAAGCGCGGCGCGCGGGCGCGGCCGGTTAGCAGCCGCCTCAGTGCCGGTGCGTGTGATGCGCGTCCGGCACGTGCGGATGGCTGTGGCGCACCGACGCGTGCTGGTGCGGGTGGCTGTGCTCGCCGGCCGGCATCGGGTCGTGGAAGTGGTCGTGGTGCCCGTCGTCGTGGCGGTGCGCGTGTTCGTGCCGCAGCGCCTCGTGCACGTGCTCGTGTTCATGCCGCTCGTACAGGTGCACGACCACGCCCAGCAGCATCAGCAGGGCGCCGGAGGCCATGCCCCAGCCCAGGTCCTGTTCGCCGAGCGCGATGGCCACCGCGGCGCCCACGAAAGGCGCGAACGCGAACACCGAACCGGTGCGCGCCGCGCCGAAGGCCCGCTGGGCCAGCAGGTACAGGCGCAGGCTCAGTCCGTAGCCGGTGGCGCCGATCACGAGCAGCGCGAGCGCCCGGCCGGTGCCGGGCAGCGGCTCATGCCCGACGAACGCCAGCACGAACGCGGCGGCCGCACCCAGCGACGCCTTGACCAGCACCACCTGGCCCGGATCGCGCTCCGCCACGCCGCGCGACAGCGTGTTGTCCACGCCCCAGGCGGCCGTCGCCAGGAAGACCGCGAGCAGGCCGAGGACCTGCGCCTGCCCGGTCGCGCCGCGGTCCAGGACCAGCACGATGCTGCCCGCGAGCAGCAGGACCATCGCGCTTACCACACGCCCGTCCATGGTCTCGTGGTAGAGCCAGCGCGCGAGCACCGCGGTGAACACGGCTTCCAGCGCCAGCATGAGCGAAGCGCTGGCGCCGCTGGTGTGCTGCAGTCCCCAGGCCAGCGCGACGGGGCCGACCACGGCGCCGGAAGCAGCCATCGCCAGCAGGCGCGGCAGGTCCGCGCGGCGCACCCGCGCTTCGCGCGCGGTCGGCTGCCGCAGCACGGCACCCAGCAGGGCCGCGCCCGCATAGAGCAGGGCAGCGGTCGTGAACGGCCCCACGCCGGTGCCGGCGCGCTGCACGAGCGGCGTGCTGATGCCGAACAGGATGGCGGCGAGCGCGGCCAGCAGGCCGCCGCGCAGGGCGGGCAGGCGCCAGGACTTCGTCATCGGGAGAGTCTATGTCCGGGGGCCCGACTAGAATCGCGCGTCCGGAAGCGTGGCAGAGCGGTTGAATGCACCGGTCTTGAAAACCGGCGATGTCGCAAGACATCCGTGAGTTCGAATCTCACCGCTTCCGCCATCGTCAGCCCGCTCCTACACGCGCTACGTGCTCCGCGGCCCACAATGTCCGGCTGTCCCCCCACCGGCCGCATCGATGTCCGTCCTCACCCGCAACAACGTCCAGGTGGCTGGCAACGGCCCGCCCATGGTCTTCGTCCATGGCTTCGGCTGCGACCAGAACATGTGGCGCCTGCTCGCGCCGCACTTCGCCGAAACCCACACCTGCATCCTGCTGGACCTGGTGGGCAGCGGGAAGTCCGACCTGTCCGCCTACGACCCGCGGAAGTACGGCAGCCTCCACGGCTATGCCTCGGATCTCTGCGAGGTGCTCGCCGCGGTCACCTCCGCGCCCGCCGTCTGCGTGGGCCACTCGGTGAGCGCCATGATCGGCATGCTGGCCAACCTGCAGTCGCCCGACCAGTTCCTCGCGCAGGTGATGGTGGGGCCGTCGCCCTGCTACGTGAACGACGGCGACTACGTCGGCGGCTTCGAGCGCAGCGACATCGAGTCGCTGCTGGAGACCATGGAGAGCAACTATCTCGGGTGGTCGAGCAACATGGCGCCGGCCATCATGGGAGCGCCGGACCAGCCGGAGCTGGCCGTGGAGCTCACCAACAGCTTCTGCCGCACCGACCCGGAGATCGCCCGCCAGTTCGCGCGCGTCACCTTCCTGTCGGACCACCGCGCCGACCTGCCCAGGCTCCAGGCGCCCACGCTGATCCTGCAGTGCAGCCAGGACATCATCGCGCCGCAGTGCGTCGGCGAGTACATGCAGCGCCACATCCCGAACAGCACCCTGCGCCTCATCGAGAACGTCGGCCACTGTCCGCACCTGAGCGCGCCCGGCGCCAGCGCGGAAGCGATGGAGCAGTTCCTGGCGGGACTCTGACCATGGACGAGGGCCCGCATCCGGGCGCCGACGAGCTGTACGAACAGGCGCCTTGCGGGCTGCTGCTGGCGGCGGCCGACGGCCGCGTGCTGCGGATGAACGCCACGCTGTCCAAGTGGCTCGGCCGCGAGCCCGGCGAGGCCCCGGGCGAGCTGCTGTTCCACGAGCTGCTCACCGTGGGCGGGCGCATCTTCTGGCTCACCCACCTGCAGCCGCTGCTGCGCATGCAGGGCTCGGTGGCCGAGGTGAAGCTGGAGCTGGCCGCGCGCGACGGCGCGAAGCTCCCGGTGATGCTGAACGCCGCGGAGCAGGTGCTCGACGGCCGCACCGTGCTGCACGTGGCGATGTTCGTCGCCGAGGAGCGGCACAAATACGAGCACGAGCTGCTGCTGCAACGCCGGCGCGCCGAGGAGCTCTCCGCGCAGCACGCGCGCGACGAGCAGGAGCTCAAGGCGGCGCGGGCGCAGGCGGAAGACCGCGCCCTCTTCGCCGAACAGCTGGTGGGCATGGTCAGCCACGACATCCGCAATCCGCTGTCGGTGATCCACATGAGCGCCGTGCTGCTCGATCGCGGCGTGTCGCCGGAACAGCAGAAGGCGGCGCTGGCGCGCGTGAAGCGGGCGGCCCAGCGTGTGCAGCACCTGATCGGCGACCTGCTCGATTTCACGCAGGCGCGCCTGGGCCAAGGCCTGAGCACCCGCAAGGCCACGTGCGACCTGCACCAGGCGGTGGCCGAGGGCGTGGCCGAACTGGCCGTGGCCTTCCCCGAACGCACGCTGGTGAGCGAACGCAGCGGCGACCACGCCTGCATCGCGGACCCGGACCGGATCGTCCAGGCGGTGGGCAACCTGGTGGCCAACGCCGCGACCCATGGCGACCCGCAGCGGCCGATCACGGTGCGCACCGAGAGCGACGGCGCCACCTTCCGCGTCTCCGTCCACAACCACGGCCAGCCGATCCCGGAGGCGGTGCTGCCGGCGCTGTTCCAGCCGATGGTGCGCGGCGCCGGATCGGGCGCGAGCAAGGGCGTGGGCCTGGGGCTGTACATCGTGCGCGAGATCGCCCGCGCGCATGGGGGCCGGGTGGACGTGCGCTCCAGCGAGGCGGAGGGCACGACCTTCGCGCTGGAACTGCCCTGCGGCTGAAGGAGCCGCGCGCGGGGTTCAGGAGGAGGCGGCGGGCGGGTCGGCGTCTCGGCCGGCCGTGCCGTGCAGGCCCGGGCGCACGAGGCGCAGGCCGCTCACCTCGAAGGTGCCCTGGTACGTGCGGCCCTCCATTTTCCAGGCGCAGTACGCGAGATTCAGCGAGCGCGCCTGCACCGTCATCGGCGGGCCTCCGCCGCGCAACGACACGACGTCGCCCACCTGGATCACTTCTTCGCTCACGCGGCGATTATCAGCCGATGTGCGTCGGCGGCCAACTCAGCCATGAACCGAAACAAATGATTACAGCGCGGCCGCAGCGCGCAGGGGTGCGCTCCCCCGTCCCATAGCCCTTGCTGCCCGCGTCCTACACGGCCGGGGCAGCCGCGGCGGGATCATCCGGCGCAGAAGCAAGAAGGTAGTCGATGTCCCAGGACCACGATCAGGATCAGCACGAGCACCCCGGCGCCGAAGAAGAGCGTCCGGTGGGCCAGCAACAGCAGCAGCCGCAGGACGTCCCGTCCGAGGGCCATGCCGGCCAGGGCTCGGAAAGCGCGCTGAAGCAGATGCGCCTGTGGGAGCAGCATCGCGCCACCGCCTCGGGCGGCAAGCGGCGCAGCGGTCCCGTCTGAGCAGCGCACCCCTGCCGGAACGAAGCGGCCCGCGGGCCGCTTTTTGCTTTGCTCAGGTCAACCAGCCGGGCCGGTCGCAGGCGGCGGGCTTGTCCTCGGCGGGGCGCGGCTCGCGCGGCTCGGCCGCATGCGCCGGCTTCGCCTGCAGCGAGCGCGTCAGGTAGGGCAGCACGCTCTGTGCCCCGCGGCCCGAGCGGTTGCCGGGCGGAGGCAGCTCGGTTTCCTGGTCGCAGGCGCTAGGGTTCGACACGGCTGCTGCTCCGGGCAGGCCACAGTTCGACGGCGGGTCGGCGGATGAAGGAGGGGTCGGCCTGCGCCTGCGCGTCCTCGGGGTGCGAGAACACCATGTCGCAGTCGAACATGGCGTCGGCGCCGCCCAGCAGGTGCTCGCGCCAGCCCAGTTCGCGCAGGTGCTCGGAGAAGAACGTCACCTGGCGATACCCGTCGAGACAGCCTCGCGCGAACAGCCCGCCGTCGTGCACGAGGCCGATGCGCAGCGCGAGGCGGTGCGTGGTCGGCAGGTGGCGGGCCATCTCGAAGGCCTTGGCGATGGCCGCATAGCCGGCCGGCGCTTCCTTCAGCAGTTCCATGGCGAGGGAAAGTAAGCGTTCGCGGCGGGCCGCTCTGTAGGACTCCACCGCGTCGCAAGGGCATCGGCCGGCTACCGGAGGGGCCCCGGCCGCACCGCAACGAAGGTATGCATGCTAACGGTCCCGGGGGTTTTCCCGCTGCTCCCCCCGGTGGGGGTTGCGGGTAAATTGCCCAGCCTCAAGGAGGAATCCATGCGATCCAGGTCCCTGCTCTCCCTGGCCGGCGTCGCCGCCGCCCTGTTCGCGCTGCCCGCCCTCGCCGCCGACCCCATCCTCATCGGCGTGAGCCTCACGCAGTCGCCGCCGGGCTCGGTGGTGCAGGGCACGCAGGTCAAGGACGGCATGGAGATCCTCAAGGACATGGTCAACGCCCGCGGCGGCGTGCTCGGCCGGCCGATCAAGCTGCTGTACGAGGACAACCAGGGCATCCCGGAAAAGGGCCGCGCCGCGACGGAGAAGCTGATCACGAGCGACAAGGTCGTCGCGCTCGCCGGCGGCCACCAGAGCTCCGTGTGCCTGGCCGAGATCGAGGTGGCGCACCGCTACAAGGTGCCCTACGTCAACACCAACTGCTGGTCGGACGACGTGCGCAAGCGCGGCTACCCGGAAGTGTTCAACACCTCGCCCTACAACACGCTGGTGTCGTCCTCGATGGCCGACACGCTGGCGACGATGAAGGTGAAGCGGGTGGTGGCCTTCGCCGAGAACACCGACTACGGCATCGGCCAGGCCAAGCTCACGGGCGAACTGCTCAAGCAGAAGGCGCCCGGCGTCGAATACAAGTACGAGACGCTGGACCGCACCAGCAAGGACTTCACCGCCGCCATCCTGCCGCTGCGGGCCAACCCGCCGGACGTCATCGTGCTGTCGATGCTGCCGCCGGCCGCCTACCTGGTGATGAACCAGGTGTACGAGCAGGGGGTGGCGCCCAGCGCGAAGACGGTGCTGTACGACGGCAGCGGCCTCGCCGACTACCCGGACTTCTGGCAGAACGTGAAGGAAGCCGGCAAGTACATGCTGTCCTTCGCGCTGTACCACCCGCAGATGAAGCAGACGAAGCTGGCCAGCGACATCGCCGCGGAATACAGGAAGCGCACCGGAAGCGACATCAACCGGCTGGTGCTGCAGGCGGCCGATTCGCTGCACCTGGTGCTGGCGGCCATCGAGCAGGCCAAGAGCACCGACTCCGCCAAGCTGATCCACACGATGCAGACGATGAAGTTCGACAGCCTGCGCGGCATCTCGAACTTCTCCAGCAAGCCGGGCTACAGCTACCAGCAATGGCTGGACATCCCGTACGTGAACTACGAGCTCACGGCGGAGAAGCAGCCGATCGCGCAGACCGTGCTGATCCAGGCGCCGGGGCAGAAGTTCGACCCGGCGAAGATCGTCCGGCCCTCGAAGTAGCCCGCAGCCCTGTGGCGGCCACCGGGCGCCCGGCAGAGCGCGAGCGATGCCGCAAGCGCCCGTGAGCCGCGACCACGCATGCTCGCGATCGACCTCCTGGCCAACGGCCTCATCTACGGCTGCTTCTACGCGCTGATGGCGGTGGGGCTCGCCATGATCTTCGGCGTGCTGAAGATCGTGAACTTCGCCCATGGCGAGTTCTTCATGATCGGCGCCTACACCTACGTGCTGGTGTCGCTGAAGCTGGGCGTCTCGCCCTGGCTGGCGCTGCCCGGCGCCGCCATCGCGGGCGCCGCGCTCGGCTGGCTGGTGGAGCGGCTGCTGATGCGCCCGCTGTACCAGGGCTACGCGAGCTGGGGCTTCATGAAGGACGAGTACGCGGTGGTCGTCACCTTCGGCCTCTCGCTGCTGCTGATCAACCTCGTGGACAAGGTGGTCGGTCCGTACTCCTACCGCGGGCCGGCGCTGGTCGACGTGACGCGGTTCGCGCTGGGGCCGATCATGCTGAGCGGCCAGAAGGCGATCGCCGCGGTGGTGGCCGTGCTGCTGATGGTGGCGCTGGCGGTGTTCATCAAGCGCTCCGTGTGGGGGCTGCAGATCCAGGCCGTGGCGCAGAACCGCCTCGGAGCGTCGCTCGCCGGCATCGACGCGACCCGCACGACCAGCCTGATCTTCGCCATCTCCGGCATGCTGGCCGCGCTGTCCGGCGCGCTGCTCGCGCCGCTGGTGAACCCCTCGCCCGACATCGGCGCCTTCCCCGCCGTGAAGTCCTACGTGATCGTGGTGCTGGGCGGCATGGGATCGATCTGGGGCGCCATGGTGGCCTCGCTGATCCTCGGCGTGGCCGAGGCCTTCTTCTCCGTCTACGGCTCGTACGACTACCGCGACGCCTTCGGGCTGATCATCCTGGTGTTGGTGCTGCTGGTGCGGCCGCAGGGCCTGTTCGGCGAGAAGGGGCGCGAGCTGTGACGCAGTCCGTGACGCAAGCCGCGGCCCCCCCCGCGCCACCCGCCGGCAACCTGTGGCAGGAGCGGCTGCGCTTCGACATGCGGGCGGCGCTGCTGCTGTGCGCGCTCCTGGCCGTGGCGCCTGTGGTGGTGACCGGGCCGTACGCGCAGGGCATCGTCATCGTCAGCGTCTACTTCGCCATCCTGTCGCTCGCCTGGAACCTGCTCGCCGGCTACACGGGCCAGTTCTCGCTGGCGCCCGCGGCCTTCGCCATGCTGGGCGCGTACACCACGGCGCTGCTCGATTTCTACTGGCACGTGCCGCTGGCGCTGGGCATCCCGGCGGCGGTGCTGTCCACCGGGGTGCTCGGCCTGGTTTTGGGCAAGCTGGTGCTGAACCTGACCGGGCCCTACCTGGCGCTGACCACGCTCGCCTTCGCCGAGATCGCCCGCGTGGTGGTCGGCAACTCGTACGAGTTCACCCGCGGCGACCAGGGCATGCACGTCGCCACGCTGACGCAGGACCGCCTGGGCTACTACTACATCTTCCTCGCGGCGCTGGTGGCCGTGCTGCTGGGCCTGTACTGGATGCTGCGCGGCCGGCTGGGCCGCTTCATGATGGCCGTGCGCGACGACGAGGTCGGCGCCGGCAGCCGCGGCATCGCCGTCGTGCGGGTGAAGATGATCGTGTTCTGCACGTCCTGCGCGATCTGCGGGCTGGCCGGCTCCCTGTACGGAACCTTCAGCCAGCTGGTGAGTCCCGAGCTGGGCCTGCTGCAGCAGACCGGCCTGGTGCTGTCGATGGTCGTGATCGGCGGCATGGGTTCGCTCACGGGCGCGCTGGCCGGCTCCATCCTGGTGTACCTCGGCTCGGAGTGGCTGCGCAGCTTCGGCAGCACCCAGGTGATCGTGTTCGCGGCGCTGGTGATCCTGTTCGCGCGCTACCTGCCGGGCGGCCTGTGGGGCCTGGCGATGGCCTGGCTGCGGGGGCGCAAGCGATGAGCCTGCTCGCGATCGAGGACCTCACGATCCACTTCGGCGGCGTCGCCGCGGTGGACCACGTCGGCTTCGACGTGCACGAAGGCGAGATCCTGGGGCTGATCGGGCCGAACGGCTCCGGCAAGACCACCGTGCTCAACATGCTGTCCGGCTTCCTGGCGCCCGACGCGGGACGCGTGCGCATGCGCGGCGAGGACATCACGGGCCTGGCGGCGGACCGGCTGGCGCGGCGCGGCGTGCTGCGCATGTTCCAGATGACGCGCGTGTTCACCCGCACCTCGGCCTGGGACAACCTGCTGACGGCGGGCCTCGCGCGCGGGCTGAGCGAGGCCGAGGCCACGCGGCGCGCCCGCGGCCTGGTCGAGGAGCTGACGCTCGGCCCGGTGCAGTCGCTCGACGCGGGCCAGCTCTCGGGCGGCCAGCGCAAGCTGCTGGAGTTCGGCATGTGCTTCATCGAGCCGCCGGTGATCGCGATGCTCGACGAGCCCTTCGCCGCCGTGCACCCCGTCATGCGCGAGGTCATGGCCCGCTTCATCCGCAGCCGCCATGCGCAGGGCGCGACCTTCCTGCTGGTGAGCCACGACATGCCGATCGTGGTGGACCTGTGCCAGCGTGCCGTCTGCATGAACGCGGGCCGCGTGATCGCCGCGGGCGACATCCACGCCGTGCTGCAGGACCACGAGGTGATCGAGGCGTACCTCGGCAACAGCGAAGGACAGGCGACCGGTTCGCTGGAGGTGCGCGACGATGCCTGAGGCCGGTGTGGACACGCCCCTGCTGGAGATGCGCGACGTCACCGCCGGCTACGCGCAGGACATCGACGTGCTGCGCGACATCCGCCTGCGCGTGGACGCGGGCCGCATCACGGGTCTGATCGGCCTCAACGGCGCCGGCAAGTCGACGCTGGTGAAGACCATCTGCGGCTTCCTGCCGCCCAAGGCCGGCAGCATCCACTACGCCGGCCGCGACATCTCGGGCCTGCCGCCGCACCGGCTGATCGACGAGGGCATCTGCTGCATCCCGCAGGAGTCCAGCCTGTTCCAGTACCTCTCGGTGCAGGAGAACCTGCTGCTGCCGTTGCTGGGGCGCCCGCGCCGGTTCGGCAAGGAGATGCGCCGGCGGCTGGACGAGGTCTACGGCCTGTTCCCGGCGCTGCACGAGAAACGCGGCGCGGCGGCCGGCAGCCTCTCGGGCGGCCAGCAGAAGCAGCTGGAATTCGCCAAGGCCTGGCTGCAGCAGCCGAAGCTGTGCCTCATCGACGAGCCGAGCATCGGCCTGTCGCCGCGCATCTCGGAGGAGGTGTTCGTGTGGATCGAGAAGTTCGCGCAGGCGCGCATGGGCATCCTGCTGATCGACCACAACGTGCGCCGCGTCGTGCGCATGTCCGATCGCGTCTGCGTCCTGAGCCTCGGACGCGTCACCGCCGAAGGCACGGCGGCCGACTTCGCCGGCGACCTGCACCGCCAGGTGCAGGAGTGGCTCGGCCTCCACTTCTGAGGGCTAGAAGGAACGCTCCCCCACCATCCGCACGCACAGGTCGAACGCGTGCTGCAGCCCGTCGATGCGCGCGAGGCCCTGCCCGGCGATGTCGAACGCGCTGCCGCTGGCCGAGGTGGCCACCGGCACCGGCAGTCCGCCGTGCAGCGTGACGCCGCGCTCGAAGCCCATCAGCTTCATCGCGATCTGGCCCTGGTCGTGGTACATCGAGACGACGGCGTCGAAGTCGCCGCGGCGCGCCGCGATGAACACCGTGTCGGGCGACCAGGGGCCGCTCGCCTCCAGGCCGTCGCGGCGCAGGCGCTCGACCGCGGGGGCGATGACCTCGATCTCCTCGCGGCCGATGGAGCCGCCGTCGCCGGCGTGCGGGTTCAGGCCCGATACCGCGATGCGCGGACGGGCGATGCCGGCGCGGCGCAGCGCGGCGTCGATGATGTGCACCGCGTCGGCCACGGCTTCCTGGGTCACCAGCTCCGCCACGTCGCGCAGCGGTACGTGCGAGGTCACGCGCGAGGTCCAGAGCTGGTCGGTGATGTTGAACTCGCAGGTGAAGCCCTGCACGCCGAAGAGGCCCTGCATGTAGCGCAGCTCGTCCTCCTCCTGCATGCCGGCGAGGCGCAGCGAGTGCTTGTTGAGCGGCGCGAACACGATGCCCTGCACCAGGCCTTCGCGCGCGAGGACGGTCGCGGTGGAGAGCGCCTGCAGCGCCGCATGGCCGGCCGCCACGCCGCACTGGCCCAGGGGCGCGGCGCCGTGGCCGGATTCCTCCAGCACCAGGTGCGTGACGCGACCGGGCGTGAAGCGCAGCGTCTCTCGCGGGCCGACGCGCACGACGTCCAGCCGCGCCTTCGCGATGCGCTCGCCGCTCGCGAGCACGGAGGGCGCGGCGATCAGCAGCACTTCGGCGGCGCCGGCGTTCGCGGCGCGCGCCAGCAGCTTCACGCCCATCTCGGGGCCCACGCCGGCGGGGTCTCCCAGCAGGACGGCGATGCGCGGCAGGCGAGCTGCGCTCACTGGCCCTCCACCTTGATGTGCGCGTCACGCACCAGCTTGCGGAAGCGCTCGTATTCCCGCCGGTTCATCTCGGCGAACTGGTCGGCCGCCAGCGTGCCGACCTCGCCGCCCAGGCCCTTGATGCGCGCCTGCACGTCGGGCAGCTTCAGCACGCGCGCGAGTTCGGCCACCAGCACGTCGACCGCGGGCTTGGGCGTGCCGGCCGTCACGTAGAGGCCGTACCAGGTCTGCACGTCGGCGCCCTTCACGCCGGCCTCGGCCAGCGTCGGCACGTCGGGCATTTCGGCGGAGCGGCGCTCCGACATCACGGCGAGCGGGCGGAACTTGCCGGCGCGGATCTGGCCCATCGCCGACGAAGTGGAGTCGAACATCATCGTGACCTCGCCGCTGATGATGTCGATGTGCGCCTGCGAGCTGCCCTTGTAGGGCACGTGGATCGCCTTGGTGCCGGTGGTGAGCGAGAACGCCTCGCCGGCGATGTGCTGCGTGCTGCCGATGCCGGAGGACGCGTACTTGAGCGTGCCCGGCTTCTCGGCCATGGCCGCCGCCAGTTCCTTCACCGACTTGTACGGCGAGTTGGAGGCGACGACCAGCACGTTGGGCATGACGGCCACGAGGCCGATGGGCTGCAGGTCCTTCAGCGGGTCGAACTTCAGCTTCAGCAGGTGCGGCGCGATCGCCTGGCCGGTGTTGGTGGCCAGCAGCAGCGTCGCGCCGTCGGCGGGCGCATGGGCGGTCATGTCGGCCGCGATGGTGTTGGACGCGCCGGGGCGGTTCTCCACCACCACGCTCTGCTTGAGGCTGGCCGCGAACTTGTCGGCCAGCATGCGCGCCAGGATGTCGGTGCCGCCGCCGGGCGAGGCGCCCACCATGATGCGCAGCGGCTTGTCGGGCCAGGACTGGGCGAACGAGGGAGCGGCCGCGAGGGCCAGGCCGGCGGCGGCCAGGAAGAGGGCGGCGCGGCGCGGGTGCGGGATGGGCATGTCTGTCTCCTTGCGGCCGGGTCGTCTGCCGGGCCTGCGCGCAGGGTACGGGCTGCAGTCATTCCGGACTAATGAATTTGCGGGAAGCATCCATGCACTTTTGTATATTTCTCGCATGACCAAAACCCTTTCAGACGCCGCCCTGCTGCTGCGGCTGCGCATGCGGCAGCTGCTCCTGCTGGAGGCGCTGGGACGAGAGCGCAACCTCGGCCGCGCGGCGTCCGGCCTGGGCATCAGCCAGCCGGCGGCGACCAAGCTGCTGCAGCAGGCCGAGGAGGCGCTGGGGCTCCAGCTGTTCACGCGCCTGGCGCGCGGCATGGAGCCGACGCCCTCGGGCGAGGTGCTGATCCGCTATGCGCGGCAGTCGCTGGTGGACTTCGGCTTCGCCCGCGAGCAGATGGCGGCGCTGCGCTCCGGGCTGCGCGGGCGGCTGCGCATAGGCACGGTCCCGGGCGCGCTGCCGCAGCTGGTGGCGCCCGCGCTGGCCGCGTACAAGCGGCAGCATCCGCGGGTGGCCGTGTCGGTGCTGGTGGAGACCAGCGACGTGATGCTGGCGCTGCTGCAGCGCGGTGACGTGGACCTGGTGCTGGGCCGGCCCACCGAGGGCCACTACGAGGACGAGCTGGAGATCCGGCCCATGCTGGCCGAGCCGCAGGTGGCGGTGGTGCGCAGCGGCCATCCGCTGCTGGCGCAGGCGAAGGTGGAACTGGCCGACCTGCTGCGCTGGCCCTGGATCCTGCAGCCGCCCGGCTCGCCACAGCGCAGCCGCTTCGAGTCGGCGCTGCGCGAGGCGGGGCTGCACGGGCGGCTGGACATCACCGAGACGGCATCGACGGTCGCGACGACCGTGCTGCTGGAGGCGAGCGACATGGCGGCGATCATGCCGGCATCACTGGCGGCGCATTACGCGCGGCTGGGGGTGCTGGAGGTGGTGCCGGTGGAATTGCCGCTGCAGGTGCCGTCGGTGCACCTGATCACGCGGAGGCATCGGGAGTTGACGCCGGTGGCGGCGGGGTTTGTGCGGGCGTTGGGTGCGGGGTAAAGGCGCGGGTGAACGGTGGGGTTCGCTTCGCTCACCTCCCGCGGCCTGCGGCCGCGCCACCCTACGAAGAAGCCGGGGCCCGTAGGGTGGCGGCGGCGCGCCGCCGGCAGGTGAGTGAAACGATCGAGCGCGCAAGGCGCGTAGTCTCATGCGGCGGCGCTAGCCGAGCATGAGGAACCCCACCGATGCATTCAGGTCCGCGCGAATCGCCGCCGCGCCGCCGCGAGCCGGTCGGTGTAATGGTGCCGCGTGAGCAGGTACGCGCCCGCCAGCGCCGCGCTCCCCGCCGCGATCATCGTTCCCACGCTCATCGACCGCGCCATGCTGCTCGCCAGCTCCGGCGCGCGCGGGCCGGCCAGCTCGAGGCGGCGGCGCGTCATCTGCGCGCCCAGCTGCGACAGCTGGTCCGGCAGCAGGCGCTCGGCCGCCGGGAGCAGCAGCGTCTCTTCGTCCGCCACGTGGTGCATCACGTGCCGCATCAGTTCGAAGAAGGTGTCGTCGAAGGCGGGATCGTCCACCGGCATGTGCCGCAGGCGCGAGATCAGGCCGCGCATCTCGTCGTGCTCGGGCGTGCTCTTGCGCAGGATCTCGCTGTCCGCCACCACGCGCAGCGCCGGATAGAAGATCTCCTCCTCCAGCTGCGCGTGGATCTCGATCGCCAAGCAGGCGTTGTCCACCAGGCCCTTCTTCAGCCGGGGCGAGGAGCCGACCTCGTACTGGTGGAACGCCGTCAGCACGTGGGTGTGGTCCAGCCGGATCATGTTGGTGATGCTCGGGGACAGCTGCGAGATCAGGGAGGACATGGTGCTCTTTGCCTGCGGTTTGCTTTGCTGCCGATTGGGCCGTGCAGCGAGCGCGGCGGCTGTCGGACGTCGACGGCGTCCGGTGTCGGTCGCGCCAGCGCGCGAAAGGTTCCTACCGGCACAGGCGTTGCTGCCCCGCAGGGCCGCGGCGGGGGCGGGCCTAGTCTGGAGGCAGTTCCATCCCCAAGGAGGTTTCCATGCCTGTCATTCTCTGGCTCCTCGGCGTGCCGCTCGGCATCGTGCTGTTGCTGATGCTGTTCGGGGTGCTCTGAGGCACGCACTCAGCAACGCCGGCCCTCACCCCCGCCGGCCCTCACCCCCGCCGGCCCTCACCCCCGCCCTCTCCCGCGAGCGGGAGAGGGGGCAACATCAGGGCTTGCGCGGGGCTTCGCGCTCGCCGCCCTCGGGCGTGCCTTTCACGGCCTCGAACTGCTCGACATTGCGCACCGCGTGCGCGCCGGCGTTGCCCCCCTCGTATTCGCCGGCGGTGGCGGGGCCTTGCTCTTCCTCGCCCTGGTTCGAATACGGCTGGCGCCCCTTGCCGCCTTCCCAGCTCACCTCGTTGCGGTAGCCGTGCTTCGCGCGGCCATCGTTCTCGGCCTCGCCCGGGCCCTTCTTCTGTTCGTTCATGCTGTGCTCCAGATGCGGCGACCCGCCCGAGCTTGCGTGCTCCGGGCGGGTCGCGGTGTAGGACGGCGGCGCGGCCGCCGGGTCGAATGGCCGGACGATTACTTCGACGGCAGCAGGACCACCGGGTCCTCGGTCTTCGGGTCGATCGTCACCTGGTGCTGCCCGGCGGGCATCACGACCGTCTCGACTTCGCGCAGCAGGCCGCCGCCGGCCAGGCTGCCCTCGATGCTGCCCATGCCCATCACGCGGGCCTGGCAGGCCGCCTTGTCCTCGCCGGCCGTGAACACGTCGCAACGGGCCATGGCGTTGGCCTGCAGGTTGCCTTCTGTGTCGAGCACGCCGCGCTGCTTGTCGGCGTGGGCGTTGCGCGCCTCGATCAGGCAGTCCTCGCGCGCCTGCTGGGTCTGGCCGCTCATGCAGGCCTGCACTTCCTGCCGGTAGTTCCCGGAGTCGTCGATGATCGGGCTGTCGGGCGTCATCGCCATGGCGGCAATCTGGGTGGTGGCTGCGCCGACCGCCAGCAGGGCGACCGCGCCGAAGGAAACCAGGCTCTTGCGCGAGCGTGCATCCGTCGCTTTCATGGTGGGCATCTCCTTGAATCGATGCCACGAAGTGTCCGTTCCGCGGCCGCCACCGCTTGCCGGAGAGATGCCTCCCTGGCCCCGGCACGCTCCCCATGGCCGGGTAGGACTTGGCCTTGCAGGCGCGCGCCGACACGGCATGGCACCACGGCCGCGCAGGGGCGCGCGCAGCGTGAAAAAAGCCGCGCCGACAGTAGGACGTTGTCCGACGCCGCCACGCGCCGGGCCCGCACCCGTTCGCTTTACACGCGACTACGCCCGCGCTTTGCCCGGCCAACCATAGTGAACGGCACCGGCCCTCCCTGGGGCAGGTGGACGCGGTCCGGCGCTCCCGGGCCGGGGCCCCCTCAACAACACGCCGCTCGCGGCAAAAGGAGTGCGACTATGGGTTTTTTGATTTGGTTGATCATTGGCGGTATCGTCGGCTGGCTCGCCAGCCTCGTGATGCGCACTGACGGCCAGCAGGGCATCCTGCTGAACGTGGTGGTGGGTATCGTCGGCGCCTTCCTGGGCGGCTGGCTGATCTCCCCGCTGGTGGGCGTGGGCACGATCAACGAAGGCATCAGCATCGGCTCGATCATCGTCTCGCTGATCGGCGCGATCATCCTGCTGGCCATCGTGAACCTGTTCCGCCGCGGCCGCGTCCGCTGACCGGTTCCCCAGAAGAAACGAGCAAGGAATTCGGCGGGCTTTGTCCTGCCATCGGGAGCGCCACCGGCGCTCCCTTCTTTTTGCGCGCGCTATTCCGCCACGCGGTGCTGCGCCAGCGCCTCGAGCGCCTGCACCAGGGCCGAATGATCGGACTGCGCGAGGCCCAGCGCGTCGCAGGCCTGCATCAGCTGCGCGGCGCCGGCGGTCTGCGGCAGGGCCATGCCGAGGCTGCGCGCCCCCTGCAAGGCGAGCGCCAGGTCCTTCTGGTGCAGCGCGATGCGGAAGCCCGGCGCGAACGTGCGCTTGATCATGCGTTCGCCGTGGACCTCCAGCACGCGCGAGGAGGCGAAGCCGCCCATCAGCGCCTGCCGCACGCGCGCCGGATCGGCGCCGGCCTTGGCGGCGAACACCAGCGCCTCGGCGACGGCGGCGATGTTGAGGCCCACGATGATCTGGTTGGCGACCTTGCACACCTGCCCGTCGCCGACCGCGCCCACGTGGGTGATGTTCTTGCCCATGAGCGCCAGCAGCGGCTGCACGCGCGCGAAGCCGGCCTCGCTGCCGCCCACCATGATGCTGAGGCTCGCGGCCTTCGCGCCGACCTCGCCGCCGGAGACGGGCGCATCGAGGTAGTCGCAACCGCGTTCGGCGATGCGCGCGGCGAAGCGGCGGGTGGCGATCGGGTCGATCGAGCTGCAGTCGACCACCGCCTTGCCCTTCGCGAGCCCCGAGGCCACGCCGTATTCGCCGAACAGCACCTGCTCCACGTCGGGCGTGTCGGGCAGCATCAGGAACACGATGTCCACGCGCTCGGCGACGGCGCGCGCGTTGGCGCAGGTCGTGGCGCCGCCGTCGGCCAGGGCCTGCGGCACCTTGCTGCGCGTCTGCACGAACAGCGTGTGGCCGGCGGCGAGCAGGTGGCCCGCCATGGGCGCGCCCATCACGCCGAGACCGATGAAGCCGATCTTCAAGGTGGCCTGCGTCATGCCAGTTCCTTCATCCAGCCCAGTCCCTCCAGCGTCGTCGTGCGGGGCTTGTATTCGCATCCGACGTAACCCTTCCAGCCCAGCGCGTCGAGGTGCCGGAACAGGAAGGCGTAGTTGATCTCGCCCGTGCCCGGCTCGTTGCGGCCGGGGTTGTCGGCGAGCTGGATGTGCCCGATCTGCGGCAGGTAGCGCTGCAGCGTCGCCGCGATCTCGCCTTCCATGCGCTGCGCGTGGTAGATGTCGTACTGCAGGTAGAGGTTGTCCGAGCCGACCTCGTCGAACAGGGCGATGGCCTGCTCCGTGCGGTTCACGAAGAAGCCGGGGATGTCCCAGGTGTTGATCGGCTCCAGCAGCAGGCGGATGCCCGCGCCGCGCAGCGTGGCGGCGGCGTAGCGCAGGTTCTCCACCAGCGTCGCCCGCGCCAGTTCGGGGCTCACGCCGGCCGGCTGCTTGCCGGCCAGGCAATTGAGCTGGCCGCAGTCCAGCGCGTTCGCGTACAGGATCGCGCGCTCGACGCCCGCGCGGAACTCGTCGACGCGGCCCGGGTGGCAGGCGATGCCGCGCTCGCCCGCCGCCCAGTCGCCCGCCGGCAGGTTGTGCAGCACCTGCTTCAGGCCGTGCTCGCGCAGGCGCGCGGCCAGTTCCTCCTTCGGGTGCTCGTAGGGGAACAGGTACTCCACGGCGCCGAAGCCGGCAGCGCGGGCGGCTTCGAAGCGCTCCAGGAAGGGCAGCTCCGTGAAGAGCATGGTCAGGTTGGCGGCGAAGCGCGGCATCACACGGTCTCCTCGGCGAATTCCACGATGCGGTCGATCTCGGTGCCCATCGCGATGTTGGTCACGCGCTCCAGGATCACCTCGACGACCACCGGCACCTGGTACTCCTTCATCCAGGCCTCCGCCTGCGCGATGGCGGGCGCGAGCTCGTCGGGGCGGTGCACCCGGATCGCCTTGCAGCCCAGGCCCTCGACCACCTTCACGTGGTCGACGCCGTAGCCGCGCTCCGGCACGTCCTGCGCCACGTTGATGTTCTCGAAGCCGAGCTGCACGCAGTAGTCCATGTCGAAGTTGCGCTGCGCCTGGCGGATCAGCCCCAGGTAGGAGTTGTTCACCACCATGTGCAGGTAGGGCAGCTTGAACTGCGCGCCGACCGCCAGCTCCTCCAGCATGAACTGGAAGTCGTAGTCGCCCGAGAGCGCGACGATCTTGCGCGTGGGGTCCGCGGCCCGCACGCCCAGCGCGGCGGGCACGGTCCAACCGAGCGGGCCGGCCTGGCCGCAGTTGATCCAGTGGCGCGGCTGAAACACGTGCAGGAACTGCGCGCCGGCGATCTGGGACAGGCCGATGGTGCTGACGTAGCAGGTGTCCTTGCCGAAGGCCTCGTTCATGCCGCGGTAGACGCGCTGCGGCTTCATCGGCACGTCCTCGTAGTCGCTGCGGCGGCCCATCGTCTGCTTGCGTTCCAGGCAGTCGGCGGCCCAGGCCGTTCGGTCCTTCAGGCGCCCCTGCGCCTTCAGCGCGCGGGCCACTTCGACGAACAGGCGCAACGCCGCGCCGGCGTCGGAGACGATGCCGTAGTCGGGCGCGAACACGCGGCCGATCTGCGTGGGCTCGATGTCCACGTGCACGAACTTGCGGCCCTTGGTGTAGACCTCCACCGAGCCGGTGTGGCGGTTGGCCCAGCGGTTGCCGATGCCCAGGACGAAGTCGCTCGCCAGCAGGCTCGCGTTGCCGTAGCGGTGGCTGGTCTGCAGGCCGCACATGCCGGCCATCAGCGGGTGGTCGTCAGCGATGGCGCCCCAGGCCATCAGCGTCGGGATCACGGGCACGCCGGTCAGCTCGGCGAACTCCACCAGCAGGGCGGAGGCGTCCGCGTTGATGACGCCGCCGCCGGCGACGATCAGGGGCCGCTCGGCCTGCTGCAGCATCGCGATCGCCTTCTCGGCCTGCGCCCGCGTCGCCGCCGGCTTGTAGACCGGCAGCGGCGCATAGGTCTCGGGATCGAACTCGATTTCCGTGGTCTGCACGTCGAAGGGCAGGTCCACCAGCACCGGGCCGGGGCGGCCCGAGCGCATGAGGTGGAAGGCCTGCTGGAAGGCGCGCGGCACCTGCGCCGGCTCGCGCACGGTGATCGCCCACTTGGTCACCGGCTTGGCGATGGACTCGATGTCCACCGCCTGGAAGTCCTCCTTGTACAGCCGCGCCCGCGGCGCCTGGCCCGTGATGCAGAGGATGGGGATGGAATCGGCCTGTGCCGAATAGAGGCCCGTGATCATGTCGGTGCCGGCCGGCCCCGAGGTGCCGATGCACACGCCGATGTTGCCCGGCGCCGCCCGCGTGTAGCCCTCGGCCATGTGCGAGGCGCCCTCGACGTGGCGCGCGAGGATGTGCGCGATCGTGCCCTGCCTGCGCATCGCCGCGTAGAACGGGTTGATCGCGGCGCCCGGCACGCCGAAGGCCTGCGTGACGCCTTCCTTCTCCAGCACCCAGACGGCGGCCTGGGCTGCGGTCATCTTCGCCATGTGCGTTCTCCTGTTCGTGTCGCCACGAATGTAGGAAGCGCACCGGCGCGGCGGAAGACGGCCGCCGCCCATAAGACTTATTCCGGCCGCGAATGGCCGGCGCGGCTCAGGCGGCCGGGAGCGCCGCGCGCGGGCGCGACCAGATCGAGCGGATCTGCTCGGCCAGCGCCATCGGGTCGAATGGCTTGGAGATCACCTCGAGCGCGCCGACCGACTTGTAGTGCGCGACCTCGGCCGGCTGCACCTTCGCGGTCATGAAGATCACCGGCGTCGCCGCGGTGGCCGGGTGCGCGCGCAGCGCCTCCAGCGTGGACAGGCCGTCCATGCCGGGCATCATCATGTCCAGCAGCAGCAGGTCGGGCCGCACGCGGTCGACGCACTCCAGCGCGTCGGCGCCGCTCGCGCAGGACGTGACGGTGAAGCCGCCGACCACTTCGAGCGCGATCTCCGCGACGACGCGGATGTCCGCCTCGTCCTCGACGTACAGGATGCGGTTCAGGTCGGGGGTCATTGCTCCTCCAGGGGTGCGGGGATGGTGGGCATGCGGGCCGCCGGGTAGACGGGCGCGGGCCGCGCGTCGTGGCGCGGCAGCTCGAAGAAGAAGGTTGCGCCCTCGCCGGGGGTGCTGGCGAAGCCGATCTGGCCGCCCATGCGCTCGACCAGCGCGCGGGAGATGCTGAGCCCCAGGCCCGTGCCGCCCTTGCTGCGCGTGGCCGAGGCGTCGGCCTGCGAGAACTTCTGGAAGATGCGGTGCTGGAACTCCGGCGGGATGCCCGGGCCGCGGTCGGAGACCTCGACGCGGATGCGGTCCGGCGGGCCGGACAGCCGCACGTCCACGGCGGCGCCGGCGGGCGAGAACTTCACCGCGTTGGAGACCAGGTTGGTCAGCACCTGCAGCACGCGGTCGCTGTCGACCCGGGCGGCCAGCGGCGCGACCGGCGCGGACGCGCGCAGCCGCACGCCATGCTGCTGGGCGAAGCCTTCGTTGTCGGCGAGTGCCTTGCGCAGCAGCGGCGCCATCTCGGTGACCTGCAGGCGCAGCGGCACGTCGCCGCGTTCGATCTTCTCGATGTCCAGGATGTCGTTGATCAGGCGGATCAGGCGGTCGCAGTTGTTCTGCGCGATCGCCACCAGGTGGGCGGCCGCCTCGGGCATCTTGCCCACCACGCCGGCGGACATGAGGCCCAGCGAGCCGCGCACGGAGGTGAGCGGCGTGCGCAGCTCGTGGCTCACCGTGGAGATGAACTCGGTCTTCATGCGGTCGATGCGCTTGAGCAGCGTGATGTCGTGCGCCACGGCGTAGAAGCCGGCTTGCGCGCCGTCGGCGCGGCGCGGGATCAGGCGCATCTCGAAAGTCGCGACCTCGCCATTGGCGGCGACCGCCGTCACCTCGTAGCGCACGGCGCTGCCGCGCAGGACGCGGGCGAAGTGCGGCTGGTGCGCGGCGTACAGTTGCGGGCCCAGAACTTCGAGCGCGGAGCGGCCGACGGCCCCTTCCCCGGGCGTGCCCAGGAACTCGGCGCAGGCGCGGTTGACGAAGCGGAAGCGCAGCTGCGGGTCGAATTCCGCGATCAGCACCGGCAGGGTGTCGGTCATCTCGCGCAGGTGGTGCTCGCTCGCACGCAGCGCCTCGTTGGCGGCGCGGATGCTGCTCATGTCGCGGATCAGGGCGGTCACCCGGCGGCGGCCTCCCAGCCAGACGTCGTTGAGCGAGATCTGCACGGGCAGCTGCGTGCCGTCGCGGCGGATCGCCACCATCTCGACGCCGGCGACCTGGAACGGGGCGGGGTCGGCGAGCAGCTTGCGCAAACGGGCGCGGAACGCGTCGCGCCCAGGCGAGGCGCCGAGCAGCTCGGAGGCCGGCCGCCCGATCACCTCCGCTTCCCGGTGCCCCAGGACCTCCAGGGCGGACTTGTTCACGTCCAGCACGACGAGGTCGTCCGACATGGTGACCAGGCCGTCGGCCATGTTGGAGGCGAGCACGCGGGTCATGGCCACGCTGTCGTCCAGCAGGCCGATGACGCGCCGGCGTTCGCGCTCGTACCGCGTGACGATCCACAGGACCCAGGCGAACATCGCGACCAGCAGCAGGCTGGCGGCGATGACCACCTGCTGCGCGCCGGTGGCCGTCGGCACCGCATGCGTGCCCCACCACGCCTGTTCCGCCCGGTCCTGGAGCTCGTCCATCATCGCTTCCAGCTGGGCTCCCGTGTCGTGCGCGCTGACCGAGTCCAGCAGGCGCAGGGCCTCCTCGCGGTCGCCGACGCCGACCGCCGCGGCGATCTCGTACTGCTGCTTCGTCCGTTGCGCCACCAGGCGCTCCAGTTCGTCCTGGCCGGGCAGCCGCGGCTCCTCGTCGAACGTCTCCATCGCGGCCTTCTGGGCCCAGGCGCGAACCTCGAACAGCTGCAGGTCGTCGGGCGTGCCGCTGAGCACGTACGCGCGCAGCGCGGCCTGGGTCCGGGCGAGCGCGACGCCCGCCTGCTGCAGCACGATCACCTTGTCCCTCGTGTGGACCGCGCTGTCCACGAGCCGGGCCAGGCGGCCGATGGTCTGGTACGAGGCCACGCCGAAGACCGCCATCGCCAGCACGGCGACCACGAAGGCGATGCGCGTGCGGCGCAGCACGGTGTCGAACATGCCGGTCATGCCTGGACCTCCGCCGGCAGCCGGGCGCGCATCGCCGCGTCGAGCTCGCGCCGCAGCGCCGACAGGCCGGGCATCAGCTGCTGCACCGGCAAGTCGGCATCGCCGACGGCGATTTCCAGCGCGCGGGCCGTTTCGCCCAGCACCCGGAAGCCGAACAGGCCCGCGGTGCCGGCCAGGCTGTGCGCGCAGCGCTCGATTTCGGACAAACCCTCGGCACGGGTGTCCGGCCGTGCCAGCGCCTGCACGGCGGCATCGAGGCGGGCCCAGCGCCCGGGCAGGCCTTCCAGGTAGGTGGCGCGGAGCTGCTGCAGCAGCGCGGGAAGCTCATTCATGGCATCGGATCCGGTTCCAGCGGAAACGGGAAAGCGTAAAAGCGATCGGGTGTTGGCCGTAAGCCGGATGCCTACGGAACCCGCGCCCGATGGCCTAGGGCTGTTACAAGTTTCCGCCGCACGATGCACGCCATGGACACCCGCGACATCTACGAACTCACCCCGCTCGGCGCCAGCGAACTGCGCCGCAGCGGCACCGACCTGCCCGACGCGCAGCTCGCGCTGCTGGTGCGCTTCGACGGAAACCTGACGCTGCAGCAGGTGCACGCGGCCATGTCGCCGTCGGCGCGCAAGAGCTTCGGCGCCGACTTCCAGGCCCTGCTCGCCCGCGGACTGGTCGCGCCGCTGGACCTGGATCCCTTCGCCAGCCGCTTCCACGCGGAACTGGGCAACCTCGGCGCGCTGGCCGGCGATGCGCGGGCCGATGCGGCAATGCAGTCGCTGCAGCGCAGCGGCTTCTTCGTGCAGATCGCGCGGGAGCACAAGGACGCGCGCCTGCCCGCGCCGGGCGAACCGCTGACCGTGCTGGTCGTGGAGGACGAGCCCGTGCTGGCCCGCTTCGTCGAGAGCTACCTCAAGCTGTCCGGCATGGACGTGCGGCTGGCCGCCGACCGCGCCGGCGTGGTGGCCGGGCTCGCCGAGGCGCCGCTGCCCCACCTGGTGCTGCTGGACGTGATGCTGCCGGACGCCGACGGCTTCGACATCCTGATGCGCATGCGCCAGCACCCCGTGCTCAAGCGCCTGCCGGTGATCATGCTCACGGCCAAGGCCACGCGGCAGGCGGTGCTCAAGGGCCTCGTGGCCGGCGCCGACGGTTACCTCACCAAGCCGTTCGAGCCGGATTCCGTGCTGCGGGCCGTGCACAAGGTGCTGGGCCTGCCCGCTCCCGACGAGACCGCGCCCGATCCGTGGATGAATCCCGACGCCAACCTCCTGCGTCCGGCCGGCGGCCGGCCGGCCGGGTTCTAGGAGCGATTGCCCCCGCGGCGGTCAGCACTGCCGCAACCCCGCGGGAGCTTGCCGCGGCCGCGCGGGCGCACCTAAGCTCCGGCCATGGACCGGTTGCAGGCGATGGAGATGTTCGTGCGCGTCGTGGAGACGGGCAGCTTCTCGCGCGCCGCGCGCGAGTTCGCGACCACGCAGCCGACCGTCACCAAGCACGTGGCGGCCACCGAGGAGCGCCTGAAGGTGCGGCTCCTGAACCGCAACACGCGCGGGGTGAGCCTCACCGAGGCCGGCGCCCTCTACTACGAGAAGTGCAAGGAGATCGTGCGCGCGGCCGAGGAGGCCGACAACGTCGCGCGCGTGCGCCAGTCGCAGGCGCAGGGGCTGCTGCGCGTGGGCAGCTCGGTGGCCTTCGGCCGGCGCGTCATCGTGCCCTTGGCGCTGGACTTCATGCGCCAGCATCCGCAGCTGCAGGTGGACCTGAGCTTCGAGGACCGCTACACCGACCTGGTGGCGCAGGGCATCGACGTCGCGGTGCGCCTGGGCAAGCTGGCGGATTCCGCCCTCGGCGCGCGCTTCCTCGGCGCCAATCCCTGGCTGATGGTCGCTTCGCCGAAGTACCTGCGCAAGGCCGGCACGCCCCGGCGGCCGGCGGACCTCGGCGGCCACGAGACGCTGATCTACAGCAGCGTGCAGGGCAGCGACATCTGGCGCGTGCTGTCGCCGCGGGGCGAGGCGGTGACGGTGCCGGTGACGGCGCGCCTGCGCTCCAACAACCTCTCGGCCGTGCTCGCGGCGGCGCGCTCGGACATGGGGATCGCGGCGCTGCCCTGGTACGTCGCGGCCGATTCGCTCGCCTCGGGCGCGGTCGTGGAAGTGCTCAAGGGCCACAGCCTGCCGGAGCAGGAAATCCACGCCGTCTTTCCCTCGCCCAAGCTGGTGCCGGGCAAGGTGCAGGCCTTCATCGCCTACCTGCAGGGCCGCTTCGGGCCGCGCTGGTGGGAAGGCCTGCCGCGGGGTTGAACCGCCTCAGGTCAGGCCCAGGCCGGCGAAGGTGCTGACGTCGGCCGACACGTCGGGCGGGACGGTGAGGCTGATCTCGGTGAGCACGTCGCCCTCGAATTCGGCCATCACCAGGAAGCTGCCCAGGTCGTCGCCCATGCCTTCCAGCGCGTCGTAGGTCTCGGGCGACATCTGCACCGTGCCGCGCGCGGCGCGGTCGGCCAGGGCTTCGGCGCGGGCGCGCTGTTCGCCCAGCAGCATCACGATCTCGCAGTCGGCCACCTGGCCGCGGGCCAGGTTGCAGCGCGCGGTCAGCATGCCCATGCGCAGGCGGGCGCGGGCGGCGGCGCGCTGCAGCTCGGTCGCCACGCGCAGGGCCTGGCGCGGGTCGGAAAAGCTCACGAAGGCGTAGTCGTCGCTGCACGGGTCCACCCGGCCGCCGTGGGCCCGCACCAGGCGGGCGAGGGCGGCGATCACGCCGTTGCGGGTGAGCGGGCCGGACTCGGGGCACTCCACGCACAGCAGGGTGCGCACGGCGGTCCCGAACTGGGCCTGCCCGGTGCGCTCCTCGAACAGGCTCCTCCAGATCGCCGCCGGAAAGTGGCGGCGAAGCTGTTGGGAAAACTCATCCACCAGGCGGGTCCGTTCCTCGACACAGGTCATGCTCTTCTCCTCCGTTGATGGGAGGAATGAGACCACGGGGTGCCGCAGGGGGCTTAGGGAATTTGCCGCCGCGGGCGTGCGTTCACGGCTTCACCAGGCCCTTGCGCACCGCGTAGAGCGTCAGGCTCGCGATGTCGTGCACGTCCAGCCGCTCCATGATGCGGGCGCGGTGCACGTCCACGGTCTTGGAGCTCAGGCCCAGCTCGAATGCGATCTCCTTGGAAGACTTGCCGCTCGCCAGCAGGCCCAGGATCTCGATCTGCCGCTCGGTCAGCAGCGTGTCGAGCTCGGGCTCGCTGGGCGCGAGCAGGCTCTGCGCGACGCCGGCGCCGAAGTGGCTGCCGATGGTCATCACGTTGCGCAGCGCCGTCTCGAGCTCGAACTCGGGGGCGTCCTTGCGCACGTAGCCGTGCGCGCCGTTGGCCACCGCGCGCTTCACGGTGTCGGCCTGCTCGTTGGCGGAGAGCACCAGCACCTTCAGCCCGGGCCAGCGCTCGCGGATGCGCCCGATCGCGGTGATGCCGTCCATGCCCGGCATGCTGATGTCGGTGATGACGACGTCGGGCTGCACGGATTCCAGCAGCTTCAGCAGCTCCCAGCCGTCGCGGACCTCGGCGATCACGTCCACGCCCTGGATGCCATTGAGGAGGGTGCGGATGCCGGCGCGGACCAGGTCGTGGTCGTCGGCCAGCACCACCTGGATGCGGGTGGCTTCCGGCCTCATCGCGCACTCCCGGGCCGGGTGCGTGGCGGGTAGGCGGCGCGCGGGCTGCGGGACGGGGCGCTGGGAGTCATGGGGGTCACGGCGTGATTCTCGAAGTTGCGGGGGGGTGTGTCGACGCGTTGTCGCAGCAGGGAGACAGCCCGGTCGTGGACGTAATCCAATCCCCTAAGCCTTTCCGTTGCATCGGTGATGTGATCGGCGGGCGGCGAAGGGCCGCATCCACCGGGATTTCCATGCAGACCGTCTTTCTCGTCGACGACGACGACAACTACCGCGAACTCGTGCAACTGACCCTGGAGGACGATTGCGACGTCGACAACGTCCGCGGATTCGCCCGGGGCGGCGACCTGCTGCGGCACCTGGAGCAGCATCCGGAGGAAGTGCCCGGCCTGGTCCTGATCGACCTGCACATGCCCGAGATGAGCGGGCTGGAACTGCTGCAGCGCCTGCGGCAGCGGCATGCCGGCGTGCCGGTCGCCCTGCTGTCGGGCGGCGTGGCCCCCGAGGAGCGCCAGGCCTGCCTGGCGGCCGGAGCGATCGCCTTCCTGCCCAAGCCCCTGGCCTACGCCGACCTGGTGCCGCTGCTGCAGGGGCTGGTGCGCAGCGTGGGCGCCCCGCACGCCTGAGTCCGCATGAAGCCCCGCACCGAGGCCGCCATGAAGAATCCGATGCACCTGTCCTTCCTGGCGCCACCGGCAAGATCCGCGCTCGCGCGCCTGCCGTCCGCCACCTGCAGCGATCCCGCCGCGCGCACCCAGCTGCGCGAGCTGGAAATCATGCTCACCAGCGCGCAGCGCTTGGCCGGCGTCGGCAGCTGGGCGTGGGACCCGGAGGCGGATCGCCTCACTTGGTCCGAGGAGACCTTCCGCGTGCTGGGCCTGCGGGTCCACGAGTTCGACGGCAGCCTCGACGGCTTCCTGGCCCACGTGCACCCGGACGACCGCTGGGCGCTGCGGGAGGTCGTCGGCCGGGCCGCCGCCGGCGGGGGCCAGTTCAGCTACCGCTACCGGTTCCAGCCGCGAGCGGGGGACGAACGCCTGATCGCCGGCGACGGCGAGCCCCAGTACGACGACCACGGCGTGCTGGTGCGCGTGATCGGGACGGTGCTGGACATCACCGTCCGCGAGCGGGAACGGCAGGCGATCCAGGCGAGCGAGGCGCGCTTCCGCAGCCTGCTGGAGCTCTCGACCGACTGGTACTGGGAGCAGGACGCGGAGTTCCGCTTCACGCTCTTTTCCGGGGGCAACGCGGTCGCGCGCGAATTCGGCGGCCTCCTCGGCAAGCGCCGCTGGGAAATCCCCGGCGCGACGCCCCTGGGCTGGACCTGGGGCGAGCACCAGTCGGCGGTGCAGGCCCACCAGTCCTTCCGCCGGCTGGAATACCGCCTGCGCACGGGCCGCGGCGAGCGCTACGTCAGTGTGTCGGGCGAACCCGTGTTCGACGCCGCCGGCGGCTTCGTGGGCTACCGCGGGACGGCGAAGGACATGACGGAGCCGCGGGCTTCGGAGGAGCGGCTGCGCCAGCTGAACGCGAGCCTGGGCATGGCCATGCGCCTGGGGCGCATCGGCGTGTGGAGCCTGGAGCTGCCGCAGGGCACGCTCGCCTGGTGGCAGGGCGGCCGAGTGATCCTCGGGCTCGACGGCACGGCCGTGGAGACCCTGGGCGCGCTGGTCGAGCGGGTCGAACCCGAGGCCCGGTCCGAGCTGGCGCGCGCGATCGATGCCTGCAGCGCCGACGGCGTCGGCTTCGAGCTGGAAGTGCCGCTGTGCGCCGGCACCCAGCCACTCATGTGGGCCCGCCTGACCGGCGAGGCGCACCGCGACCTGGACGGACGCATCCGGCAGGTGCGGGGCACCGTGCAGGACGTCACCGAGCTCCGCCTCGCGGCGGAGCGGACCCGCGACATCGGCAGCCGCCTGGCCGCCACCCTGGACAACGTCGCCGATCCCTTCGTGACCATCACGCGCGACTGGGTCTTCAGCTACGTCAACCACGAGGCCGAGCGCCTGCTGCGGCGCTCCGCCGACGAGCTGCTGGGGCGCGAGGTGTGGGAGCTGTACCCGGAGGTGCGCGGCTCCGCCTTCGAGCGGGAATACCGGCGCGCGCTGGCCGAGGGTGTGCCCGTGGAGTTCGAGGAGTTCCTGGAGACCCTGGAGCCCGCCGGCCGCTGGCTGAAGGTCCAGGCCTATCCCTCGCCGGAGGGCCTGGCGATCAGCTTCCGCGACGTCACCGACAGCCGCCTCGTGCGGCAGGCGCTGGCGGACAGCCAGGAGCAGCTCCGGCACCTGTTCGAGAACACGATCGACGGCGTCGTGTACACCGACGGGGGCGAGATCGTGCGCATGAACCCGGCCGCGTGCGCCCTCCTCGGGCGCACCCAGGCGGACCTGCGCGGCCAGCGCTTCGGCGTCCTCGTGGCGACGCGGGACGACGGGCGCATCGGCGCGATGCGGCGCGAGCGCAACATGACAGGGCGCGCGAGCGGCACGCTGACGCTGCTGCGCGGCGACGGCAGCGGCTTCGAGGCCGAGGTGTCCTCGGCCGCCTACGCGGCGGCGGACGGGAGCGAGCGCGCCTTCGTGGTGTTCCGCGACATCACGCGGCGCCTCGAAGCGGAGCAGCAGGTGCTGCAGCTCAATGCCGAACTGGGCGAGCGGGTGCGCCAGCGCACCGCGGAACTGGAATCCGCGAACGCCGAACTGAAGGCCTTCGCCCATGCGCTGGCGCACGACCTGCAGGCGCCCGTCGCCGCGGTGGGCGCGTTCGCCGGGCTGCTGGAGCGCTCGCTGGGCGCGCCGCTGGCGCAGCGCCCGGCGCACTACCTCGCGCGCATCCGGGCGGCCGGCCGCAAGGCGGGCGACTACATCCAGGGCCTGCTCGCGATGGCGCAGGTCTCGCAGGCGGCGCTGGCCCCGCACGCCGTGGACCTGAGCGCCATGGCGCGGGACCTGCTGGCCGAGCGCGCCGAGCGCGACCGCGACCGCGACCGCCAGGTAGAGTGGCAGGTGCAGGACGGCCTGGTGGCGCAGGGCGATCCGACCCTGCTGCGCATGGCGCTGGAGAACCTGCTGGGCAACGCCTGGAAGTTCACGGCCGGCAAGGCGCCCGCCCGCATCGCGTTCGGCGCGGCGCCGGATGCCGCGGGCCAGCAGGTCTTCCACGTGCGCGACAACGGCGCCGGCTTCGACATGGCCTACGCGCACAAGCTGTTCGGCAGCTTCCAGCGCCTGCACAGCGAAAGCGAGTTCCCCGGCACCGGGCTCGGGCTGGCGAACGTGCAGCGCATCGTGGCGCGCCACGGCGGGCGCATCTGGGCCGAGGCCGCCGAGGGCCAGGGCGCCTGCTTCCACTTCACCCTCGCTTCGCCGCCGGTGGCGGAAGGGTGAAGCAGAAGCGCGCTCCCTCGCCCGGGGCCGATTCCGCCCAGATCCGGCCGCCGTGCAGCGCCACGATGCGCTGCACCGTGGCCAGGCCGATGCCGAAACCCTCGAATTCCTCGTTGCGGTGCAGCCGCTCGAAAGGCTTGAACAGGCGGTGCGCCTGCGCCATGTCGAAGCCGGCGCCGTTGTCCTCCACGCAGAACACCGTGCCGCCCTCCAGCGTGCGGAAGGCGATCCGCGCGTCCTCGCGCTTGCCCGTGAATTTCCAGGCGTTGCCCAGCAGGTTGGTGAGCGCGATGCGCAGCAGCCGCTCGTCGCAGCGGGCGTGCGCCTCGGGCACGCACTCGAAGCGCACCTGGCGCTCGGGATGGGCCTGGCGCAGGTTCTCGACCACCGCGCGCGCCTCCGCCGCCAGGTCCACGTCGGTGCGCGCCAGCTTCGCGCGCTCGATGCCGGCGAGGTACAGCACGTCCTCGACGATGCGCATCATGCGGCCCGTTTCCTGGTGGATGCCGTTCAGGAAGCGCACGGCGCGCGGGTCGAGGCCCGCCGCGTGCTTCTGCAGCAGCAGCGAGCTGAAGCCGCTGATCGTGGCGAGCGGCGAGCGCAGGTCGTGCGAGACCGAATGGCTGAACGAGCGCAGCTGCGCATTGGCCTCCTCCAGCTCCACGGCGCGCGCGGCCAGCTGCAGGTTCAGCGCCTGCACTTCCTGCTGCCGCTCGCGCAGTTCCTCGTTGGCCTGCACCGCCTCCTCGTAGGAGGAGAACAGCAGGTCCAGGATCTGCTCGCGGTCCGCCGTGATCAGGTGGCGCTGGCCGCCCAGCGAGATCTCGATGCCGAACTGCATCTTGCTGTGCGAGCGCAGCCTGCGGTTGGCCAGCAGGAAATCGAGGCGCGCGAGCAGGGCCTTGGTCTCGAAGGGCTTGCGGATGAAGTTGTCGGCGCCGGACTCCAGCGCCGTCACGATGTCGTCGATGCCCTGCAGCGAAGTGACCAGCATGACCGGGATGTCGCGCAGCACCGGGTCGGTCTTGATCGCGCGGCACAGCTGGTAGCCGTCCATGTCGGGCATCATCACGTCGGTCACGACCACCCCGGGCCGCAGGCTGCGGGCCGCGGCCAGCGCGTCCAGGCCGTTGGAGGCCACCGTCACCGCGTAGCCGGCGTCGGCCAGGGCCTGGCGCAGGAGCTCCGCCTGGGTGGGGCTGTCCTCGGCGACCACCACGTGCAAGCCGTGCTTCGGTTGCGGTCCGTTCATCGTTCTCCCTTGCTTCAACGTTGCGCCAGCGCCGGCAGCGCGGCGCCGATTTCCTCCGGCGACATGACGTAGGTGGCGCCGCCGCAGCGGATCGCCTCCCCGGGCATGCCGTGCACGACGGACGAGGCCGGGTCCTGGGCGATCGTGATCGCGCCCGCGTCGTGCATCAGCTTCAGTTCGGCCGCCCCGTCCTTGCCCATGCCGGTCAGGAGCACGCCGATGGCGTGCCGCCCGTAGTGCGCCGCCACCGACTCGAACAGGCAGGACACGGCCGGCCGGTGCCCGTGCACCGGTGCGCCGCCCGAGAACGCCAGCCGCAGCTGCGGGGCCACGCGCATGTGGCTGCCGTCCGGCGCGACGTAGGCGCGCCCGGGCCGCAGCTCGGTGGACGGGTGGGCGATCTCGGTCGGCACGGCGCAGGAGGCGGACAGCCAATGCGCCATCCCGTGCAGGAAGCCGTCGGCCATGTGCTGCACGATCACGATGGGCACCGGGAAGTTCGCGGGCAGGGCGCACAGCAGCTGCTTCAGCGCGACCGGGCCGCCGGTGGAGGCGCCGATCGCGACCAGCTCCACCCGGCGCGGCGCGACGCGCCGGCGGCTGGCCGGTGCGGGTGCAGCGACGGGCACGGACGCGGGAGCGGAGGGGCGCGCGTCCGCGGCCGCCGGCCGTGCCCAGCGCCGCACCACCTTCACCTCCGCCATCAGCCGCACCGTGCGCTGCAGGGCGGCCAGCCCTTCCGCGTGCGAGGGCGCCGTCGCGGCACCGGGGTCGCGCAGCACGGCCAGGGCGCCGGCGTCCATCAGGGCGAAGGCAAGCGAGGTGTCCGGCGCCGCCGCCGCGGCGGAGACCACCACCACCGGGAGGGGCCGCGACTGCATGATGCTGCGGACGGCCGCGACGCTGTCGGCCGCGACGCCGGCCTGGACCAGCACGATCACGTCGGCCTGGTGCCGCTGCGCGGCGTCCATGGCCTGCTGCGCATGCGCGGCGCCGCCGACGACCCGCAGCGCGGGCGCCGATTCCAGCAGGCGCTGCAGCCGCTGCCGCCGCTGCGGCGAGGCGTCCAGGAGCACGATGCGCACGAGGGTTGCGGCCATCAGGCGAGCTCCGCGATGGCCTGCAGCAGCCTGCCCTGGTCGAAGCCGCTCTTGACGATGTAGGCGTTGGCGCCCGCCTCGGCGCCGCGCTCGCGGTCGGCCGGCGAGGCGAGCGAGGTGACCAGGATCACGGGCAGCGCGGACAGCGCCGCGTCGGCGCGGATCGCCTGCGTCAGGCCGATGCCGTCCAGCCGCGGCATCTCGATGTCGGACACCACCACGTCGAAGGCGCCCGCGCGCAGCTTCTCCAGCGCCTCGGCGCCGTCCACCGCCACCTCGACGCGGTAGCCGGCCAGTTCCAGGATGTTCCTCAGCAGGGTGCGCGAGGTGATCGAGTCCTCCGCCACCAGCACGTGCCGGCCGCGGGCGCGCGCCACCACCGGCGCCGGCGCCAGGCCGCGGCCGCCTTCGCGCAGCACCATGCGCACCAGTTCCGAGGCATTGAGGATGGGCGCGGCCACGCCGTTCGCCAGCACGCCGGCACCGGCCACCACGGGGCTCTGGATCCAGGCGGTGTCCACGGGCTTGCCCAGCACCTCCTGTTCGCCGGCGATGTCGTCGACGGCCAGCGCGATGCGGCGCTCGCCCGCCGCGACGACGAGGCAGCCGATGCGCGCCGGCGGATCGGCCGGCGGCGGCAGGCCCAGCACCGCCGAAAGGCTGGCCAGGGGCAGGTCGTGCTCGCCCACGGGCACGGTCTGCTGCTGGCCCACGCGGCGCACCTGCGCCGGCGTGAAGCGCAGGCAGCGCTCCACGCGCGCGGTCGGCAGCAGGAAGCTGCGGCCCGCCGCCTGCACCTCGATGGCGCGGAAGTTCGCGAGCGACAGCGGCAGGACGATGCGGAAGGTGGTGCCCTGGCCGCGCACGGAGCTGACGGTGATCGTGCCGCCGAGGCGCTCGACGGTGTCGCGCACGATCGGCAGCCCCACGCCGCGGCCGGCGACGGCGGTCAGCGCCGGCGCCGTCGAGACGCCCGCGCCGAACACCAGCGGCAGCAACGCCTCGGGCCCGGCATCCTCGGGCACGGGCAGCCCCGCCGCGCGCGTCGCGGCGGCCAGCCGCTCGGTGTCGATGCCGGCGCCGTCGTCGGACACCGTGATCTCCACCCGGCCGCCCGCCCGCGTGGCGATGGCGATCTCGACCCGTCCGCGCGCCGGCTTGCCGGCGGCCTGCCGCTTCTGCGGGGATTCGAGCCCGTGGGCCGCGGCGTTGCGCAGCAGGTGAACGAGGGGTTCGCGCAGCTCGTCGAGGACGCGCCGGTCCATGCCGACCTCGTCGCCGGTGATGCGCAGCTCCAGCTCCTTGCCCTGGCTGCGCGAGAGCTCGCGCACGGTGGCCACGAGGAAGGGCCGGATCGAGCCTGCGGGCAGCAGCAGCGCGCGCTTGACGTCGGCCAGCAGCGTGTCGACGGCGCCCGCGAGCTGGCGCTGCTCGCGCACCGCCGTCGTGGCGAGGGACCGCAACCGCGCCTGGTGCGCGCGCCAGTCGCGCGCCGGCCCGGTGGCGGCGGCGAGCAGCTCGCGCAGCTGCTGCACGTGGTGGCCGGCGTACAGCTTGGCCGCGACCAGCTCCTCGACCTGGTACAGCAGCCGGCCGAGGCGCTCGACGCCGATGCGCACCGTCTGTTCCGCGGGGGCGGCCGTCTCGGCCGGCGGCGCGGCCGCGGGGGGCGCGGCGGGCGCGGGCGCAGCGATCGGCGCGGGCTCGGACTGCGCCGTGCCTTCGCCGCGCGCGAGGCGCTCCAGCCGCGGCAGGAGGCTCGCGAGCGCGCCGGCCGCGCTGCCGCGCTGGCGCAGCGCCTGTTCGAGCGCCGCGGCGAGTTCGTGCAAGGCGTCGGCGACCGTCGCCGACCAGGCGAGCGCGCCGCGCTGCAGCGCCGCGATCAGGCTCTCCGCGGCGTGGCAGGCCAGCTCGATCGCATCCTCGCCGACGGCGCGGGCGGCGCCCTTCAGGCTGTGCGCCGCGCGGAACAGCAGCACGAGCGGCTGCTCGGGCGGCGCGCCGCCTTCCAGCTGCGCCAGGCAGTCCTGCATGCGCTCGACGTGGCCGGCCGCCTCGGCCTGGAAGATGGCCGCGAGCTTGCGGTCGAACTGTGCGTCGGAAGGCGGCATGGCGGCGCGGTCGGGCTACTTCCGGTACTGGTCCACCAGGGTCTTCAGGCGCAGCCCCAGGCCCTGCAGGCCCTGCGCCGCCGCTTCGGTCTGCCGGCTGGCGGCGACGTTCTGGGCGCTCGCCTGGCTGATGTTCTGCATCGCGTAGGCCACCTGGTCCATGCCGACCGCCTGCTGCTGCGCGGAGGCCGCGATCTGTGCCGCGGCGTGCGCGGACTCCTCGATGGTGACGGACATCGAGCGGATCGAGCGCGCGGCGCCCTCGGAGAGCTCGACGCCGCTGCGCACCGACTTGCCGGCCTGCTCGGTGGCCATCACGGCGCTGCTGGTCGCCTTCTGGATGTCCCCGAGCAGGGCCTTGACCTGCACGGTCGCCTGCTTGGACTGCTCCGCGAGGCTGCGGATCTCCTGCGCCACCACGCGGAAGCCCGCGCCTTCCTCGCCGGCGCGCGCCGCCTCGATGGCGGCGTTGACCGACAGCAGGTGCGACTGGTCGGCCAGGTCGTTCACCGTGCCGATGATCTCGCCGATCGCCATGCCCTGGTCGGCCAGCCGCAGGATGCTCTGCGCCATGCCGTCCATGTGCTGCTGGATCTGCTGCATCGCCTCGATCGAGGCGTCCATCGCCTGCAGTCCGCCCTGCGAGGCGTCGACCGACTTCTGCGCCGCTTCCTGCACTTCCGCCGCCTTGTCCGAGGCGACCTTGGCCGTCTGCTTCACCTCCTCCGCCGTCGCGGACGTCTCGGCGACCGCCGACGCGGTCTGCGCGGAGCTGGCTGCCACCTGCGCCGTGGACGCGGTGATCTCGCTGGCCGACGAGGCGAGCACGGCGACGCCGTCGCCGATCTCGCGCATCATGTCGCGCAGGCCCCCGATCATGTGGCTGAAGGTGCGGGTGAGCACGCCGGTCTCGTCCTGGCGCTGCGTCTCCGGCAGTTCCACGGTGAGGTCGCCGGCGGCCAGGCGCTCCGCCGCGTGCGAGAGCGTGCGCAGCGGATCGGCCAGCACCCGGGCCAGCAGCAGCGTGAGCGCGATGCCGGTCGCGAGCGCGAGCAGCGCAATCACGAGCAGCCAGCGCAGCGTGCTGTCCGCCTCGCGGTTGGAGGCCGCGACGGACGCGGCCGCGCGTTCGGTGGTGCGGTCGATCAGCTGGTCGGCCAGGGCGCCCAGGCGCGCGTCGCGCTCGCGCTGCACGCCGTTGAACAGTTCGCGCGCCTCGTCCAGGCGCCCGCGGCTCACCAGCGGGATGACCTGCGTGTCGCGCAGCTGGATCGACGCCGCCTGCGTCGCCTGGAATTCGCGCAGCAGGTCCTGCTCCTGCGGGTTGCCCGCCTTGCGTTCGGTCACCTTCGCCAGCGCGGCCTGCATCTCGCGGGTGCGTGTCTCCACCTCGGCGCGCAGCGACTCGAGCCGCGAGCCGTTGCTCCCCAGCATCATCTGCGCCACCGCGGCGCGCACCGCGTGGTGGTTGGCGCGGATGTCCTTCAGGTCCTCGACGTTGGCCATCTGCACGTCCAGCAGCTGCCGCTGCGACATGCGCATCGTGTCCAGCGCGCTGTAGGCGAACACGATCGCCGCGGCCGCGAACAGGGTCATGACGGCGAAGGCGGAAAACAGCTTCGCGCGGGTCGAGAGGTTCAGGTATCGCTGCATGGTTCCGTCGTCGTGGTTCGTGTTCTAGGAAGAGGTGGCGGTTCGCTGCAGGGCGAGCAGCCGTTCGGGATCGAGCACCAGCGCGCCTTCGGCGGTGACGCCGCGCACGATCTCCGGGCGCACGTCGCCGAGCGCATCGCCGCGGCGCTGCGCGTCCGGCGCCGCGAGCGTGGCCAGGCCCCGGATGTCGGCCGCGATGCCCAGCACCGGGCCGGCGCGGCCGAGGACCAGCAGGTGGTTCGGTGCTTCGGCCCGCGCGCCGTCGGCGCCGAGCAGGGGGGCGATGTCCAGCACCGGCAGCATGCCGCTGCGCAATGGCACCAGGCCGAGCGCCGGCGCCTGCGCCAGCGGCAGGGGCAGCAGCCCGCGCAGCGGCCGCACTTCGCGGACCCAATCGAGTTCGAGCAGGCAGGGCTGCCCCGCGATGGTGAAGGCGAGCGCGGAAGCGCGGGACGCCTCCGGCGGCACCGGCGGGCGCGCGAGCCGGGCGGCGCGTTCGCGCAGCAGGGGCAGCTCGTCGCCGGGCGGCAGGCGGTCGGTCGCTTGCGGATTCATGCTGGCGGCTCGCTCGCGCGGCGGATCATGGCCTGCAGTTCGCCGGCGGTGAGGCCGCCGCTGCCGGGGATCACCTGGTCGCCGGGGGCGCTGGCCAGCTGCGCGAGCACGCGCGCGAACTGGTGCCGGCCCGCCTGCACGCGGCCCTCGCGCAGCGCGAGGCTGCCCAGGGCGAAGCGCGCGAGCAGGTGGTCGGGCTGCAGGTACAGCGTGCGGCGCAGTGCCGCCGCCGCGCCGTCGCTGTCGCCGCGCTCCAGCAGGACGGTCGCGAGCAGGTGGGTCCACTCGGGGTCGAGCTTGTCCTGCGCGATCGCCTGCCGGCACAGGGCTTCCGCGGCCGCGAGGTCGCCGGCGTTGGCGCGGGCGCGCGCTTCGTCGGCCAGCGCCCGGGGCGGCTGCGCCGCGGGCGAGGGTGGCGCCTGCTTCGCGACGGCGCGGCTGCGGGCCGCGGCCGGCGCGGGGCGGCGCGCGGGCGAGGGAGGACGCACGGCCGGTCGCGGCGCGACCGGCGGCGCCGGCGCAGGCGCGGCGACGCGCGACGCGCCGGACGCACCGCGGCGCAGGGCGTGCACCTCGCCCAGGCGCGCCGGGCGCAGGCCGGGCACGGGCGTGCGGGGCACTTCCACCGAACCCGTGACCAGCCAGCCGTCGTCGTGCAGGCACTGTCCCAGGCGCGCCAGCACCGCCTGGGCGCGGGCCGCCTCGAAGTAGATCAGGACGTTGCGGCACAGGATCAGGTCCATGCCGGTGGTGCGGCTCGCCGCCGAGGGCCAGCCGTCGCCCGCGAGGTTCAGCGGCGCGAAGTGCACGATGCGGCGCAGTTCCGCGTCGACGTGGTAGCGCCCGTCGCGGCCCATGCGCAGGAAGCGCTGCGCCGCGGGCGGCAGGCCGGCGCGCACCGACCAGCGGCCGTAGGCGCCGGCGCGCGCGCGCTGCAGCGCCGCGGGATTGATGTCGGTGGCGAGGACGGACAGGTTCCACTCCCGCCATTCGGGCAGCAGGCTCGCCACCAGCATCGCCAGCGACCAGGCCTCCTCGCCCGTGGCGCAGCCCGCGCTCCACAGGCGCAGCTGGCGGGTACCTTCGCGGCGGCGGGCGACCAGGGGCGCGAGCACCTCGGTGGCGAGCTGCTCGAAGACGCCGGGATCGCGGAAGAAGTAGGTCTCGCCGATGGTGAGGCACTCGGCCAGCACCTGCCGCTGCGCCGAGTCGAGCCCGTCGGCCAGCGCGCGCTCGGCGCAGGCTGCGGCGTCCGCGAGGTCCAGCCGCTGCGCGGCGGCCTGCAGGCCACGCTGCAGGTCGGGCCATTGGCGCGGCGTGAAGTGCAGGCCCAGGCCGGCTTCGACCCAGCGCGCGGTGTCCGCCCACAGGTGCGCGGGTTCAGGCCTCTGCATGGATGGGAATGGCGCGTTGCAGCGCCAGCAGGCGCCGGAGGTCGTGCACGAGCAGCAGGCCGTCGCCGCCGCGCGCGACGCCGCGCACGCCGGCCGCCTGCAGCCCGAGGCGGTCGGCGAGTTCCACCGGCCCCGCCTCCACCGTGCCCAGGACCTCGTCGACGAGCAGGCCGCAGCGTTCGCGCGTGAGCACGATGCGGTCGCTGGCGCGCAGCGGGCGCGGCGGCAGGCCGAGGAGCGTGCGCGTGTCGTAGACCGACACCCATTCGCCGGCGACGTCGATGGCGCCCAGCAGGCACCCGGGAGCGCCGGGAACGACCTGGACCGCGACCGCGCGCACCACCCGCTCGATGTCCTGCAATGGCACGCCCACGCGCACCGGGTCGAGGACGGCCTCGAGGTAGCTTGTTGTTCTCATGGAGCCGGTCGGCTGATCGGTTCGCCCCATGGTAGCTGCGCCGTGGGTCGGTGCAATCAAACGAATGGTTTCAATCGCCCGCTTCCTGCCCCCTCCATCGGGATGAAACGGGATGCGACCGCGAAAAAATGCCGCCGACATCGCCGAGCCAGGCCGTCGTGCGGCCGCCTGACCCGCGTGCCCGGCGTGCTCCGACGAGGCCTGCCGGACCGTGTGGGCGAGCCGTTGCGCTCGCCGGCGGCACGATGCTTGCAAGGAGCGAACGATGAACAAAGAGGACTCACTGCAGTTCGTGCGGGAACGGCTGCGCCACAACCACGGCCCGGCCCTGGCCCGCGAACTGCACCTGCTGGAACCCCGGCGCGTCACGCGCCGCTTCGCCGTGGAGATCGCCAAGGGCGAGGACCACGTGTTCGAACACGTCGACCGCAGCGTCAGCGTGCGCTGCGCCGAAGGCAGCGTGTGGATCACCCACGACGGCGACCCCAAGGACGTGATCCTCTCGCGCGGCGAAACCTACCGGGCCGAGCGCGAGGACCCGATGCACCTGTATGCGCTGCAAGCCTGCGTGCTGGAAATCGAATTCGCCGACGCGGTGACCCACCATTGACCCCATGGCTCCCTCTCCCGCTCGCGGGAGAGGGCGGGGGTGAGGGCGGTCGAGGTCACGCCGCGCTCAGCAGCGGCTTCCCGGCGAAGAACGCCCCCAGGTTGTCCACCACCCGCTTCGCCATCGCTTCCCGCGTCTGCACCGTCGCGCTCGCGATGTGCGGCACCAGCACCACGTTGTCCAGCGCGAAGAGTTCGGGCGGCACGTGCGGCTCGCGCTCGAACACGTCCAGCGCCGCGCCGGCGATGCGCTGCTCCTGCAGCGCCCGCACCAGCGCCGCCTCGTCGATCACCGTGCCGCGCGCCACGTTGACCAGGAAGCCCTTGGGTCCCAGCGCGTCCAGCACCTTGGCGTCGATGAGGTGGCGCGTCCCGGCGCCGCCCGCCGTGATCACCACCAGGAAGTCGGCCCAGCGGGCCAGTTCCAGCAGCTGCGGCTCGTACTGCCACGTCACGCCCTCGGCCGGGCGCCGGTTGTGGTAGCGCACCTCCATGTCGAAGCCGCTCGCGCGCTTCGCCACCGTGCGGCCGATGCGTCCGAGGCCGACGATGCCCAGCTTCGCGCCGCTCACCTGCCGCCCGAAGGGGAAGGACGTGCGGGGCTGCGCTTCCCAGCGGCCGGCGCGCACGAAGCGGTCCGCCTCCGGGATGCGGCGGCCGATCGCCAGCAGCAGGCCGAAGGCGAGGTCGGCGACGCAGTCGTTCAGCACGTCGGGCGTGTAGCCCACGGGAATGCCGCGCTGCGCCGCCGCCTGCAGGTCCAGCTGGTCGAGGCCGACGCCGAAGCTGGAGATCACCCGCAGCTTGGGCAGCGCCGCGATCAGCGCCGCGCTGGCGCCGCCGGCCGCGGAGGTGACCAGGCCCTCGAACTCGCCGCCGCGCGCCGCCAGGAAGGCATCGCGCTCCGGTCCCGCGGGCGGCAGGCGGTGCACGGTGTAGTTCTCGGCGAGCTGCCGCTCCAGCGCGGGCAGCAGCGGCAGGGCTTGCAGGAGGACGGGGCGTGCGCTCATGGGGTGCGTGGGGCTTTCAGTAGGTGCTGCCGGAGGTGGCCGCCAGCGGCGCGGCCGCGGCGCTGCGGCTGCGCCCGCGCTGCAGCGCCAGCCAGGCGCCGGTGCAGATGCCGGCCACCGCCAGCAGCGAGCCGGACGACAGCATCGCCATCCCGGTGACGCCGTTGCCGATGGAGCAGCCGAGGGCCGTGATGCCGCCGAAGCCCATGAGGAGGGCGCCGGCCGTGTGCGCGCCCAGCTCGCCGGGCGTGCGGAAGGATTCGATGCGGAAGTCGCCGCGCCACTTCGCGGTCAGGAAGCTGCCCACCAGCACGCCCAGGGCGACCGTCACGCCGAAGGTGGCGACGGTGGCCCGGTCCGACCACAGCGTCAGCAGGTCCAGCGCATGCGCCAGCGGGGCCGAGAAGGACAGGCCTTCCGGCCGGTGCGACTGCGTGCCGAGCCAGGCCGGCTCCAGCGTCTCGGGGTTCTCGGCGAGGAAGCCGATGCGGCCGGTGAGGAAGAAGGCGGCGGCGACCAGCAGGCCGACGGCGATGCCGCCGATCCAGTGCGCCGGCTTCAGCTGCGCCCGCAGCTTCCAGGCCAGCGCCAGCACGGCGCCCGTGATGGCGAGGCTCAGCAGCCAGCGCAGCAGGGGGGCGGGCAGGCCGAAGCCGCGCGCCAGCACGGCACCGAGGTCCTGGCTGCCGGCGAGCGACAAGGCCACGGTGTCCAGCCCGTTGGCGCGCCAGCCGGCGAAGGCGCCGCGCAGCGTCATGGTGGAGGCGATGGCCACCACGACCAGCGTGACGAGCGCCTTGAGGTTGCCCGAGCCGGCCTTCACCAGGCAGCGCTGCGGGCAGCCGCCGGCCAGGATCATCCCGTAGCCGAAAAGGAGCCCGCCGACCAGGTAGGACAGCCAGGGGAAGCGTTCGCCCCAGGCGATGGTGCGGCTGCCGTCGAACAGGCCCGCGGCCAGCAGCGCCTGCACCGCGAGCGCGCCGACGGCGATGGCCAGCAGCCACTGCACGAGCCGGCCCGGCTGGCGCAGCTGCACCCAGTCGGCGATGGCGCCGCGCACGCAGAAGCGGGTGGACTGGCCGACCGCGCCGAGCACCAGGCCCAGGGCGAGTCCGCCCCACACGACGATCAGGGAAAGGGTGTGCGGAGCAAGTCCGGGCGAGGTCGCGAGCATGGGGAAACGGCAGGAGGGACCGCGCGGCGCGGCAAAGCCGGCAAGTTTACCGCCCGGGCCCGGAGGCCGCATTCCCCCTGCCGGAAAAGAAGCCATGGGTGATATTGCGCGGGCGGCCCCGGCGGGACTGCGGTATCTTCGGGGCCGCCGGCACGGGAGCCGGCCTGCACTGGAGAGTCCATGATCCGCTTTGCCCGCCTGCTGGCGGTGTTCGCCGCCTTCTGGCTGCTGGCGTCCGCCGCGTTCGCGCAGGACAAGGTCGTCTACCACATCGACGACGCCGAGGCGCAGGCCACCAAGGCCCTGCGCAACATCCGCAACCACCTGGACGTCGCGCCCGGCACGAAGATCATCGTGGTCACCCATGCGAACGGCGTCGACTTCCTGATGGAAGGCGCCAAGGACAGGAAGAACGCCAACATCGACTATCCCTCGCTGGTCAGCGCCCTGAAGGCGCGCGGCGTGCGCTTCGAGGTCTGCGAGATCACGCTGCGCAACCGCAACCTGCAGAAGGACCAGTTCATCATGGATGCCGACTTCGTGCCCTCGGGCGTGGTGCGCATCGGGCAGCTGCAGACGCGTGAAGGCTACGCCTACATCAAGCCGTGAGGCCCCCCGGCCGGCGCGCCGGGCGGCTCCCGAGCCGGCCGCGCGCGTCGAGTCGGACGAGGTGTTCGAGACGGCCGCGGAGGTGTTCCGCGTCATGTCCGCGCCCATGCGGCTGAAGATCATCAGCGCGCTGTGCAACGGCGAGAAGAACGTCACGCAGCTGCTGGAGGAAATCGCCACCACGCAGCCCAACATGTCGCAGCACCTCAACACGCTGTACCAGGCGGGGGTGATCGGCAAGCGCCGCGAAGGCGTGCAGATCTTCTACCGCATCATCAACGACCGGGTCGTGACCCTGTGCCGGGCGGTCTGCATGCAGATCGCGATCGAAACCGACCTCAAGGGCTGACGCCATGAACTTCCGCTGGTTCGGGCGGGCCGCCGCCGCGGCCGCCCTCGCCTTGTCCGCGATCGCGCAGGCACAGCCCGCGCCGCGTCCCGTGCACGCGCAGCAGGTGTCGCCCTCGGCCTGGTTCGTGGAAGGCGAGGCGGCGCTCGGCTCGCCGGCCAACCGCAACTTCATCTCCAACGCCGGCTTCATCGTGACGCCCGCCGGCGTCGTCGTCGTCGACGCGCTCGGCGCGCCGGTGCTCGCGCGTGACCTGCTGGCCGAGATCGCGCGCATCACGCCGCAGCCGGTGACGCACGTGATCGTCACGCACTACCACGCCGACCACATCTACGGCCTGCAGGAGTTCCGCGCGCGCGGCGCCCGCATCCTGGCGCAGAAGGGCGGCCGGGCCTACCTGAACTCCGACACCGCCACGGGCCGGCTGGCCGTCTCGCGCGTCGACCTGGCGCCGTGGATCGACGGCAAGACGCAGCTGGTCGAGCCGGACGAGTGGCTGGACGGCCCGCGCGAGCTGGTGCTCGGCGGCGTGAAGATCCGCATCCAGCCGGTCGGCCCCGCCCACACGCCGGAAGACCAGGTGGTGTTCCTGCCGGACGAGCGCGTGCTCTTCGCCGGCGACATCGTGTTCCGCGGCCGCGTGCCCTTCGTGGGCCAGGCCGACAGCCGCCACTGGATCGCGGCGCTGGACCAGCTGCTGGCGATGGACGCGAAGACCATCGTGCCCGGCCACGGCGCGCTCTCCACCGACGCGCGCGCCGACCTCGAGCTCACGCGCGACTACCTGGCCTACCTGCGCAAGACGATGGGCGCGGCCGCGCGCGAGATGGAGCCCTTCGAGGACGCGTACGCCCGCACGGACTGGTCGCGCTTCGAGAAGCTGCCGCTCTTCCGCGCCGCCAACCGCATGAACGCGTACAACACCTACCTGCTGATGGAACAGCAGGGCGAGTGAGCCTGTCGGGGTTTTCACCGAGCGATGTGCCGTTGATTTAGATCAGCAATTGCTTATATTCGGCACTCGTAATCCATGAGGACGAGCGAGTGACATCCCCGACCCCCTCCGGGCGCGTGCTGAAGGCGCCGGAGAATTTCATCCCCCCGGAGCGCGTGCCCCAGGTGGTCGCCGAGGCGAAGGAAGGCCGGCGCGACTTCCTGCGCAGCGCCTTCGCGGCGGCGGCCGCGGGCCTGGCGGCCGGCGGCGCCGCGGCCCGGCCCGACGGGGACCCGAACATCCTGGAGCTGCCCGAGCATTCGCGCGGGCTCGGCAAGCCCGTCGTCACCGACGGCTACGGCAAGCCCTCGCAGTACGAGCGCAACGTGCAGCGCCGCCAGAGCCCCGGGCTCACGCAGACGGCGCAGGCCTCCGTGTCCTTCGCGCCGCTGCAGTCGCTGTTCGGCATCGTGACGCCCAGCGGCCTGCACTTCGAGCGCCACCACCAGGGCTGGTGGGACATCGATCCGTCGAAGCACCGCTTCATGGTCAACGGCCTGGTGAAGACGCCCCGGGTCTTCACGATGGACGAGATCATGCGGCTGCCCTCGGTGTCGCGCTTCCGCTTCATCGAGTGCGGCGCCAACACCGGCATGGAGTGGGGCAACGTCGCGGTGCCGACCTGCCAGTACACGCACGGCATGCTCTCGTGCAGCGAATTCACCGGCGTGCCGCTGATCACGCTGCTGCAGATGGCCGGCGCCGACCTGAAGAAGGGCCGCTTCCTGCTGGCCGAGGGCGCCGACGGCTCCTCGATGACGCGCACCATCCCGATGGAGCTGGTCGAGTCGGGCGAGGTGCTGGTGGCCTACGGCCAGAACGGTGAGATGCTGCGCCCCGAGAACGGCTATCCGCTGCGCCTGGTGGTGCCCGGCGTGCAGGGCGTGAGCTGGGTGAAGTACCTGCGCCGCGTGGAGGTGGGCGACCAGCCTTACGGCACCAAGGACGAGACGGTGCACTACGTGGACCTGATGCCGGACGGCCAGCACCGCCAGTACACCAGCATCCAGGAGTGCAAGAGCGTGGTGACCACGCCCTCGGGCGGCCAGGTGCTGCTGGACAAGGGCTTCTACAGCATCACCGGCCTGGCCTGGTCGGGCCGCGGCAAGGTGAAGCGCGTGGACGTGTCGGTGGACGGCGGGCGCAACTGGAAGCAGGCGCGCCTGCAGGAGCCCGTGATGAGCAAGTGCCTCACGCGCTTCAGCCTCGACTGGGTCTGGGACGGCAAGCCCGCCATCCTCCAGAGCCGCGCGACCGACGAAACCGGCTACGTGCAGCCGGCGCAGAAGCAGCTGCGCGCCGTGCGCGGCACCCGCTCGATCTACCACAACAACGCGATCCAGTCCTGGCTGGTGCAGGAAAGCGGGGAGGTGCGCAATGTCCACTTCTCGTAGGCTGCTGCCCCTGGTGCTGCTGGCGCTGGCGGGTTTCGCCGCGCAGGCGCAGGAGCGCTTCCCCGGCATCGGCCGCGCCGCCACGCCGGCCGAAGTCGCCGCCTGGGACATCGACGTGCGCCCGGATTTCAAGGGCCTGCCCAAGGGCGCGGGCTCGGTGGAGAAGGGCCAGGAAGTCTGGGAAGGCAAGTGCGCCAGCTGCCACGGCGTGTTCGGCGAATCCAACGAGGTGTTCTTCCCGCTGGTGGGCGGCACGACCGCGGACGACCTGCGCACGGGCCACGTCGCCGCCCTGAAGCGCAAGGACTTTCCCGGCCGCACGACGCTCATGAAGGTTTCCACGCTCTCGACGCTGTGGGACTACATCAACCGCGCGATGCCCTGGAACGCGCCCAAGTCGCTCACGACCGACGAGGTCTACGCGGTGACGGCCTACCTGCTGAACCTGGGCAACGTCGTGCCGGCCGACTTCGTCCTGAGCGACGCCAACATCGCCCAGGTGAAGCTGCCCAATCGCAACGGCATGACCACCGCGCACGCGATGTGGCCCGGCAAGGAGTTCCAGGCGAACGCCCGTCCGGACGTGCAGGGCAGCAGCTGCATGCGCGACTGCCCGGTCGACGGCAAGGTGACTTCCGAACTGCCCGCCTTCGCCCGCAACGCCCACGGCAACCTGGCCGACCAGAACCGGCTGGTGGGCGCGCAGCGCGGGGTGCAGACGGCGCCGAAACAGGAGGTCGCCGCGGCCGCCGTCCAGGGGGCCGCCGCCGCACCTGCGACAATGCCGGTCGAGCTGCTGCAGAAAAACAGCTGCACCGCCTGCCATGCGCCGGACCGCAAGGTCGTCGGCCCGAGCTGGGCGGACGTGGCGAAGAAGCACGCCGGCAAGGGCGAGTACCTGGCCGGCAAGATCCGCAGCGGGGGCTCGGGCACCTGGGGCAACGTCCCCATGCCGCCGCAGGCCATCAGCGCGGACGACGCGAGCCGCATCGCCGAATGGCTTGCCGCGGGTGCGGCGCGCTGACGGGGGATAGCCCCATCGGCGCGCGGGCCTGATCCCTTTTAGTATTGTCCAGAACCTATCCAGGAGAGCAGCAATGCAGAATCGACGCGAAACCCTCAGGCAGTCGCTGGCCGTCGCCGGCCTGCTGGGCGCGACCGGCCTGTTCCCGCAGTACGCCTTCGCGTTCACCAAGAGCGCCTTCGAGGCGAAGAACGTGAACGACGCCGTCAAGGCCTACGGCGCCTCGGCGCCGGTGGAAAGCAAGGACGTCACGCTGACGGCCCCCGACATCGCCGAGAACGGCGCCGTGGTGCCGATGGCCGTCGCCTCCACGCTCCCCAACGTGAAGGCGCTGCTGGTGATGGTGGAGAAGAACCCCAACACGCTCGTCGCCAAGTTCGACGTGAGCGACGCCCTCGAGCCCGCGTTCTCCACCCGCGCCAAGATGGGCCAGACCTCCGACGTCTACGCCGTCGCCATCACCAACGACAACAAGGCCTACTTCGCCAAGAAGGAAGTCAAGGTCACGCTCGGCGGCTGCGGCGGCTGATCGCCCCCGGCCTTCCCCGCACAGAACCGAACCAGGAGAACCCCCATGGCAGACCCGATGCGCATCCGCGCCCAGGCCAAGGACGGCCACGCCGTCGTCCGCGTCCTCATGAGCCACGAGATGGAAACCGGCCAGCGCAAGGACAGCAACGGCAAGATCATCCCGGCGTGGCACATCACCGACGTGACCGCCACCCACAACGGCAAGCAGGTGCTGGCCGCCGAGTGGGGCCCGGCCGTCGCGAAGAACCCCTTCCTGCAGTTCACCATCAAGGGCGCCAAGGCCGGCGACAAGGTGGCGATCAGCTGGAAGGACAACCGCGGCGACACCCGCACCGACGAAGCGACCGTCAGCTGATGCCGTCCGCGGCGGCAGCAGTACACAAAGAGGAGACACGCATGCGGACCATCCACTGGCTGGCGGCAGCCGCGACGCTCGCCTTCGCCGGCGGCGCGGCGGCGCAGAAGAGCACCGCGGACGCGATCGAGGAATACCGGGCCATGCTGGCCGACGGCAACCCGGCCGAACTGTTCGAGATGAAGGGCGAGGAGCTCTGGACGAAGAAGCGCGGCCCGAAGAACGCCTCGCTGCAGGCCTGCGACCTGGGCAAGGGCCCGGGCGTGGTGAAGGGCGCGTTCGTCGAGCTGCCCCGCTACTTCCCCGACACTGGCAAGGTGCAGGACCTGGAAAGCCGGCTGGTGCACTGCATGGCCACGCTCCAGGGCTTCGACGCGGCGGAAATCGCCAAGACCCCCTTCAACAAGGGCGAGATGGCCAACGTGGTGGCGCTGGCCACCTACGTCGCCGGCCAGTCGCGCGGCATGGCCTTCCACGTGCCGCAGTCGCACCCGATGGAGCGCGACTACTACGAGGCCGGCAAGCGCATCTTCTTCATGCGCGGCGGCACGCACGACTTCGCCTGCGCCTCCTGCCACGGCGAGGACGGCAAGCGCATCCGCTTGCAGGACCTGCCCAACCTGACCAAGAACCCGGGCGACGGCGTCGGCTTCGCCGCCTGGCCGGCCTACCGCGTCTCCAACGGCCAGATGTGGAGCATGCAGATGCGCCTGAACGACTGCTACCGCCAGCAGCGCTTCCCGTATCCGCTGTTCGGCAGCGACGCGCTCACCGCGCTGTCGACCTACCTGGGCGTGAACGCCACCGGCGCCAAGTCGGCCGCGCCCGCCATCAAGCGCTGAAGGACACGCCCCCATGCACAAGAAAACCGCATTCCTGCTGGCGGCCGGCATCGCCGCCGTGGCCGTGGTCGGCTGCGCCACGCAGCCGCGCACCGACGTGGACAAGCTCGCGCAGGAGATGATGCGCACCAGCTTCCGCAACCAGGGCATCGCCACCACCGACCGCATCACCGACATCGACGAGACGCTGAAGCTGTGCAACGCCGCCGACGTCGCCGGCAAGCCGCTGGCGCCCGAGGTGGCGAAGCGCATCGAGGCCGAGAACCTGAAGACGGTGAAGTGGCCGAGCGACGGCAAGTTCCTCGGCGACTGGAAGCAGGGCGAGAAGATCGCCCAGAGCGGCCGCGGCGAGACCTGGCGCGACAAGGCCGACACCGTCAACGGCGGCAACTGCTACAACTGCCACCAGATCACCAAGGAGGAGATCTCCTTCGGCACGATCGGCCCGAGCCTGTACCACTACGGCAAGCTGCGCGGCGTGACCGACCCGAACAGCCCCGCCGCGAAGCCCATCGTCGAATACACGTGGGGCAAGATCTGGAACGCCAAGGCCTACAACGCCTGTTCCAACATGCCCCGCGCCGGCCACATGGGTTACCTGACGCAGGACCAGATCCGCCACGTGATGGCGCTGCTGCTGGACCCCGCCTCGCCCGTCAACAAGTAAGTCGCGCATGAACCTGTCGAAACGGGACTTCCTGCAGGTCCTGGGGGCGGCTTCGGCCGCCGGAATGGGATTGGGCCGCTGGGCGGACGCGGACGCTGCGACGGCGGCCGAGGGCCTGTACGAGCTGCCGCGCTTTGGCAACGTGTCGCTGCTGCACATGACGGACTGCCATGCGCAGCTGCTGCCGGTGCACTTCCGCGAGCCGAGCGTCAACCTGGGCGTGGGCGACATGCGCGGGCGCCTGCCGCACCTGGTGGGCGAGCAGCTGCTCAAGATCGCCAAGGTGCCGCGCGGCAGCGCCGAGGCGCACGCGCTCACCTACCTCGATTTCGAGGCAGCCGCGCGCCGCTACGGCAAGGTCGGCGGCTTCGCCCACCTCGCCACGCTGGTCAAGCGCCTCAAGGCGAGCCGCCCCGGCGCGCTGCTGCTCGATGGCGGCGACACCTGGCAGGGCTCGGCCACCGCGCTCTGGACCAGGGGCCAGGACATGGTGGAAGCCGCCAAGCTCCTGGGCGTGGACATCATGACCGGCCACTGGGAATTCACGCTGGGCATGGACCGCGTGAAGGAGATCATCGAGAAGGACTTCGCCGGCAAGGTCGAATTCCTGGCGCAGAACGTCAAGACCACGGACTTTGGCGACCCGGTGTTCAAGCCGTACACGATCCGCGAGATCAACGGCGTGCCGGTCGCCATCATCGGCCAGGCCTTCCCCTACACGCCGATCGCGAACCCGCGCTACTTCGTCTCCGACTGGCAGTTCGGCATCCAGGACGAGCACCTGCAGGAGATGGTGGACGAGGCGCGCGGCAAGGGCGCGCAGGCCGTCGTGGTGCTGAGCCACAACGGCATGGACGTCGACCTGAAGATGGCCACGCGCCTGTCCGGCGTCGACGCGATCCTGGGCGGCCACACGCACGACGGCGTGCCCGTGCCCGTGCTGGTGGCCAACAAGGGCGGCGGCAAGACCATCGTCACCAACGCGGGCTCCAACGGCAAGTTCCTCGGCGTGCTGGACTTCGACGTGAAGAACGGCAAGGTGGCGGACTTCCGCTACCGCCTGCTGCCGGTGTTCGCCGACATGCTGCCGGCCGATCCGCAGATGCAGGCGCTGATCCAGCGCGTGCGCGGGCCCTACGAGGCCAAGCTGGCGCAGAAGCTGGCGGTGACCGAGGGCACGCTGTACCGCCGCGGCAACTTCAACGGCTCGGGCGACCAGCTGCTGCTGGACGCGCTGATGGACGTGCAGGGCGCCGAGATCGCGTTCTCGCCGGGCTTCCGCTGGGGCACCTCGCTGCTGGCGGGCCAGGAGATCACGCGCGAGTGGCTGATGGACATGACGGCCACCACCTACTCGCACACGACGGTGAGCGACATCAGCGGCGAGATGATCAAGACCATCCTCGAGGACGTCGCCGACAACCTGTTCAACCCCGACCCGTACTACCAGCAGGGCGGCGACATGGTGCGCGTGGGCGGGCTGCAGTACACCTGCAATCCCGCGGCGGCGATGGGCAAGCGGATCGAGGACATGCGCCTGAACGGCAAGCCGATCGACGCCAGGCGCACGTACAAGGTCGCCGGCTGGGCCCCCGTCTCCGAGGAAGCCGCCAAGGCGGGCACCCCGCCGATGTGGGACCTGGTGGAGCAGTGGCTGCAGGCGCGCGGCGGCAAGGTGGCCCCGCGGCGCATCAACACGCCCAAGCTCACGGGCGCGCTGCCCAATCCCGGATTCGCACGGGCGTGAGGGGGTTCCGGGGACTTCCTAGAATCCCCGCATGACGCCCGCCGAGCTGTCCACGCTGAACCAGCAGGTGCTGTGGGCGGCCTTCGTGCTGTCCGCGCTGTTCGGCGCGCTGGTGCAGCGCACCGGCTTCTGCACCATGGGCGCGGTGAGCGATGCGGTCGTGATGCGCGACTACACGCGCCTGCGCCAGTGGGCGCTGGCCGCCGCCGTCGCGACGCTCGGCTTCGCCGTGCTGGCCGCCACCGGCGTGCTGCGCGCGCCCCAGACCCTGTACGCGACGCCGCGCTGGCTGTGGCTCTCCGGGCTCGTCGGGGGCGGCGTGTTCGGCTTCGGCATGGTCCTGTCTTCCGGCTGCATCAGCAAGACGCTGGTGCGCGTGGGCGGCGGCAGCCTGAAGTCGCTGGTGGTGATGGTCGTGACGGCGATCACGGCCTTCGCGACGCTCAAGGGACTGACGGCGGTGTGGCGGGTGAACACGGTGGATCGGGTCGCGGTGGACCTCGGCGCGAACGCGGATCTCGCGACGCTGCTCGCGCGCGGCACCGGCCTCGAACTCGCCGCGGCCTCCCTGGTCGCCGGCGGCGTGCTGGGGGCGCTGCTGCTGTTCTTCGCGCTCGCGTCCGGCGAGTCGCGCCGGCCGATCAACCTGCTGGCCGGCGCCGGCATCGGCTTGCTGGTGCTGGGGATGTGGGGCGTGACCGGCGTGCTGGGTCACCTGGCCGAACATCCCGAGACGCTGGAGGAGAGCTGGCTCGCCACCAATTCCACGCGGGCCGAGGGCTTCAGCTTCGTCGCGCCGACGGCGTTCGCGCTGGACTGGCTGCTGTTCTACAGCGACGTGAGCAAGCGCCTCACGGTGGGCATCGTCTCGGTGGTCGGCGTGATCCTGGGCTCCGCCGCCATGGCGCTGGCGCGCCGCAGCTTCCGCTGGGAAGGCTTCGCCGGCACGCCCGACCTGGGGCACCACCTGGCGGGCGGCGCGCTGATGGGGATAGGCGGCGTGACGGCGCTGGGGTGCAGCATCGGGCAGGGCGTGACGGGGCTGTCGACGCTGAGCCTGACCAGCCTGGTGGCCGCCGCTTCCATCATCGGCGGGGCGGTGGCCGGGGTGAAGTACCAGGCTTGGCGGCTGGAACGCGAGCTGGCGTGAGAGAGAGTAAAGCCTCGGGATAACCCGTAATCCGTCGTCAACCGAACTCTTGCTCATCCGTTGGAAGGCCTTGTGAGCCGTGCCTTCCTGCTCCCTTTCCTGTTGTTCCTGCCCCGCCGCCGCGCGCGTCCCGGGCCGGACATGTGGGCGCTTGCCCACCGGGCATTGCCCTGGCTGCGCGGCTTCGGCCGGCCGATCGCCAAGGTGCTGGGCCTCGCGCTCGTCCTGGCCACCGTCAGCGCCGCGGCGCCGCTGGCCGTCATGCAACTGGTCGACACGCTGGGGCAGGTGGCCGCCCGGCCGGGCGCCGTCGCGCCGACGACCGGCCGCGCGATCCTGTTCGCGCTGGCGCTGGTCGCCGCCGCCGAACTGGGGCAGATCTGGCTGTCGCGCCTGCTGGAAGGGCGCAGCTGGCGGGTGCGGCTGGACATCGACTTCGCGCTGCGCCAGCGCGTCACGGCGCGGCTGCACGAGCTGCCCCTGACCTGGCACCAGCAGCACACCGTGGGCGGCACGGTCAGCCGGGTCAACAGCGCCATCAACGGGTTCGTCAGCGCCGTCGGCGAGCTCGCCTTCAAGGCGCTGCCCGCCGTCGCCTATCTCGTGCTCGCGCTGGCCGCCCTGGTGGAACTCGATTGGCGCCTGGCGCTGGCCGTCGTCGTGTTCGCGCCGCTGCCCGCCGTCATCGGCATGCTGGCGGCGCCGGAGCAGACCCGGCGCGACCGCGTGCTGCTGGATCACTGGACGGCCACCTTCGGCCGCTGGACCGAGGTGCTGGCCGGCATCCGCACCGTCAAGGGCTTCGCGATGGAGAAGGACGAGGAGAAGCGCTTCCTCGACGCCGTCGCGCAAGGCAACGACAAGGTCACGCGCGGCGCCCGCCGCGACGCCCGCACCAATGCGCTGCAGGGCCTGTCGGCCGCCGCCGCGCGCCTGTCCGTCGCCGGCCTGGGCGCCTGGCTCGTGCTGCGCGGCCACGGCACGGTCGGCACGCTGGTCGCCGCGCTGCAGTACGTGGGCGGCCTGTTCGGTCCCATCCAGGGCCTGACCAACGTGTATGCGACCGTGCGCCGCGCCGGCGTCTCGCTGGAGGCCGTCTCCGCCATCCTGCACGCGCCCGACCCGCTGGCCGATGCGCCGGACGCGCGCGAGCTGGTGGTCGAAGCGGGCGCCGTCAGCTTCGAGAACGTGTCCTTCGACTACGGCGACGGCCGCCCCGTGCTGCGCGAGCTGTCGCTGTCCGTCGCGGCCGGCGAGACGGTGGCCTTGGTGGGCCCGAGCGGCTGCGGCAAGACGACGCTCGTGTCGCTGCTGGAGCGCCTGCACGCGCCCACCGCCGGCCGCATCCTGGTGGACGGCACGGACGTGCGCGAGTGCACGCAGCGGTCGCTGCGCAGCCAAGTGGGCACCGTGATGCAGGACGTCCACCTGTTCCACGATACGGTGCTGGCCAACATCACCTACGGCACGCCCGGCGCCACCCGCGAGCAGGCGGAAGCGGCGGCGCGCGCCGCCAACGCGCACGAGTTCATCCAGAAGCTGCCGGCCGGCTACGACACCGTGGTGGGCGAGCGCGGCGCCGGACTCTCCGGCGGGCAGAAGCAGCGCATCGCGATCGCGCGGGCGCTGCTGAAGAACCCGCCGATCCTGGTGCTGGACGAGGCGACCAGCGCCCTCGACAACGAAAGCGAGGCGCTGGTGCAGGCCGCGCTCAAGCGCCTGACACGTGGGCGCACGACGCTCGTGATCGCGCACCGCCTGTCCACGGTGGTCGACGCCGACCGCATCGTGGTGCTGCGCGAAGGCCGCATCGACGCGATCGGCACGCACGCGCAACTGCTGGCGCAGGGCGGCTACTACGCCCGCCTGTTCGCGCGCGACGGCGCGGCCAACGACGACGGCGCGCCGCCGCAGGCCCTCACCCCGGCCCTCTCCCGCAAGCGGGAGAGGGAGCGCCGCGCGGGCTAGCTCTTCCGTTCGCTGCGCCGGGGCTGGCGGCCGGCGTTGCTGCTGCGGGAATTCAGGTCGCTGCGGGCGCTGGCCCGGTCGGCGCGGCCGCCGGTGCTGGCGCTGCGGCCGGCCGGCGCCTCGGCCGGCGTGCTGCGCAGGCCGCCGCCGCTCGCGCGTGCGCGCGTGGCCGCCGGTTCCGAGCGCTTCTTCTGCGCGGTGGTGCGGCCGGGCTTGCCGGACGATGCATTGCGGGATGCCATGGCGCTTGCTCCTTTGCTCCCCACCATCTGGGGGACGATCGTCCCGCGCACGTAGTCGCGGCACGCGGTCTGGCGTCGGCCGGTTCTTGCACAGCGCACGCGAACGGGTGTACAACGGCTTCCCCGTTTCGCGCGATTGGGAGTCCACCATGGACACTTCCCTGGATATGCGGAGTTGGAGCTGGCGCACGCCAGACTGGGCCGCCGCCGCGGTCTCCGGTCTCGCGGCCGGCGCGGTGCTGATGGTGCTCGACCTGCTGTGGTCGAGCTGGTTCACGCCGGAGGGGCCCTGGCGCACCTCGCACATGATCGCGCCGATCTTCCTGGGCAAGTCCGCCGTCGGCGCGGGCTACAGCTTCAGCATCACGGTCGTCAGCATCGCGCTGGTCACGCACTATGCGCTGGGCGTGATCTTCGGGCTGGTCATGGGCGCCGTGCTGGCGCAGCTGCGGCTGGATCGCACGCCGGGCCAGGCGGCGTCCGCCGGCGCGATCATGGGGCTGGTGCTGTACCTCGTGAACTTCGACCTGCTGGTCGTGTTCTTCCCGTGGCTCGCGTGGTTGCGCGGCTGGGACACGGTGGCCGCGCACGTCGTCTTCGGCGTCGCCGCCGCCTACCTGTACTGGAGACTCAAGAGAACCGGCGCGGAAGGCTGATCATGCCGATCGCCATCGCATTGCTGGTCCTGGCACTGGGCTCGGTGCTGTTCCACTTCCTGAGCCCCTGGTACTTCACGCCGATCGCGTCCAACTGGCACACGATCGACACCACCATCTCCATCACCTTCTGGGTCACGGGCATCGTGTTCGTGGCGGTGAGCGTCTTCATGGCCTGGTCGCTGGTGCGCTACCGCCACCGCGCGGGCGGGCGCGCCGCCTACCAGCCGGAAAACAGGAAGCTCGAATGGTGGCTGCTCGTCGTCACGGCCGGCGGCGTCGCGGCCATGCTGGCGCCCGGGCTGCTGGTGTGGGCCGACGTCGTGCACGTGCCGCAGGACGCGCAGGTCGTGGAAGTCGTGGCGCAGCAGTGGAACTGGAAGTACCGGCTTCCGGGGCAGGACGGCAAGCTGGGCACCGTGCACTCGCGCTACGTCAGCGACGCCAATCCCTTCGGCATGAACCCGGCCGACGCGCACGGCGGCGACGACGTGCTGCTCGCCGGCCCCGAACTGCACGTGCCGCTGGGCCAGCCGGTCAAGCTGCTGCTGCGCTCCAAGGACGTGTTGCACGACTTCGGCGTGGCGCAGCTGCGCGTGAAGATGGACATGGTGCCGGGCCTCGTCTCCTACGTCTGGTTCACGCCCACCAAGGCCGGCGCCTACGACATCCTGTGCGAGGAACTGTGCGGCACGGGCCACTTCGCGATGCGCGGCAAGATCGTGGTCGACGAACCGGCGGCCTACCAGGCGTGGCAGCAGCAGCAGGTGACGTACGCGCAGCTGCGCGACCGGCCGCAGGGCGACGTCGCCGCCGGCCAGGCCGCCTATGCGGTGTGCGCCGCCTGCCACGGCGCGCAGGGCGAAGGCAACGTCGCCCTGAACGCGCCCAAGCTGAGCGGGCAGGGCGCCTGGTACCTCGAGCGGCAGCTGAAGCTGTTCAAGGCCGGCGCGCGCGGCGCGAGCGACAAGGACACCTTCGGCAAGATGATGGCGCCCATGGCCGCGACGCTGGCCGACGACGCCGCCGTCGCCAACGTCGTCGCCTACATCGCGAGCCTGCCCGACACGCCCGTGCCGCCCACGATCCACGGCGACGTGGACACCGGGCGCGCGCGCTACGCCACTTGCGCCGCCTGCCACGGCGCCGACGGACGCGGCATCGCGGCCACCAACGCCCCCCGCCTCAAGGGAATGAGCGACTGGTACATGGCCAGGCAGCTGAGGAACTTCAAGGACGGCGTCCGCGGCGCGCACGCGCAGGACGTCCACGGCGCCCAGATGGCGCTGGTCGCCGGCATGCTGGCCGACGACGCGGCCATCGGCGACATCCTGGCCTACATCAACTCGCGCTGAGCCTGGAGGTGCGATGGCTGCTACCCACGTTGCCCACGACGAGTCCGACTTCGCGCCACCGGCGGAGGTGGCGGAGGTCGCCCTCTACCACCCCCGCACCTTCATCGGCAAGTACGTCTGGAGCCAGGACGCCAAGGTCATCGCCATCCAGTACGCGTTCACCGCGATCGGCATCGGCCTGGTCGCGCTTGTCTTCTCCTGGCTGATGCGGCTGCAGCTCGGGTTCCCGGGGCGCCTGGCCTTCATCACGCCCAGCGTCTACCTGCAGCTCGTGAGCATGCACGGGATGATCATGGTGATCTACCTGCTGACGGCGCTGTTCCTGGGCGGCTTCGGCAACTACCTGATCCCGCTGATGGTCGGCGCGCGCGACATGGTGTTCCCGTACGTCAACATGCTCAGCTACTGGGTCTACCTGCTGGCCGTGCTGCTGCTGGTGGCGAGCTTCTTCGTGCCCGGCGGGCCGACGGGCGCCGGCTGGACGCTCTATCCACCGCAGGCGATCCTGGACGGCACGCCCGGGTCGCACGCCGGCATCATCCTCATGCTCGTGTCGCTCGCCGTCTTCGTGATCGGCTTCACGATGGGCGGCCTGAACTACGTCGTGACCGTGCTGCAGGCGCGCACGCGCGGCATGACGATGATGCGGCTGCCGCTGACGGTGTGGGGCATCTTCATGGCCACCGTGCTGGCGCTGCTGGCGTTCCCGGCGCTGTTCGTGAGCGCCATCATGATGTTCCTGGACCTGACGCTGGGCACCAGCTTCTTCATGCCGGCCCTGGTCTCGCGCGGCGAGCAGATGGGCTACACGGGCGGCAACCCGCTGCTGTTCCAGCACCTGTTCTGGTTCTTCGGCCACCCCGAGGTCTACATCGTGGCGCTGCCGGCCTTCGGCATCGTCTCCGACCTGATCGCCACGCACGCGCGCAAGAACATCTTCGGCTATCGCATGATGGTCTGGGCCATCCTGATCATCGGCGGCCTGAGCTTCATCGTGTGGGCGCACCACATGTACGTGAGCGGCATGAACCCGTACTTCGGCTTCTTCTTCGCCACGACGACGCTGCTGATCGCGATCCCCACGGCCATCAAGGTCTACAACTGGGTGCTGACGCTCTGGAAGGGCAACATCCACCTGACGGTGCCGATGCTCTTCGCCATCGCCTTCGTCTTCACCTTCGTCAACGGCGGCCTGTCGGGCCTGTTCCTCGGCAACGTGGTGGTCGACCTGCCGCTGTCGGACACCATGTTCGTCGTCGCGCACTTCCACATGGTCATGGGCATCGCGCCGGTGCTGGTGGTGTTCGGCGCCCTCTACCACTGGTATCCCAAGATCACCGGGCGCATGCTGGACGACACGCTGGGCAAGGTGCACTTCTGGGTCACCTTCGTCGGCACCTACGCGATCTTCTACCCGATGCACTACCTCGGGTTCATGGGCATCCCGCGCCGCTACTACGCGATCTCGGGCACCGGCTTCATCCCCGACTCGGCGCACCTGCTCAATGCCTGGATCTCGCTGGCCGCCTTCGTGGTGGGCGCGGCGCAGATGGTGTTCCTCTACAACCTGTTCCACAGCTGGAAGTGGGGGCGGCCCTCCGGCGGCAATCCCTGGAACGCCACGACGCTGGAATGGCAGACGCCCGAGACGCCGCCCAAGCACGGCAACTTCGGCAAGGAACTGCCGGTGGTCTACCGCTGGCCCTACGACTACGGCGTGCCCGGCGTGAAGGCCGACTACATCCCGCAGAACGTGCCGCCGGCCGACGTGCCCGCGGAGGCGTGGGCGCGCCAGCAGCCGGCGACGCAGGGTTGACGCCATGACCATCGGGCTGGTCTTCCTGTCGCTGCTGATGGCGGTCATCGTCGGGTGGCTGTTCCGGCAGACGATGCACGTGCAGCCCTGGAGCGCGCAGGCCGCCCTCGCGACGACGGGCGCGCCGGTGGCGGCGCCGGCGCGCATGGCGCTGTGGGTGTTCCTCGGCGTCGCGAGTTCGCTGTTCGTGCTGTTCGTGAGCGCCTATGCGATGCGCCTGGGCCTGGCCGACTGGACGCCGCTGCCGCGCCCGCGCCTTCTGATGGTGAACACGGGGCTGCTGGTGGCGGCCAGCCTCGCGATGCAGTGGACGGTGCACCTCGCGCGCCGCGGCGACCTGCCGGGCCTGCGCCGCGGTCTCGCGGCGGGCGGGCTGTTCAGCATCGCCTTCCTCGCCGGCCAGCTCTACGTGTGGATGCAGATGGTGGACGCCGGCTACTTCGTCTCCACCAATGCGGCCACCGCCTTCTTCTACCTGTTCACCGCGGTGCACGGGCTGCACGTGCTGGGCGGGCTGGTGGCCTGGCTGCGGGCGTCGGTGCGCGCGTGGCGCGGCGTCGGGGCCGCGCGGCTGCGGCTGGCCGTCGAACTGTGCGCGACCTACTGGCACTACCTGCTCGCCGTCTGGGTGGTGCTGTACGCGCTGCTCGTCTCCAACGACTTCGGGCTGGCGATCTGCTCGCTGGCTCCCCTGTGAGGAGCACCGCCATGGCGAACCACGAGGCCACAGCCGCCCTGCCCGGACGCGAGGGCTGGCGCAGCGTCGTCGCCGACGCTTCCTCGGACCAGCGCGTGTTCAAGGGCGTGCCCTGGGGCAAGCCGATGATGTGGATCTTCCTGCTGAGCGACACCTTCATCTTCGGCAGCTTCCTCATCTCGTACATGACGGTGCGCGCCTCGACCACCGTGCCCTGGCCCAACCCGAGCGAGGTGTTCGGCCTCACGGTGTTCGGGCAGAGCGTCCCGCTGCTGCTGATCGCGATCATGACCTTCATCCTGATCACCAGCAGCGGCACCATGGCGCTGGCCGTGAACTTCGGCTACCGGCGCGACCGGCAGCGCACCTTCGCGCTGCTGCTGGCCACGGCGGCGCTGGGCGCGAGCTTCGTCGGCATGCAGGCGCTGGAATGGACCAAGCTGATCCTGGAAGGCGTGCGGCCCTGGGGCAACCCGTGGGGCGCGGCGCAGTTCGGCGCGGCCTTCTTCATGATCACCGGCTTCCACGGCACGCACGTGACCATCGGCGTGATCTTCCTGGTGATCGTCGCGACCAAGGTGCTGCGCGGCGACCTCGATCACGAGCGCCCCGGCTTCCTGACCGGCCGCAAGGGCAACTACGAGATCGTCGAGATCCTGGGCCTGTACTGGCACTTCGTGGACCTGGTCTGGGTCTTCATCTTCGCGTTCTTCTATCTCTGGTAAGGGGTCGCCATGGACATCGCCCACGAAGCGCACATCGCACCCGCCGCCCAGGAGCCCCAGGCGCATGCGCCGGGGCAGACGCACCCGCTGGGCATCTACTTCAGGATCTGGGCGCTGCTGTTCGTGCTGAGCACGGCGTCCTACCTGGTGGACTACTTCCACTTCCAGGGCCTGCTGCGCTGGACCCTGATCGTCGCGTTCATGCTGCTGAAGGCCGGCCTCATCGTCGCCGTCTTCATGCACATGCTGTGGGAACGGCTCGCGCTGGTGTACGCGATCGTCGTTCCGCCCCTGCTGCTGCTGGTGCTGCTGGGCATCGGCGCGCTCGAGGCCGACTACACCTTCCTGGCGCGCGGGGCGTTCTTTGCGCCGGTCGCCGGCGAGCAGCCGGCGAAGCCCTGAGGAGCTGCATCATGTACCGACGCATCTACTGGCTGCTGCCCGACGTCGAAAGCGCCCGGGCGACGATGGACGACCTGCTGCTCGCGCGCATCGAGGAGCGCCGCATGCACTTCGTGGGGCGCGAGGATGCGGACATGCGGGGGCTGCACGCGGCCGGCGTGCTGCAGACCTCCGACTTCGTGCGCGCCGCCGAACGCGGCCTGATCGTCGGCGCCTCGCTGGGCGGCCTGCTGGGCGCGCTGATCGCCGTGCACTACCCGATCGTGGGCGACGAGCCGCAGTGGGGCATCGCCGCGGGCCTGGCCATCGGCGGCGCGCTGTTCGGCACCTGGACGTCCACCATGATCGGCATCTCCATCCCGAGCAAGCGGCTGGAGCGCTTCACGCCTGCGATCGAGGAAGGCAAGATCCTGCTGATGGTGGACGTGCCGATGTGGCGCGTGGAGGAAATCGAGGCGCGGCTGCGGACCCTGCACCCCGAGGCGCACCTCGAGGGCACGGAGCCCGACATCCCCGCCTTCCCCTGATCCTCTCCCTCTCCCTCTCCCTCTCCCGCTCGCGGGAGAGGGCGGGGTGAGGGCAGGCGCGCTCCGCTAGCCTTCCGACACGACGTGCCTCAGCGGCTCCCCCGCCTTCAGCCGCCGCACGTTCCCCGCCACGCTCTCCGCCAGCCGCTGCACGCTCCGCGGATTCCCCGAGCCCGCGTAATGCGGTGAGATGAGCACGTTGGGGCAGTCCCACAGCGGGTCGTTCGCCGGCAGCGGCTCCGGGTCGCTCACGTCCAGCCCGGCCCCGCCGATCTGCCCGCCGTGCAGCGCCCGCACCAGCGCGGCCTGGTCCAGCACCGGCCCGCGCGCCACGTTCACCAGCAGCGCGCCGGGCCGGCAGGCCGCGAATTCCGCCTCGCCCAGCAGGTGCGTCGTCTCCGGCGTGAGCGCGATGCAGACGGCGACCGCGTCGGCTTGCCCCAGCGCCTCGCGCAGGGCGGAGAGCGGCAGGGCCTCGTCGACCAGCGCATCGCGCACGGGCGAGCGCGAGACGGTGACGATGCGCATGCCGAACGCGCGCGCCCGCTGCGCCAGCTCCCTGCCGATCTGCCCGTAGCCGACGATGGCCAGCGTGCCGCCTTCCAGCGAGCGGGCCTTCGGCGCCACCAGCGTGCGGTCCCAGGCGCGTTGCGGCATCACGGTGCGCACGAGGTCGGGCACCCGGCGGCCCAGCGCCAGCAGCAGCGCCATCGCGTGCTCGGCCACGCCGGGCGCCACGGCGCCGGCGGCGTAGGTGACGGTGACGCCCGGCGGCCAGCCCAGTTCCTCGTAACCCTCGCGGCCTGCGGAGATGAAGTGCAACCACCGCACCGTGCTGCCCGGCGCGCGCAGCACCTCGTAGACCTGCCTGGCTTCGTGCTGCGGCCCGTGCACGAGCACCAGGCCCGCGGCGCCGGGCAGGGCCTCCAGCGTCTCCGGCAGGGTCGTGGTCACCGTCAGTTCCACGCCGGGCACGGCCTGGACGGACGCGATGATCTCCTGCTTCGCCAGCTGCAGCCTGGCCCAGTACACGATGCGCAATGCGGTCTCCTTCAGGGGCGGCGCGGCGGGCGCGCGCGCAAGGCCTTCTCGTCGATGTCGGTTCCCCAGCCCGGACGGTCCGGGACGAGCAGGTCGCCGCGCTCCAGCACCGGCGGGTGCGTGAGCCAGTCGCGGATCCACGGCGCCTCGTCGACGCGCAGCTCCAGGATGCGCAGGTTGGGCGCCGCCGCCGCGAGGTGCAGGCTCATGAGCGTGCCGAGTTCGCCCACCGGATTGTGCGGCGCCATCGTGGTCTCGTGCGCGTCGGCGAAAGCCGCGATGCGCGCCGACTGCCAGCAGCCGTTCCACATGGGATCGACGATGCACGTGTCCACCGCCTGCGCCTGCAGGAAGGGCCGGTACTCGGCCAAGCCGTGCAGCGACTCCAGCGAGGCGATCGGCACGCGGCAGTGCCCGCGCAGGAAGGCCAGCGCCTGCGGATCGGGCGTGTCGACCTCCAGCCACGCCAGGTCCAGCGGCTCCAGCGCATGCGCGATGCGCAAATAGCCTTCCGTGCGCTGGCTGAAGCTGAGGTCCAGCATCAGGCCGACGTCGGGCCCGACCGCTTCGCGGTAGGCCGTCATCTGCTCGACGATCGCATGGAGCTGCCGCTCGGTGATGGAGCGATCCAGGAAACCCGGCGCCACGCGGAAGCCGCCGCTGAAGAAGCGCGGCTCGCCGCCATCGAAGAACACCGGGTTGGTCTTCACGGCGCGGAAGCCGCGCGCGACGGCCTCCTTCGCGACGGCGGCCAGGTCCTCCAGCGTGCGGATCGGCGGGCAGCCCAGCTCCTTCGTATAGAAGGCCGCGCGCGGCCCCACGCGGTAGCTGCCGCAGTGCGTCCAGTACACCGGAACGCGCTCGCGCAACGGCCCGCCCAGCAGCACGCACACGGGCACGCCCAGCGCCTTGCCCGCGATGTCGAGGCAGGCGTTCTCGATCGCGGCGATCGCCTGCTGCGCCAGGCCGCCCGCGGCGAGCCGCGTGGTGGCCAGCAGGGTCTCGCTCACCCGCCCGAACTGGCGCGGGTCCATGCCGATCGCGTGGCGGGCGAAGTCCTGGATCAGCGGATCGATGCGCGCGCCGGAGAAGCTGTCGTAGTACTCCGCCCAGCCGACGAGGCCCTCGTCGGTGCTGAGCTTGAGGTACGAGCAGGTCCGGTACCCGCCGTCGGCGTGCAGGCTCTCGGCGGCGGTGATCCTCACTTGGCCGGCACGGCTTCCCGCGCCGCGGCCGCCTGCTTCAGCACGCGGTCGGCGCTGCGCATCTTGTCCGCATAGGCCTGCTGCCACTCCACCGAATCCGGCATCTCGAAGTAGCCGCTGCGCGCGCCCATCATCACCTCGGGCGCCTCCACGCCGGGCGCGGGCGTGCCCGCCGCAAAGGCGCGGGCCGCCTGCAGCGCGCGCCGGCGCGTGCGCGCGATCATCAGGTCGCCGGGGCCCAGGTGCTCCCTCGAGTGGTCGGTGATCGGGCCCATGCTCTCCGTCACGGCCTGGTCCTGCAGGCCGATGTGGTCGATGCCGGAGTAGATGCGGTTGGTGCGCTGTGCCTCGCGGTCGATCAGCCAGTCGTTGGACTCGTCGGCGACCACGCGGTAGCGATCCAGCCAGCCCGTGCCCGTCGGGTGGAAGTCCGGCTGCGGGCGCGCGCCACCGAGCGGCTTGCCGTTCTTCAGCGGCTCGTTGCTGCTGCGCGGTCCGCCGGTGCGCCGGCGCCAGAAGATCATCATGGTGTGGTGGTCGTCCAGCGGAACCCAGGCGCGCGCCTGGATGTTGACCGGGAACTCGCCCTGCGGCGTCTGCGTCCAGAACGGGAACATGTAGTTGGCGAAGCGCCAGTAGAAGGTCTGCGGCTTCACCGTGCGGTAGGCGCCGTAGGTGGTGCCCCAGTCGGTGTCGCGCACGTGGTATTCGGGCGCGCGTTCGCCGGCGGTGTGTTCCAGCGGGTGGCCTTCGGGCACCTCGTCGGGGTCGAGGTGGCCGACGTGCAGGAAGCCGAAGTGCGAGGTGTCGATGTCGCCTTCCAGCGCCTGCATCCAGTTGCAGCTGCGCATCATGAAGGAGATGTCCACGTCCTTTTCGGCCAGCAGCGTGGCCTCCACCATCGGCAGCGCCGGCGGGTCGTCCTGGCGCGGGCCCATGTAGACCCACACGATGCCGTTGCGGTCCACCGCCTTGTAGGCGCGCGCGTGCACCTTGTCCTTGAAGCACTGGGCGGGCGGCACGCTGGGCATGTCCACGCAGCGGCCGTTCACGTCGAACTTCCAGCCGTGGTAGATGCAGCGCAGGCCGTCCTCCTCGTTGCGTCCCAGGACGAGCGAGGCGTTGCGGTGCGGGCACATGTGGTCCATCACGCCCACGCGGCCGGTGGAGTCGCGGAAGGCCACCAGCTTCTCGCCCAGCAGCAGCAGGCGCATCGGCGTGCCGTCGGCCGCCAGTTCGCTCGACTTCGCGGCGGGAATCCAGTACTGCCGCATGAAGTTGCCCATCACGGTGCCTGCGCCCACGTGGGTCAGGTCTTCGCTGTCTTTCGGTGTCATCGTTGCTCCATCAAGAATCTTGTCATGCGCCCGCCGGGTCGCGCAGCATGCGCACCTGGTCCACCTGGCCCATAGCGCCCAGGCCGGCGTAGCCCTCCACCCGGTCGAGGTCCACCACCACGGCCACGCCCAGCATCGCGAAGTCGTGGGCGCGCTCGGCCGCCGGGGCGCGGTCGAACACGCGCTGCCGCTCCTGCGGGACCTGCGTCACGCGGGCGCGGCCCTGGAACTGGTAGGTGGCCTTCGCCTCCTCGTCGCGGTACATCAGGGCGATGCGCGGGTTGGCGCGGATCGCCCGGATGAATCCGCCTTCCGCGCTGCGGATCCACATCGCCAGCTGGTCGTCGCCGAACACCTGCACCGAGCCGCGGAAGCTCAGCACCGGCTGGCCGTCCTCGCCGACGTGCGCCACCAGCATCGGGTGGCGCTCCACCAGCGCGTTGTCGATGCGCCGCCGCAAGGCCTCGGGCAGCACGATGGGCCGCGCATCCGGTGGCGGCGGGGGCGTGCGCTGCTCCTGCAGCAGCGCGATGGCGTCGCCGTCGAAGCGCACGGTGAGGACGAGACCGCGGTCGCGCGTGCCTTCGCGCCGCACGCCGCTCACGCGGGCTTGCGCGCCTGCGATCTCGGGCGCCTGCCAGTCGAGGCGGCGGGCCAGTTCGCCGTTGGCGCCCGCCAGCAGCTCGGTGGCGACGGCCTCCGCGCCCTCGGCGTTGCGGCCCAGCATCTCGTAGCGCGCCTGCGGATGCAGCAGCGCCAGCAGCCGCGCGCGCGCATCGCCGGTGCCGGCCTGGCGGGCCTGCACGAGTTCGCCGAGGCTGCGGGCGATGGCTGCCGAGGTCACAGCGTCTCCGGCTGGTAGCCGCTGTCCTTGGCCAGCTGGCCGAAGCGCTGGCGCTCCGCCGCGAGCCAGCTCGCCAGCTCCGTGCCCGTCATCGGCTGCGGCGCCATGCCCTGGCCGGCCATCTTCTCCAGCGCCGCGGGCGACTTCAGCATGGGCGCGAGCGCCGTGGACAGGCGCTCGACGATCTCGCGCGGCAGCTTCGCCGGGCCGTACAACGCCGCCGAGTTCTCGATGACGACGTCGATGCCCTGTTCCTTCATGGTCGGCACGTCCGGCACCAGCGGCGAGCGGTTCGCACCGGACACGGCCACCAGCTTCAGCTTGCCCGCCTTGTGCTGCACCGCGAGCGGGCTGGTGCCGGTGATCATCATCGGCAGCCGGCCGGCGCCGAGGTCGACGATGCCGACGCCGCTGTCCTTGTAGTGCACGGGCTTGAGCGGCAGGCCGCTCGCGCGCGCCAGCGCGATGCCGAAGAAGTGCGAGGACGATCCGGCGCCGGGTGCGTCGCCGTACACCGCGCCGTCCGGGCGGGCCTTGGCCCAGGCCAGCAGCTGCTTCAGGTCGGCGGCGCCCGTCATGGGCCCGGTGGCCAGGCCGACGTCGAAGGAGCTCACGCCGGCGATGGGCGTGAAGTCGCTCACCGGGTCGTAGTCGAGCCTGGTGTAGATGTGCGGATAGATCGCGAAGGGGCTGCTGGTGGAGAACATCAGCGTGCGCCCGTCCGGGGCGGCGCGCTTCAGTTCGCCCAGCGCCACGCGGCCGCCGGCGCCCAGCTTGCTGAGCACGACGACCGGCCGGCCGAGCGCGTGGTGCAGGTGCTCCGCGACCAGGCGCGCGGTGAAGTCCATCGAGGAGGCGGCGCCCACCAGGATGGTGATGGGCGTGTCGTTCTGCGCCAGGACGGCGGGCGCGGCGGTGGCGGCGGCCGTGGCAGCGAGCGATTGGAGGAGGGTGCGGCGTCGGATCATCGCGGTCTTCCTTTCAGGCGTCCTGCTTCACGAAACCGCTGGCGTGCGCCAGCTGGCCGAAGTGCTGCCGCTCCTGCGCGATCGACGCGGCGAGCCCCTTGCCGTCCACTTCCCAGATCGTCATCGCCTGCGCGACCAGCTTCTCCTGGATCGCGGGGTTGGACAGCATCGGCGCGATCGCGTCGTGGTAGCGCTGGACCAGCTCCGGCGCCATGCCGGCCGGGCCGAACACGCCGGTGGACGTGCTGCTGCTGATGGGGATGCCCGCCTCGGCCAGCGTCGGCACTTCCGGCACCAGCGGCGAGCGCTTGTCGCCGGAGACGGCGAGGATCTTGATCTTGCCGGCCTTGTGCAGCTGGATCTGCGGCTGCAGGCCGGTGATCATGATCGGCAGCCGCCCGGCGGACAGGTCGATCAGGCCGACCCCGCTGTCCTTGTAGGCCACGTGCACGAGCTTGGTGTTGGTGGCCAGCCCGATCGAGACGCCGAGGAAGTGCGAGAGCGAGCCGTTGCCCGGCGCGGAGCCGAACACCGCGTCCCCGGGCTTGCGCGCCTTGGCCCAGGCGATCAGCTGCTTGAGGTCGGTGGCGCCGGTGACCGAGCCGGTGGAGATCGCCACGTCGAACTTGGAGACGCCGATGATGGGCGTGAAGTCCGCGACCGGGTCGTAGTCGAGCTTGGAATAGACGTGCGGATAGATCGCGAACGGGCCGCTGGTGGCGAACACCAGCGTGCGGCCGTCGGGCGCTGCGCGCTTGCATTCGCCGAGCGCGAGCCGCTGGCCGGCGCCCAGCTTGCTCAGCACGACGGCCGTGCGGTTCAGTGCACCGTGCATCTGGTCGGCGATGACGCGGGCGGTGTAGTCCATCGAGGAGGCCGCGCCCACCAGGATGGTGATGGGCTGCGTGTCCTGGGCGAAGCCGCGGCCGGCCACCAGGGTGGCGGCTGAGGCGGCGAGACCGCGCAAGGCGGTACGGCGGGTGGTCATGTTTGTCTCCTGTGGTGGAAGGGGGAGTCCAGCGCCTCCAGGGCCGGCCACTGCCGGTCCACCGGAAACACCCAGGCCGGCCGGTCCCCGCATGGCCAGGCAATGCCCAGCGCCGGGTCGTCCCACAGCAGGCCTCCCGCGTGGTCGCGGTTGTTGTAGTCGGTCAGTCGAAAGGCGATCTCGGTATCCGGCTCCAGCGTGCAGAAGCCATGCGCGAAGCCGGGCGGGACGTGGAGCTGACGCCAGTCGCCGGCGGCGAGTTCCACGACCGCGTGTTTTCCATAGGTGGGGGAACCCCGGCGCACGTCGACGCAGACGTCCCAGATGCGCCCGCGCGTGACGCGCACCACCTTGTGCTGGGCGTGCGGCGGCTTCTGGAAGTGCAGCCCGCGCACGGTGTGCTTCAGCGCGTAGCGCGACGCGTGCTCCTGCACGTAGTGCGACGCCGCGCCGGCGGCGGCGAACGCCTGCTCGCTGTAGTAGCAGCTGTAGCGGCCATGGTCGTCCGAGCTGGTGTCCGGCTCGAGGACGAAGAGGCCTTCCATGCCCAGGGGGCTTGTCTCCATGGGGGCTTTCTTTGACGTCCGGGTTTGATCTGGATCAAAATATAATTCCATTTTTCGATGCACGCAAACAGGAAAGCCCCCACGGGGCGCAAGACCATGGCCAAGATCGTCCTGGGTATCGGCACCTCCCACACCCCCATGCTCAATGCGCCGGTCGGCGACTGGGCCCGCTTCATCGAGCGCGACCGCCTGCGCGCGCACCTCACCAAGGAGGGGCGCCCTGTCAGCTACGACGAGCTCGAGCGGCTCGCCCCCGCCGACGTGCAGGCGCAGCTCACGCCCGAGGTGTTCGCGGACAAGCACCAGCGCGCGCTGGCGGAAGTCGAGCGGCTCGGCGCCGTCGTGCGCAACGCGAAGCTCGACACGCTGATCGTCGTCGGCGACGACCAGAAGGAGCTCTACGACGACGACAACATGCCGGCCATGCTGCTCTACCGCGGCGAGACCATCCGCAACGTCCCGCTGCAGAGCCACCCGGGGCCGGAGTGGGCGCGCCAGGCGTCCGCGCGCTACTTCGAGCCGGAACGTCCCCGCGACTACCCGGTGGACGCGTCCCTGGCCGAGCACCTGATCTCGGAGCTGATGGAGGACTTCGACCTCTCCTGCGCCAACACGCTGGCCGATGGCTACGGCGAGGGCCATGCCTTCGGCTTCGTGCACAACCGGCTGCTCGCGGGCACGGTCGTTCCTGTGGTCCCCGTGTTCCTCAACACCTACTACCCGCCCAACCAGCCCACGCCGGGACGCTGCTACCGGCTCGGCCAGGCCATCCGCAAGGCCGTGGAACGCTTCCCCGCCGACAGGCGCATCGGCGTGCTCGCCTCGGGCGGGCTCAGCCACTTCACCGTGGACGAGGAACTCGACGGCCGCATCGTGCGCGCGCTGCAGGACAAGGACGCGGCCGCGCTGGCGGCGCTGCCGCGCGAGCAGCTGAATTCCGGCAGCTCGGAGATCCGCAACTGGATCTGCATGGCCGGCGCGGTGGAACACCTGGCCCTGCGGCACATCGCGTACATCCCGGCCTACCGCACGCCGGCGGGCACGGGCACGGGCCTTTGCTTCGCCGACTGGAGCTGAAGTGGACGCATCCACCAGTGCTGCCATGGACGCCGCGTCCGCCGAGCGCACGGCGACGCTGCGCGCGCGCCTCACCGCGATCCGCTACGCCGCCGAAGGCATCCATCTCTACGAGTTCTCCCCGCTGGACGGGGCGGACCTCCCGCCCTTCAGCGCCGGCGCCCACGTCGACGTGCACCTGCCCAACGGGCTCGTGCGCCAGTATTCGCTGTGCAACCCGCAGCAGGAGCGCCACCGCTACGTCGTCGGCATCAAGCGCGACCCGGCCAGCCGCGGCGGCTCCAGCTACGTGCACGAACAGCTGAGGGTCGGCGCGGTGCTGCAGCTGGGCGGCCCCCGCAACCACTTCGCCCTGCACGAGGAGGCGCCGCATTCGGTGCTGATCGCGGGCGGCATCGGCGTGACGCCGATCGCCTGCATGGCGCAGCGCCTGCGCGCCATCGGTGCCTCCTTCGAGGTGCACTACAGCGTGCGCCGCCGCGAGGAGGCGGCCTTCCTGGACGTGCTCGCGGGCCCCGGGCTGCACCTGCACGTCGATGCGGAGCAGGGCGGCGCGCCGCTGCCCCTGCAGCGCATCGTGGGCGGCGTGCCCGCGCCGGCGCACCTGTATTGCTGCGGACCGACGCCCATGCTCGATGCCTTCGAGTCCGCCTGCGCCGGCCGCCCCGCCGGCCACGTGCACCTGGAGCGCTTCGCCGCCAAGGCCGTCGCGGCGGCCGAGGGCGGCTTCACGGTGCAACTGGCCCGCGCCGGCCGCAGCGTGCACGTCCCGCCCGGCTGCTCCATCCTCGACGCGCTGCGCCAGAACGGCGTCGCCGTGCAGGCCTCGTGCGAGCAGGGCATCTGCGGCAGCTGCGAGACGCGGGTGCTGGGCGGCACGCCGGACCACCGCGACTCGCTGCTCTCCGACGAGGAGAAACGGGCCAACCAGGTGATGATGGTCTGCTGCTCCGGCAGCAAGGACCCCGTGCTCGTGCTGGACCTCTGACCATGGACCGCGATGCCGCCTCGCTAGACTTGCGGTCTTCGACGCAGGACAGGAGAGGACACGTGGGGCGCCCCAGCCGCAAGGACAAGCCGGTGCTGCCGGACTATTCCGAGGGCATCCAGATCAAGACCGAGGACGACGACCCGCGCTTCAACAACGCGGTCGCCCGCGGCCTGGCCATCCTGCGGACCTTCCAGTTCGACCGCAAGCTCCTGGGCAACGTGGAGATCGCCGCGGCCACCGGCCTGCCCAAGCCCACCGTCTCGCGGCTGACCTATACCCTCACGCAGCTGGGCTACCTCCGCTACCTGCCGGAGTTCGGCAAGTACGAGCTGGCCGCCGGCGTGGTGACGCTGGCGTATCCCTACCTGGTGAACATGCCGGTGCCGACCATCGCGCGTCCGTTGATGGAGGAACTGGCCGCGCGCACGAAGACCAACGTGGGCCTGGGCGTGCACGAGGGCCTGAGCGTGCTCTACCTCGAATACGCGCTGGGCGAGACCAACCCGAACCGGCGCCAGCGCGTCGGCTTCCGCGTGCCCCTGATCCGCACGGCCATGGGCCGCGCGTGCATCGCCGCGATGCACGCGCAGGAGCGCGCCGCCCTGTACGACGAACTGAAGGACCACTACCGCAAGGAGTGGCCGCAGCTGCAGGCCGACCTCGACGACGCCGTGGAGCAGGTGGACCGGCGCGGCTTCTGCATCGCCGCCGGCACCTTCCAGAAGACCACCAGCTCGGTCGCCGTGCCCTTCGTGCACACCGACGGCCGCACGCTGATGGCCTTCAATTCGCAGGCCAATGCGAGCCAGCAGACCGCCGCCGTGATGGAACGCAACGGCAAGCGCCTGCTCGAGATGGCCGCCGAGGTGCGCCGGCGGGTCGCCGCCGAGCCGCCCACGCCCTCGCTGGGGCGCCGCTGACAGGGAGAACGCAATGGGCATGGGCGAGACCCGGGGCTACGTCACCGTCGAAACGCAGGCCGGCGCCTTGCGCGGCTGGCAGCTGCGCGAGGGCGCCGTGTTCCGCGGCATTCCCTATGCCGCGCCGCCCGCGGGCCCGCTGCGCTGGCGCGCGCCGCAGCCGCTGCCGGGATGGCACGGCGTGCGCGATGCGCTGGAGTTCGGCCCCGACTTTCCGCAGGCCCCGAACACGCGCTTCCGGGCGCCGCGGCAGGACGAGGACTGCCTCTCGCTGAACGTCTGGACGCCGACGCTCGATCGCGGCGCCGCGCTGCCGGTGCTCGTGTGGCTGCACGGCGGCGGCTTCACCGGCGGCAGCGGCTCCGACGTGCGCTGCGACGGCGAGCGGCTCGCGGCCGAAGGCGCGGTGGTCGTGACGCTCAACTACCGCAGCGGCCTGTTCGGCTTCCTCGCGCATCCCGCCCTCAGCCGCGAATCCGACGCTGGCGTGTCCGGCAACTACGGCCTCCTCGACCAGCTCGCGGCGCTGGCCTGGGTGCGCGACAACATCGAGGCCTTCGGCGGCGATGCCGCGCGCATCACCGTGTTCGGAGTCTCGGCGGGGTCTGCCTCCATCTCGCTGCTGCTGGTGGCGCCGCAGGCGAAGGGCCTGTTCCACCGCGCCATCCTGCACAGCCCCGGCGCCGGGCGGCCGCTGGCCAGCCTCGCGGACGCGGAACGTGCCGGCCGCGCCTTGGGGGAGGACCTCGCCGCGCTGCGCGCGCTGCCGGCCGCCGAAGTCCTCGCGCGCACCTCGCTGCTGAATCCCGCCGTGCGCGGCCTCACCACGCCCCGCGTGCTGCGCCCGATCCGCGACGGCTGGCTGCTGCCCGAGGACGAGCGCCCGGCGATGCAGGGCGGCCGCATGCACGCGATGCCGCTGATCGTGGGCAGCAACCGCGACGAGGGCACGCTGCTCACGCGGACCTGGCCGGTCGACACGCTGGATGCCTGGCGCAAGCAGGTGGACCACAACTTCGGTCCGGCCGCCGCGGAGGCGGCAGCGCTGTATCCCGCCCGCAGCGACGCGGAAGCGCGGGCGGCCGTCGCGGCGATGTTCGCCGACACGCAGTTCAACTACGGCACGCGCCTGCTGGCCCGCAGCATGGCGCGGCTTGCGCAGCCCACGTGGAAGTACCTGTTCACGCGCCGCCGCCCGGGGCAGGCGGACGGGCCGCACCACGGCGAGGAAGTGGCGCACGCGTTCGGCAACGTCGAGGCGGGCGGGCGGGGCGAGACCGTCCGCAGCGACGAGCGCGACGCGGCCCTGTCACGCATGATGCGCAGGGCCTGGGTCGCGTTCGCGGCGCAGGGCGACCCGAATGCAGCGGGCCTGCCGCGCTGGGACGAGTACCGCGCGGAGGACGACAACCACCTGGAGCTCGGAGACGAGGTCCGCAGCGGCGCCGCGTGGCGCCGGGCCCAGCTGGATTTCCTCGAGCGCTTCTACAGCCGCTGAATCAGCCGGCGGCGAACAGCCGCCCGTGACCCGCGCTGGAGGCATCGCCTCCGGCGAGCCGCACCACGTCCCAGAAGCCCGCTGGCGAACTGGCCGTTGCCGGCAGCCCCAGTTCGTCCTCGAGACGCCTGATGGCATCCAGCGTCAGCAGCCCGCCGCAGGAGATGAAGATACCCTCGGCCGACGGGTCCTGCGCGTGGACCTTCTTCGCCAGCGCCACGAGCGCATCGGTGCCCACCTCGCCGACCTCCTTCACGCACGTGATCGACATGCCCTCGATCGCCGTCACCGTGAAGCCGGCGTGCGCGAGATAGGCCGCCAGCTTGTCGTTCAGTTCGGCGATGTAGGAAGTCGCGACGGCCACGCGCTTCACGCCCAGCTGCCGCAGCGCGCGCACGATCGCATGGCTCATCGTCGTGCAGGGAAGCCCGGTGGCCTCCTCCATCGCGCGCCGCAGCGACTCGGTGAACTCCGGTCCGCGGTAGAAGCTGATCGAGGTGCCCATCATCGAGACCACCTCGGCGCCCGCGTCCCGCAGTTCGACGGCGCGCTGCACGATGCCGTCCACCACGGGCGCGAAGCCCTCCGGCGACACGCCCGCGATGCCGAGGCCGCGCGCGATGAAGCGGTAGCGGTCGCCGTAGAGCGTCGCCGCGTCCTGAGGCACCTGCCCGTGGCCCGGCGGCACGACCAGGCCGATGCACTTCGCCGCGCGCGCCGTGCTCATTGCGCCGAGATCTTCTGCGCCTTGATGACCTTGCCCCATTCCGCCGATTCGCGCTGCATCTCGCGGCCGAGGGCGGCCGGCTCCATGTAGGCGGGAATGGCGCCCTGCAGCGCCGCGGCCTGCGCCAGGTCGGCGCTCGCGATCACCTTGTGCACGGCGGCATCGAGCTTCGCGATGATGGCGGCGGGCGTGCCGGCGGGCGCCAGCAGCATCAGGCGCGGCGCGACGTTGAAGCCGGGCAGCGCGTCGGCCATGGCCGGCACGTTCTCGGCGCCCGCGAGCTTCTCGGTGTTCATCAGGCCGATGGCGCGCAGCTTGCCCGACTTCGCCTGCGCCAGCCCCGCGGCGGCGCTCACCACGCCGATCGGCACCTGGCCGCTGATCACGTCCGGCACGATCTGCGAGGCGCCGCGGTAGGGCACGTGCACGACGAAGGCGCCGGTGCGCGCCTTCATCAGCTCGAAGCCCAGGTGGTGCACCGTGCCGACACCCGAGGTCGCGTAGGAATACTTGCCGGGGTTCTTCTTCAGCAGGTCGATCAGCTCCTTCGGGTTGCGCGCCGGCAGCTCGTTGTTGGCCACGATCATCAGCGGCGCGATGAAGGTGCCGGCCACCGGCACCAGCGCCTTCAGCGGATCGATCGGCGCCTTCGCCTGCAGGTAGGGCGCGACCAGCAGGCCGGTCTCGCCCATGAGCAGCGTGTAGCCGTCCGGCGCGGACTGGGCCACCAGGTCCGCCGCGATCATGCCGGTGGCGCCGGCGCGGTTCTCCACGACCACCTGCTGGCCCAGGATGGCCGGCAGGCGCGTGGACAGCATGCGGGCCAGCGCATCGACGCCGCCGCCGGCGTTGTAGCCCACCAGCAGGCGGATCGGCTTGTTCGGGAAGGCGGACTGGGCGCTCGCCAGCGGCGCGGCGGCGGCGAGGACGGCGGCCAGGACGGCGCGGCGCGTGAGGGAAGTGTTCATCGCTTGTCTCCTTGTGTTGTCGTTCGCGGGTTCAGGCCTTGCCGGCGCCGCGCGAGCCGGGGCGCTTCGCGAGTTCGGCGATGCGCTCCCGGTTCGGGCGGAAGCCGAGGCCCGGCGTCTCCGGCAGGGGCAGCACGCCCTGCACCGGTTCGGGGAGTCCGTCGAAGACCTGCTTGCAGACCTCGACGGCCACCGAGTGGTATTCCACCAGGGATCCGTTGGCCAGGCCCGCGTGCAGGTGCATGTTGTGGTGCGGCCAGGCGCCGCCGTTGGCGAACTGCGCGTTGAACGCCGCGGCCATGCCGGCGATGCGCAGGCACTGCGTGTAGCCGCCGGTGATGCACGCGTTGGGCTGCACCACGTCCACGGCCTGCGCCACCAGCATGTCGCGGAAGCGGCTGGCCAGGCCCTCGTTCTGGCCGGCGGCCAGCGGGATGCGCGTCTTCGCGCGCAGCTTCACCATGTTGGGGATGTCGTTCTGCGATACCGGCTCCTCGAAGAAGGCGATGCCCAGGTCCTCGATGCGCTGCGCCAGCGCGGACGCGTGGAACCAGTCCAGGCTGCAGTTGGCGTCGATGAAGATCTGCACGTCGGGGCCGACGGCGGAACGCACGGCCTCGATGCGCTTCACGTCCTCGGCGATCACCTCGGGCAGCGGCCGCGGCTCGTCGCGCCGCTGCAGCGCGTGGTGGCCCACGGTCATCTTCAGGCGCTTGAAGCCGCGCTCCACCCAGTTCTGCGCGGCCGCCGCCAGTTCCTCGCGGTCGTAGAAGGCGAAGCCGAAGGTGGCGTACACGGGCACCTGGGGCCGCGCGCCGCCGAACAGGCGCCACACGGGCTGGCCCAGGATCTGGCCCTTCAGGTCCCACAGCGCCAGGTCGATCGCGGCGATCGCATGGCTCGCGTAGCCGGACTGGCCGCGCGGCGTCAGCAGCCAGTACAGCTTGTCCCACACCTGCTCGTGGCGCAGCGGGTCCATGCCCACCAGGTGGTGCGAGGCGACGTCGTTGACGATGGAGGCGACCACCTCTTCCTCGGTGATCGCGGTCATGCCCGTGCCGACGCGGCCGTCGTCGAGCTCGACGTCGACCAGGCACAGGGACAGGAAAGTGGACTTGGCCCGGGCGCCCTGGCCCATGGTGACGGGCAGGTTGAGCGGGGTGGCACGAACGGCAGCGATCTTCATCGGTCCAGTCTCGGCCCACCCTCCGGCCGGGGCAAGCGGCCCGCGGCGAAGGGGCCTTTCGCCTTTGGCGAAATCCGGGTCATCCCTGAGTGCTCAGGCGCGCAGCGCCTGGGCGAGCGTGCGTGCCGCGGCGGGGGCTTCCTCGCCGGCGCGCAGCGCCAGTTGGTGCGTGCGCCGCGCCCAGTCCTCCGCCACGGGCACCGCCTTCAGGGGCAGGTGCGCGAGCTGCGGCGCGATGGCCTGCTGCGGCAGCACCGCGACGCCCAGCCCCGCCGCCACCATGCGGCTGGCGGCGTCGAAGCTGCGCATCTGCATGCGGATCTGGATCGGCTCGCCCAGGGCGGCGACGGCGTTGAACAGGCGCGTCTTCACGGCATTGGGGCCGGCCAGCACGATGAAGTTCTCGTGCAGCAGCTGGCGCAGCTGCACCTCGCGCTCGGCCGCGAGCACGTGGCCCGCGGGCAGCACCACCGCGAGCTGGTCCTGGAAGAAGGGCAGGAACTCGAGGCCGGGGTTCGGCGTCGCGGCGTCGACCACGCCGATGTCGGCGCTCCCATCGAGCAGCGCCACCAGGATCTCGGGGCTCATGCGCTCCTCCACCTCCACGTGGATGCGGGGATGGCTGTCCATGAAGGCCACCAGGCGCTGCGGCAGCACTTCCAGCAGCGCGGAGGCGTTGCTCAGCATGCGCACGTGGCCGGCCAGGCCCAGGCTCCAGGCGCGCAGGTCCACGGCCAGCCGGTCGGCGTCGCCCACGAGTTCGCGCCCGCGCTGCACCAGCATGCGCCCGGCGGGCGTGAGCGCCACGCCCCGCGGCGAGCGCTCGAAGATGCGCACGCCCAGCGCAGCCTCCAGCGAGGAGATGCGCGCGCTGGCGGCAGCGACGGCCAGTTGCAGGCGGTCGCTGCCGGCGCTGATCGAACCGGATTCGGCGACGGCCACCACCACGCGCAGGGTCAGCAGGTCCAGGCCTGCCGGTGCCGGTGCGCGCGGCGCGGAGCTCATGACCGCAAGGGCAACTCGACGCAGGAGGCGGCGTCGCCGCCGAGCGTGAATTCCAGCCGCGGCGGCCGCCCATGCGTGACCTGCGCGAAGTGGTCGGCGTCGGCGCCGGCGATCGCGATGCGCAGGCGGCTGCCGGCCTGCAGCGTCCACGAGACCGGAAGCAGCGCGAAGCGCACCGTTTCCGCGACGCCCGGCTGCATGTGCTTCGCGTGCTCGCGGCGGAAGCTGCGGTAGGGCCAGTTCGCGCGGTAGCTGGAAGGCGCGGGCGCTTCGGCGCGGTGCAGCAGGCGCAGCAGGCCTTCGGTGATGTACCAGGAGCGACCCTCGGCATCGACTTCCGAAAGGTACACGAACAGGCCGGCGTCGTGCTCCGAGGTGGAGACGTCCAGCTGCACGATCGTGTGGCCGGAGAGTTCCGTCGCGCGCTCGAAGGGCTGCGTGGCGAAGGTCAGCAGGCGGTCCTCGCGGCCGTTCCAGTCCTTGTAGTAGTCGACCACGGGCAGGGCGCCCAGGCGCTCGAAGCGGCTGTTCGGTCCCGTGCCGGTGGTGAAGCGCACGTCGTACGACGCGCGCGAGGTCTCGCGCGGCTTCTCCAGCGCCAGGCTTCCCTGCGGCGCCAGGTACAGGCGCGTGCGCGCGTCGTGCGGCGGCCAGGTGTCCGCGGCCTGCCACTTCTCCTCGCGCACGGTATGGAAGTGCACCGGCGCTTCCTTGCGCAGCCCGGTGTCGCGTCCGGCCAGGTGCTCGTCGAAGAAGCGCAGCACTTCGCCCAGCACGGGGAAGCGCGGCTGCGGCGGGCCGTCGCGCCACGGCGAGCCGTTGGTGCGCGCGCCGTGGTCCCAGGGGCCCAGCAGCAGGCGGTTGTCGGCCCCGGGGTTGCTCAGGAAGCGCGCGATCGAGCCGTTGACGAAGGCGCTGCCGTCGTACCAGCCGGACACCGACAGGATGTTCACCTTGCCCGGCACCTGCTCCAGGTACCAGTAGGGGCTGAAGGCGCCGCTGTGCAGGGACGGGTCGTGCGAAGCCGCTTCCTCGCGGAAGGCGAACTCCGGCGCGATGTCGCGCATCTTGAAGCTGTCGTGGTGCTGGTCGATCGCCTGGGCGAGCAGCTTGCCGTCCGGGTCCTCGTCCACCGGCGCCGGGCCGGCGTAGCGCTTGTCATTGAAGTACGGATAGGGCGCGAGCTGCTCGCGCTGGTCCAGGTCCAGCGCCTGCACCAGGGCGTCGTAGTTCTCCGTGACCGTGGTGCACTTGATGCCGCCGGGGAACACGTGGTCCGCGTAGGTGTCCTGCACGGCGAACAGCGGCGCGATCGCCTTCACGGCCGGATGGCCCGTGCTCGCGAGGAAGCAGGCAGCGGCGCCGAGGTAGGAGATGCCGGTGGAGCCGATCACGCCCGACGACCAGGGCTGCGCCACGATCCAGTCGGCGATGGCGCGGTGATCCTCGCGTTCACGCGGCGAGCGGAAGCAGTCGCGCGTGCCGAAGCTCGCGCCGCAGCCGCGCACGTCCACCGTGACCAGCGCGTAGCCGCGCGGCACGAAGAAGTCGCGGTAGATGGCGATGTTGGGGGCCGGCTCGGCGCCTTCGCCGACCACCTTGAAGCGGCGGTAGTAGGGCGTGAGCACCGCGATGGCGGGGATGCGGTCGGGCCGCTCCGCGCCTTCGGGCAGGTAGACGTCCACGGCCAGCCGCACGCCGTCGGGCATGGTGACGTAGCAGGAGCGCGGCGCGCCGGCCGTGAAGGTGGCGGGCCGTTGTTTCAGGTAGTCGGTGGGGGAGGTGTGCCAGGCTTGGCCGAGGTCGTCTCTGTCAGACATTGGTTCTTGGAGTGCGGGAGGCCCTTAAACTTCGGGGCGCTGGCATTGTGCCAGCCATGCAGTATCCACCCCGACAGGACATCTCGACCATGCGTTCCACGCGCCGCGTGCTTCTCGGCTCGCTTGCCTCCCTCGCCCTCGCTTCCAGCTCCGCCTTCGCGGCCACGCCGGAGTTCCCCTCGCGGCCGATCCGGCTGGTGATCCCGCAGGCGCCCGGTTCCGGCGCCGACGTCGTCGGCCGCATGCTGGCCGACTTCATGTCCAAGGACCTGAAGCAGTCGGTCGTCGTCGACAACAAGCCGGGCGCCAACGGCATCATCGCCTCGCAGATGGTGCAGCGCGAGGCGGCCGACGGCTACACGGTGCTGCTCACGAGCGTGTCGCTGGTGAGCTTCAACCAGTTCCTCTACAAGAACGTCCCCTACGACCCCCTGAAGGACTTCACCTTCGTGGCGCCCGTGTCGGACGCCGGATTCGTGTTCGTGGCCAGCAAGGCCAGCGGCATCACCTCCTGGGACGACTTCCTGAAGAAGGCCAAGGCCCAGCCCGAGGGCCTGACCTTCGCGAGCGCCGGCCTCGGCAACTCGACCCACCTGTACACCGAGATGATCGCGCTGCGCAACGGCATCAAGCTGCGCCACATCCCGTACAAGAGCTCGGGCCCGGCGCTGATGGCCGTGGTCTCGGGTGAGGCGGACGTGATGACCGTGACCACCGCCACCGGCCTGGCGCAGATCAAGGGCGGCAAGGTCGTCGGCCTCGCGCAGTCGGGCAACGCGCGCTCGCCGCAACTGCCGGACCTGCCGCTGCTGAAGGAACTGACGCCCGACGTGCCCGCGCTGCCCGGCTGGTACGCGCTGGTCGGCCCGGCGAAGATGGATCCCAAGGTCACGCAGAAGCTGGCGGCCTCGGTCAATCACTTCCTTGCCGACCCGGTGATGAAGCAGAAGCTGATCGACCAGTTCCTGTTCCCGATTCCCGGCACGCCCGCCGACATCCAGAAGCGCGCGGAGAACGAAGCGCGCATCTGGGGCGGCCTGATCCGCGACCTGAAGATCCAGATCGACTGATCGCGTGATCTGCTCCCTCTCCCGCTCGCGGGAGAGGGCGGGGGTGAGGGTCGTGCCGGCGCGCGGTGCCCTCACCCCGACCCTACCCAGAGGGAGAGGGAGGAAAACGGGAGCTGCCGTTCAGGCCACTACCGCGCCGACAGCGGCAACCCGAACAGCCGGTCGAACGCCAGGTTGAACAGGAAGTTGTAGGCGAGGAAGAAGGCGATCATCGCCAGGTTGAGCACCAGCGCTTCCACGAGGCCCACGCCCAGCACCCACGCGAACAGCGGCACCAGCATCACGACCAGTCCCGCCTCGAAGCCGAGCGCGTGCATCGCCCGGCGCAGCACGCTGCGGCCCTTGCGCGCCTGCCGCGACTCCCAGGCCTCGAACAGGGTGTTGTAGACGAAGTTCCAGGACATCGCGACCACCGAGGCGCCGACCGCCGCCGCCCCGGCGAACACCAGCGGGCTGTCCGACAGCAGCTTCAGCAGCGTGCTGGAGAGCGCGATGGCGATGATCTCGAAGGAAACGACGTAGACGATCTTGCGTTTGAGGCCTTGCACGCGGCGGGGCTCCTGGTGTCCGATGGGCGAAGCCGCGGATTCTAGGATGCGCGGGCTTCAGAGCATGGCGAGGGGCCGCGGCCCGTCCGGCGGCGCGAACAGCCCATCGAGCTCGCGCAGGTCCGCCGCGGACAGCGGGTGCGCCAGCGCGGCCGCGTTGTCCCGCAGCCGTTCGGGGCTGCCGGTCTTGGGGATCGCGATCACGCCCTCCTGCGCGAGCAGCCAGGCGATGGCCACCTGCGCCGGCGTCATGCCGCGCTCGCGCGCGAAGGCGAGCAGCGGGCGCTTGCGCAGCAATCGCCCCTGGTCGAAAGGCGAATAGGCCATCACGGGCAGGCCCTGCGCGCGCATCCAGGGCTGCAGGTCCCATTCGATGCCGCGTTCGCCGAGGTTGTAGAGGACCTGGTTGACCTGCGCGGCGCGCCCGCCGGGCGTGCGCCACAGCGCCTGCATCGCTTCCGCGTCGAAGTTGCTCACGCCCCAGTGCCGGATCTTGCCCGCGCGCTGCAAGGCCTCGAAGGCCTCCACCGTCTCGTCCAGCGGCACCGCGCCGGGCCAGTGCAGGAGGTACAGGTCGATGGTCTCCACGCCCAGGCGCCGCAGGCTCGCCTCGCAGGAGCGGGGCATCGCGCGGCGCGACGCGTTGTGCGGATAGACCTTGCTGACCAGGAAGACCTGGTCGCGCCGGCCGGCGATGGCCTCGCCGACCAGTTGCTCCGAGCGGCCGTCGCCGTACATCTCCGCCGTGTCGATCAGCGTCAGCCCGAGGTCGATGCCGCGCTGCAGGCTCGTGCGTTCCGCGTCGCGCGTGCGCGGGTCGTCGCCGAGGTTCCAGGTGCCCTGTCCGAGCGCTGCGACCCGTTCGCCGCAAGGGAGGATGCGTTGCATGCGCGGAGTATGCGTCTTACCATCGGCCGGGAGACCATCGAGCGAAGGCATCCCCCCGCATGGAAGAATTCCTGAGTCCCTCCTTCTGGGCCGCGGTCGGCCAGATCATCGTCATCGACATCCTGCTGGGCGGGGACAACGCCGTTGTCATCGCGCTGGCCTGCCGCGGGCTGCCGCCGAAGCGGCGCACGCTGGGCATCGTCTACGGCACGGCCGGGGCGATCGCGCTGCGCGTGATCCTGATCGCCTTCGCGCTGGCCCTGCTGGCCATTCCCTACCTGAAGCTCGTCGGCGGCCTGCTGCTCGTCTGGATCGGGGTCAAGCTGCTCGCGCCGCCGGAGGACGAGGGCCATGGCGACATCCAGTCCAGCGACAAGCTCTGGGGCGCGGTCAAGACGATCATCGTCGCCGACCTCGTGATGAGCGTCGACAACGTGCTCGCCATCGCCGGGGCGGCCGATACGGCAGGCGCGCACCAGGTGCCGCTGGTGATCTTCGGCCTGCTGGTCAGCATCCCCATCATCGTGGCGGGCAGCCAGCTGGTGCTGAAGCTGATGGACCGCTTCCCGATCATCATCACGCTCGGCGCGATGCTGCTCGGCTGGGTGGCCGGCCACATGATCTTCACCGACCCGGGACTCCAGGCCTACCTGCCTTCCGGCAAGCCCTGGGAGTACGGGGCCGGCGCGGCCGGCGCCCTGCTGGTGCTGGTGCTCGGCAAGCTGCGCGCGCTGCGCATGCTGGCCAAGGCCGCGGCGCCCCAACTGCCCCGGCACGAAACGGAGGGCTGACGGGCGCGGCCGCGCGGATCAGTCCACGATCCCGCGCTGCCTCAGCGCTTCGATCTGCTGCGCCGTGAGGCCGATCTCGCGCAGGACCGCATCGGTGTCCTGGCCCAGCGCGGGCGCGTTGCGGCGATGCCCGCCCGGCGTGCGCGACAGCTTGGGCACGATGCCCGGCACGGCCACCGTGCTGCCGTCGTCCATGCGCACCTGCTGCAGCATGCCTCGCGCCTGGTAGTGCGGGTCGGCGGCGATGTCCGCGATCGTGTAGATCTTCCCTGCCGGCACCGAGGCCCCGGCCAGCGCCGACAGCACCTCGTCCACCGAACGTTGTGCCGTCCACGCGCCGATGGCGGCATCGAGTTCGGCCACGCGGGCGACGCGGCCGGCGTTGTCGGCCAGCGCGGGATCGTTCGCGAGGTCGTCGCGCCCGATCAGCGTCATGAGGCGGCGGAAGATGCTGTCGCCGTTGCCCGCGACCAGCGCATAGCCGCCGTCCTTGCACAGGTAGGCGTTCGTCGGCGCGATGCCGGGCAGGGCGCTGCCCGCGGGGCCGCGCACCGCGCCGAAGGCGCTGTATTCCGGCAGCAGGCTTTCCATGCAGTTGAACACCGCCTCGTACAGCGCGACGTCGATCACCTGCCCCTGCCCCGTCGCATGGCGATGGTGCAGCGCCAGCAGGATGCCGATCACGCCGTGCAGCGCCGCCAGCGTGTCGCCGATGCTCACGCCCACGCGCACCGGCACGCGTCCCGGTTCGGCCGTGAGGTGGCGCAGCCCGCCCATCGCCTCGGCCACCACGCCGAAGCCGGGCCGGTCGCGATAAGGCCCGGTCTGGCCGTAGCCGCTGATGCGCAGCATGATGAGGCGCGGGTTTGCGGCGAGCAGCGCGTCGGGGCCGAGGCCCCAGCCCTCCATCGCGCCGGGGCGGAAGTTCTCGACCAGCACGTCGGCCTCGGCGGCGAGCTGGCGCACGATGGCCTGGCCTTCGGCCTCGCGCAGGTCCAGCGCCAGCGAGCGCTTGTTGCGCGACTGGACCTGCCACCACACCGAGGTGCCGTCCTTCAGCAGGCGCCACTTGCGCAGGGGATCGCCCGTGCCGGGCGGTTCGATCTTGAGCACGTCGGCGCCGAAGTCGGCGAGCGTCTTCGCCGCGAAGGGGCCGGCGATCAGCTGGCCGAGTTCCACGACTTTCAGGCCGGCGAGCGGGCCGGTGTTCGGGGTGCTTGCACTTTCCATGCGCGGAGTGTGGTGCGGCGCCACACCCCTGTCCACCGGATCGCCCCGGTCGCGCGCAGCTGGGTTACAGTGGATGCTCTGCCGAACCCCTGGTCGGGAGAGACCCGCGGCCCACCGCCGCGGGCGCCGAAGGAGCAACCGCCCCGGAAACTCTCAGGCAAAAGGACCGACCAGGCGCAAGAACTCTGAAGAGTTGCCGGAATCGTCAGCCGGCACACCGCAGGAGCAAGCGCAGCCCGCCGCGGCCGCGTGAATCTCTCAGGTACCAAACAGAGGGGGCGCGCGCCGCGCATGGGGCCCGGCGCGCTTCCACCCCCGACGTCTGGAGCCTGATTCCATGAAATCGATCGCCATCATCGGCGGCGGCATCACGGGCGTGACCACCGCCTATGCCCTCGCGCGCCGCGGCTTTGCCGTCACGCTGTTCGAGAAGAACCGCTATCCCGCCATGGAGACCTCGTTCGCCAACGGCGGACAGCTGTCCGCCTCGAACGCGGAGGTATGGACGCACTGGTCCACCCTGGCCAAGGGACTGAAGTGGATGCTGCGCAGCGACGCGCCGCTGCTGGTGAACCCGCGCCCCACCTGGCACAAGCTGTCGTGGTTCGCCGAGTTCATCGCGAGCATCCCGCACTACCGGCGCAACACGATCGCGACGGCCCGCCTCGCGGTCGCGGCGCGCGAGCACCTGTTCGCGTGGGCCGAGGCCGAGGGCGTGGACTTCGACCTGGAGAAGAAGGGCATCCTGCACATCTACCGCGACAAGGCGGGCTTCGACCACGCGGGCGAGGTGTCGAAGCTGCTGGCCGAAGGCGGCCTGCCGCGCCGCGCCGTCACGCCCTCCGAGATGCGCGCCATCGAGCCGACCCTTGCGGGTGACTACTACGGCGGCTACTTCACCGAGAGCGATTCCACCGGCGACATCCACAAGTTCACCGTCGGCATGGCCGCCGCGATCGAGCGGCTGGGCGTGCGCTGCGAATACGGCGCGCAGATCGCGTCGGTCCGCAGCGACGGCACGCGCGCGACGGTGATGCTCGCTCGCGATGGGGAAGCCGAGATGCGGGAGTTCGACGCGCTGGTGGTCTGCGCCGGCATCGCCAGCCGCAAGCTCGCCGCCCAGCTGGGCGACCGGGTGAACATCTATCCCGTCAAGGGCTACTCGATCACGGTGAACCTGCTCGACGCGCAGAGCCAGGCGGCCGCGCCGACGGTGAGCCTGCTGGACGACGAGACCAAGCTCGTGACCAGCCGGCTCGGCGCGGACCGCTTCCGCGTCGCCGGCACGGCCGAATTCAACGGCGCCAACAAGGACATCCGCGCCGACCGCATCAAGCCGCTGGTGGACTGGGTCAACGCCTGCTTTCCCGGCGTGAGCACGCGCCAGGTCGTGCCCTGGGCCGGCCTGCGGCCGATGCTGCCGGACATGATGCCGCGGGTGGGGCGCGGCAAGCGGGCGAACGTGTTCTACAACACGGGCCATGGGCACCTGGGGTGGACCTTGTCGGCCGTGACGGCGGACATGGTCGGCGGGATCATCCAGGAGGCGATGCCGCAGGGGCGGGCGGCCGTGGCGGGGCAGTTGCGTCCGGCCTGACGGCTCCGCTGCCGCCCCGGCCGGGGCATCGGCTTGGATGATAAGTATGCATACGATATCATCCGCCCATCCCCGCCACCGGCCAGAAAGCGAGCAGCGCAGCCATGCAATTCCACCTGAACGGCTTCAAGCCCGGCGACCCGCGCGTCGCCGAGGCATCCGCGGACGCCCTGCAGCACGGAGATGCCGTGCCGGCGCAGGTGGACGTGCTCATCGTCGGCTGCGGCCCGGCCGGCCTGACGCTCGCGGCGCAGCTCGCCGCCTTTCCCGACATCCGCACCTGCATCGTGGAGCAGAAGGAGGGTCCGCTGCAGCTCGGCCAGGCCGACGGGATCGCCTGCCGCACCATGGAGATGTTCCAGGCCTTCGGCTTCGCCGAGCGGGTGCTGCAGGAGGCCTGCTGGATCAACGAGGTCACCTTCTGGAAGCCGGACGAGAAGCAGCCGGGCGGCATCGTCCGCCACGGCCGCGTGCAGGACACGGAGGACGGCCTCTCGGAATTCCCGCACGTGGTGCTGAACCAGGCCCGCGTGCACGACTTCTACCTCGACGTCATGCGCAACGCGCCGACCCGCCTGGAGCCGCACTACGCGCGCCGGCTGCTGGACGTGCGCGTGGATGAAAGCGCCAGCGATTTCCCGGTGACCGTGACGCTGGAGCGCACCGATCCCGCGCACGCGGGGCAGGTCGAAACGCTCCGGGCCCGCTACGTCGTTGGCTGCGACGGCGCGCGCAGCGCGGTGCGCAAGTCGATCGGCCGGCAGCTGGTGGGCGACTCGGCCAACCAGGCCTGGGGCGTGATGGACGTGCTGGCCGTGACGGACTTCCCGGACATCCGCTACAAGTCCGCCGTGCAGTCGGTGCACGGCAACCTTCTCGTCATCCCGCGCGAGGGCGGCTACCTGGTGCGCCTGTACGTGGAGATGGACAAGCTGGGCGAGGAGGAGCGCGTGGCGAACCGCGGCATCACGCTGGAGCACCTCGTCGCCACGGCGCAGCGCATCCTGCATCCCTACACGCTGGAAGTGAAGGAAGTGCCCTGGTGGTCGGTCTACGAGATCGGCCAGCGCATCTGCGACAAGTACGACGACGTGCCGGCGCCGCAGGCGGGCGCGCGGCAGCCGCGCGTGTTCATCGCCGGCGACGCCTGCCACACGCACAGCCCGAAAGCGGGGCAGGGCATGAACTTCTCCATGCAGGACAGCTTCAACCTCGGCTGGAAGCTCGCGGCCGTGCTGCGCGGCCAGGCGGCGCCCGCGCTGCTGCACACGTATTCCGAGGAGCGCCAGCCCGCGGCCCAGGCGCTGATCGACTTCGACCGCGAGTGGGCCAAGATGTTCAGCGACCGGCCGAAGCAGGCGGACGGCAGCGAAGCCGAAGGCGTGGACCCGAAGGAGTTCCAGCGCTACTTCGAGCAGCACGGGCGCTTCACGGCGGGCATGGGCACGCACTATCCGCCTTCGCTGATCACGGGCGAGGCGACGCACCAGCACCTGGCCAAGGGCTTCGTGATCGGCACGCGCTTCCACTCCGCGCCGGTGGTGCGCATCACCGACGCGAAGCCGGTGCAGCTGGGACACGCGGGAGAGGCGGACGGCCGCTGGCGCCTGTACGCCTTCGCCGGCGCGAGGGACCACGTGGAAACGGAGCGCGGCCTGCGCGCGCTGTGCCGCTTCCTGGAGAATTCGCCCGATTCGCCGGTGCGCAAGTACACGGCTTCCGGCCGGGATCCCGACGCGGTGTTCGACCTGCGCGCGATCTTCCAGCCATCCCACCGCGATCTCGCCATCGAGGGCATGCCGGCCCTGCTGCTGCCGCGCAAGGGCCGCCACGGGCTGCGCGACTACGAGAAGGTGTTCTCGCCCGACCTGAAGAACGGGCCGGACATCTTCGATGCGCGCGGCATCGATCGCGCGCAGGGCGCGCTGGTCGTGGTGCGGCCGGACCAGTACATCGCGCACGTGCTGCCGCTGGATGCGCACGCGGAACTGGCGGCGTTCTTCGGGCGCTTCCTGCTGCCGCAGCAAGGCTGAGGCGGCGTCGCTTCAGGACAGCACGGACGGCCCTTCGCTGCGGACCATGTTCCAGAAGGCCCGCCCCGCGGGCGACAGGCGCCTCTCGTCCAGGCACGCCAGCGCCACGCGGCGCGCCGTGCGCGGCGTGAGCGGCAGGAACACCAGCCCCGCGCGCTTCTCGGGCACGGCGAGCGAGGCGAGCACCGAGACGCCGTTGCCGCGCGCGACGAACTCCAGGATGGAGATCACCTGCGAGAGTTCGTGCGCCACGTTGGGCCGCACGTCCGCGCGCTCGAACATGCGCAGCACCATGTCCTGCGAGCCGGCCTGCGTGAGCACCAGCGGATAGCGGGCGAGCTCCCGCACAGCCACCGTCTTGCCGCCCGCCAGCGGATGGCCCTGCGGCGGGACGGCCACCAGTTCGTCGGTGGCCAGGGCCAGCGTGTCCAGGTTCGGCTGCGGCAGCCGCACGACGCCGATGTCGACGCGCCGGCCGATCAGGTCCTGCTCGATCTCGGCGTCCGCCCGCTCGGTGACGTGCATCTCGACGCCCGGATACTTCTTGCGGAAGCGGTCGAGCAGCGGCGGCAGCAGGCGCAGCGAGGTGCTGGTGCCGATCGAGCCGATGCGCAGCCGCCCCGTCTGCAGCCCGCGCGAGGCGGAGGCCAGCGCGCGCACCTGCTGCAGCGAGGCGAAGACGTCGCGCGCGGCCGGCAGCGCGAGCTCGCCCGCGTGCGTGAGCATCACGCCGGGCGCGAGGCGGTCCACCACCTCGACGCCGAGCGCGCGTTCCAGCGCCCGCAGCGCATGGCTCGTGGCCGAGGCGCTCATGCCGACGCGTGCGCCCGCCGCCGCGATGCTGGTCGCGCCGGGCAGCGCCAGCAGGAGCTCGAGTTGCCGCAGCGTGGGCAGGTCCGGTTCGGTACGCATTGAAATCGGATTCAATTGAATGGGAGGCGGCTTGAATCCTAAACTGTCCCCCATGCAAGCCACCACCCGCTCCATTGCCCTCCAGCCCGGCGAGGCCCTGGCGCCCGACCGGCACGCGTCGACGCGGCTGTTCGTGACTGAGGGCGAGGTGCTGGTCCAGGCCCCCGCGCAATGGCTGGCCGAGGCGGTGGTCGTGAGTGCGCCCCGCCGGATCGTGGCGCCGGCGGCGATCGCCTGCAAGGACATCGCCGCGCTCACGGCGATCGGCGCCGTCAAGTTGCACATCGAGGAACCCGTCGGCTTGCTGGAACGATGGGGCGCCGCGTGGAAGGCCTGGCGCCCGGTGGGCGCGGGCGGCCCGCTGCTCTCGCGCGAGTAGTCGCGCCAGCATCGCGGCGGCGATGCAACTCGACCGTACGCGCCGCCACGGACGCCTGCCGCGTGTGGCATATTGAGCCGATGGACCGGCCGCTCTCGCCCGCGGAATACCGCCTGCTCGTGGAGCATGCGCCGGTGATGGTCTGGCGCTCGGGGCTGGACGCCAGGTGCGACTACTTCAACGAGACCTGGCTCGCCTTCACCGGGCGGAGCATGGCGCAGGAGATGGGCGACGGGTGGGCCGAAGGCGTGCACCCGGACGACCTGCAGCGCTGCGTCGCGCACTACCTGGACCACTTCCAGCGCCGCCAGCCCTTCGAGATGGAATACCGCCTGCGCCGCCATGACGGCGCGTTCCGGTGGATCTTCGACCGCGGCGTGCCGTGCGTGGACGACGAGGGCGCGTTCGTCGGCTTCGTCGGCAGCTGCGTGGACGTGGACGAGCGGCGGCGCGCGCAGGACGCGCAGCAGCAGCACACGCGCGAGCAGCTGGAGCTCGCCCGCGATTTCGAGAAGTGGATCCTGGCCATCGTGAGCCACGACATCCGGGATCCGCTGAACAGCATCCAGCTCGCCGCGCATGTGCTGGCCCGCACGCCCGACGCCGGCGCCGGCGCGAAGAAGCAGGCCGAAGTGGTCACGCGCGCCGTCGGGCGCATCCAGCACATCGTCGGCGACCTGCTGGATCTCGCGCGCGAGCGCGAAGGCACCGGCATTTCCGTGGACCCCGCGCCCACGGACCTGCGCGCGCTGTGCCAGAACATCGTGGAGGAAGTGCGCGGCATCGCGAAGGGGCGCGAGATCACGTTCGATTGCGAGGCCGACGGCCGCGGCGCATGGGACGAGCACCGCATCCTGCAGGCGATCTCCAACCTCACGTCCAACGCGGTGCAGCACGGCGAGCCCGGCTCGCCGGTGCGGCTGCGCCTCACGGGCGACGCCGAGCGCGTCACCGTGGAAGTGCACAACCAGGGCAGCATCCCCGGCGAGGTCATGCCGCGCATCTTCGAACCCTTCCGTTCGGGCCGGCACCACGGCCGCCGCGGCGAAGGCCTGGGGCTCGGGCTCTTCATCGCCAAGGCGATCGCGCTCGCCCACGGTGGCGGCCTGGAGGTCGACTCCTCGCCGGGCGGCACGACCTTCCGCTTGGTCCTGCCGCGGCAGCCGGGCCCCGCGCAGCTCGCGGCCTGAGCTCCCCAGTCGCGGCCCCCGGGCCGCGCCGCATCGGCGAAACTCGGCTTCTCTTTCGCCGGACCACCCCATGCGACTCGCCTTTTCCCTTGCCTGCGCACTGCTCCTCGCGGGCTGCGCCTCCGCCCCGCGGAACCCGTCCGCGCTCCCCGACGTGGCCGGCGAGCCGGCCCCTGTGGCGATGGCGTGTCCCAAGGAGGTGCCTGCCGCGACGCGCTGCCTCCAAGGCCGCGACGCCGCCGGCGCCTTCTACGTCGTGGCGATGCCCGCGGCGTGGAACGGCACGCTGGTGCTGCACGCGCATGGCGGCCCGGCGTTGGGCGCGCCCACGCTGGCGCGCAGCGTCGCCGACCTCGAACGCTGGGCCGTCGTCGTGAAGGCCGGCTATGCATGGGCCGGTTCCAGCTTCCACCAGGGCGGCGTGGCCGTGCACGCGGCGGCGGAGGACACCGAGCGCCTGCGCCGCATCTTCCTGCGCCACGTGGCGCAGCCGAAGTTCACCGTCCTGCACGGGCAGTCCTGGGGGGCGTCCGTCGCGGCGGTCGGCGCTTCGGTGTACACGGACGACGGCCAGGGCCGGCGGCCCTACGACGCCGTGCTGCTGTCCAGCGGCGTGCTCGCGGGCGGCACGCGCGCCTATGACTTCCGGCTCGACCTGCGCGTGATCTACCAAGCCTTGTGCGGCAACCATCCGCGCGCGGAGGAAGCGCCGTACCCGCTGTGGATGGGCCTGCCGGAAGGCGCGAAGCTCACGCGCGCCGAGCTGCGGCAGCGCGTCGACGCGTGCCTGGGGCTCGACAAGCCGGCGGCGCAGCGCACGGCGGAGCAGCAGTACAAGGTGGAGACGATCACCCGCGTGCTGAAGATTCCCGCCGCGTCCATCCCGGGCCACCTGGCCTGGGGCACCTGGCACTTCCAGGACATCGCGCAGCGCATGGGCGGGCGCAACGTGTTCGGCAACGTCGGCGCGCGCTACCGCGGCTCGGCCGACGACGCGGGGCTCAACGCCGTGGTGGGCCGCTACGCCGCGGACCCCGCCGCCGTGGCGCGCTTCGGCGCCGACACCGACCCCGACGGGCGCATCCCGGTGCCGGTGCTCACGGTGCACGCGATCGACGACCCGACGGCCTTCGTGGAGATGGAACACACCTTCCGCGAAACGATGGCGCGCGCCGGAACCGCGGACCACCTCGTGCAGGTCTTCACGTCCGATCGCGTGCACAGCTACCTGAGCGATGCGACCTATGTGACGCTGCTGGAGGCGCTCACGCAGTGGGCACGGAGCGGCGCGAAGCCCACGGCCGAAGGCATCGCGCAGCGCTGCCAAGCCTTCGAGACGACCTACGGCGCGGGCTGCCGCTTCCGCCCCGAATACCAGCCGCAGCCGCTGGCGACGCGCGTCACGCCGCGCGATTGAGGCGCGGCCCACGGAGACCATGGCCGAGGACCGCACGTCCGAGCTCGCCCGGGCCAAGCGCAGGGCGCTGCTCCTGCTGCTGGGTGCCGCAGCGCTGTTCCTCCTCACGCTCGTGCTGCCGCCGGACGCGTGGACGCTGGGCCTGCGCGCCTGCACGGAGGCGGCGCTCGTCGGCGGGCTGGCCGACTGGTTCGCCGTGTCGGCGCTGTTCCGCCGCATCCCGACCGGCGTGCCCTACTTCACGCGCCACACCGACGTGCTCGCGCGCAACAAGGACCGCATCGCCATCAACCTCGCGTCCTTCATCGAGGAGAAGTTCCTCGACGCGGAGTCGCTGGCCACGCTCATTCGCCAGAACGACCCCGCCGCGCGCGCGGCGCACTGGCTCGCGCAGGCCGGCAACCAGGGCAGGCTGGCGGACCACGTCGTCGTCACGGTGGCCGCGGCGCTGCGGCTCGTGGACGAAGACCACGTGCGCCAGGCGATCCGCGATGCCGCGCAGACGGCCGTCGGCAAGGTGGACCTGTCCGGCACCGCGGCTGGCGTGCTGCGGACGCTCACGGACCAGGGCCGGCACCAGGAACTGCTGGATCGCATGCTCGCGCACCTGCTCAAGCTGGTGGAGAGCGAGGCGGGACGCGAAGCGATCGCGCAGGGCATCGTCGACTGGATCCGCTCCGACCACCCCATGCGCGCGAAGATCCTGCCCACCGAATGGCTGGGCGACAACGCCGCGGCGCTCGCCGCGCGCGCGGTGCGCCGCCTGCTGGAACAGGTGCGTGCGAACCGCGCGCACGAACTGCGCACCGGCTTCGATGCCGCGGTCGCGGCGCTCGTGCTGCGGCTGGAGGCCGACCCCGTCATGCGCGGCAAGGGCGAGGAGATCAAGCGCTACCTGCTGGAGGACGAGGCCTTCGGCGCCTATCTCGACGGCCTGTGGGGATCGCTGCGCACGTGGATGGCGGCCGACCTGCAGCGGCCCGACTCGGTGCTCCACGCCAGGATCCGCGAGGCGAGCGGGTGGCTCGGCGAACGGCTCGCGCAGGACCCCGCCCTGCGCGCGGAGCTCGACGCGCACCTCGAGGACGCCGCGCGCGGCGCCGCGCCGGAATTCGCGCGCTTCCTGACCACCCACATCCGCGACACCGTCCAGCGCTGGGACGCGCGCGACATGGCTCGAGAGGTGGAGCACAGCATCGGCCGCGACCTGCAGACGATCCGCATCAGCGGCACCTTCGTGGGCGGCGCGATCGGGTTGGGGCTGTACCTGGTGTCGCTGCTTGCTTCGCAGGTGGGCGGCTGAGCACCGGCGAATCCCTAGAATGATCCGACCGCCGCCTTCGGCGCAGAGAACGGCAGTGACTGCATCCGCACCTCCTTCCGAAAACGCCATGCCGCTGCCGCTCGCCGGCATCCGCGTGATGGAACTGACGCACATGATCATGGGGCCCTCGTGCGGGCTGCTGCTGGCCGACCTGGGCGCCGAGGTGATCAAGGTGGAGCCGCCCGGCAAGTCCGCCGACCGGCCGGGCGACCCGACGCGCTACCTGGTGAGCTCGGGCGCCGGCTTCTTCGCGGCCTGCAACCGCAACAAGAAGAGCGTCATCCTCGACCTGGAAAGCGAGGAGGGCCGCGCCGCCGCGCTTCGCCTGGCCGAAACCGCCGACGTGCTGATCGAGAACTTCCGTCCCGGCGCGCTCGCCGGCAAGGGGCTGGACTACGAATCGCTGCGCGCGCGCAACCCGCGGCTCGTCTACTGCTCCCTCAAGGGCTTCCTCGCGGGCCCCTACGAACACCGCACCGCGCTGGACGAGGTGGTGCAGATGATGAGCGGGCTGGCCACCATGACCGGCCCCGTCGGCCGCCCCTTGCGCGCCGGCGCGCCGGTCAACGACATGATGGGCGGCATGTTCGGTGCCGTCGCCATCATGGCGGCGCTGCGCCAGCGCGACGCCACGGGCCGCGGCCAGCACGTGCAGAGCGGCCTGTTCGAGAACGCCGCGTGGCTGGTGTCCACGCACATGCTGCAGCACGCGGTGACCGGGGTGCAGCCCGTGCCGATGTCCGCCGGCAAGCGGGCCTGGGGCGTCTACGACGTCTTCCAGACGAGCGACGGCATCGCCATCTTCATCGGCGTGGTGACGGAACGCCAGTGGGAGATCTTCACCGCCGCATTGGGCGAACCGGAATTGCAGGTGGAGGCGTACCGGACCAACAAGCTGCGCGCGCAGGCGCGCGAAACGCTGATCCCGCTGGTGGCGCGGCTGCTGTCGCGGCACACCTTCGCCGAACTGGAGCAGTTGTGCGAGCAGGCGGGCCTGCCTTTCGCGCGCATCGCCCACCCGTCCGACCTGTTCGAGGACCCGCACCTGAACAGCGGCGGCGGCATGATCCCGATCACGCTGCAGGACGGCCGCAAGACGGCGGTCCCCGCGCTGCCCATCGCCTTCGACGGCGAGCGGCTGGGCCTGCGCCTGGACCTCCCTGCGCCGGGCGAGCACACCGAGGAAGTGCTGAGCGAGCTCTCCGCGCCTAGCCCTCCAACACCGGCGCCCGCCGATGCCGCGTCGCCTGCTCGTACGCGTACGCGTAGCCCAGGATCTTCCCGTCGTCGTACGGCCGGCCCATGATCGCGAGGCCCATCGGCAGGCCCAGCGTGCCGAAGCCCATGGGAACCACGATCATGGGGAAGCCCTCCGACCCGTAGCCGGCGATGGAATTCGGCGCCACCTTTCCCGGCGCCGCGACGAAGGCCGGGTCCTTCTGCTCCTCGATGGGCGTGACGATGGGTTCCGCGAACATCGGCTGGTAGGGCATGACGATCGCGTCGACGCCGTTGCGGTCGAACAGGGCGCGCTTCTCGCGCGTGAGCAGGGGCAGCGTCTCCTGGACCATCCGCTGGTAGGCGGGCTCGGCCGAGGAATGCGCGAGCGCTTCCTTCAGCACCAGGATGGCCTGCGAGGGCCGCGCCCGCTCGGGCGGGAAAGCCGATGCCGCGATTTCCGTCTCGTACAGGCGGACCCATTCCTCCACCGTCTTCGGCACGCCCGGCGCGAGCTTCGCCAGGTAGGCTTCGAACACCTCGCGGAACGGATACATCAGGACCGGCATCACGTCGCGCAGCGCGTTCTGCACGTACCGCTCGAAGAACTGCGGATCGAAGCGCACGTCGACGACGTCGGCGCCGAGCCCACGCATCTTCGCCACGGCCGCCTCCGCGAGCGCATCGATCTCCGGGTCGCCGCCGAAGAAATCGCGGCCGACGCCGATGCGGGCGCCTTCCAGCACGTCGTTCGCGAGGAAGCGCGTGAAGTCCCCATAGCCGCCGCCGTCCTTCGCCGGATGCCGCTCGAAAGTGCGCAGGGACAAGGCGTCGGCGGGGTCGGGTCCCGCGATCGCATTCAGCAGCAGCGCGGCGTCCCTGACGGTGCGCGCCATCGGCCCGGCCGTGTCGATGCCGACCTTGCGCGGCACCAGCCCGCCCGCGCTGACCAGCCCGGTGGTGGGGCGCAGCCCCACGATGTTCGTGAGCGCGGCCGGCGTGCGCACGGAAGTGAGCGTGTCTTCTCCCACCGCCACGAGCGTGAGGTTTGCGGCGACGGCGACGCCGCTGCCGCTGCTCGATCCGCCCGGCACCCGCCGCGGGTCGTAGGGATTGCGAGGGATGCCCACGATCGTGCTGTAGCTGGACCCGGACAGGTCGCCCAGCGTGTTCTTGCCGAGGATGATGGCGCCGGCCTGCTTCAGCCGGACGACGAGGAAGGCGTCCTTCTCCGGGACCGAGTCGCGCAGCAGCGCCGATCCGGCGGTCGTCGGGATGCCCGCGGTCTCGATGCTGTCCTTCAGCGTGACGGGCACGCCATGCAGCGGCCGCAAGCGGCCGGTCGCGCGGAATTCCGAGTCGAGCGCCTCCGCCTCCTGCAGCGCCGACGGGTTGAGGTTGATGAAGGCGTTGAGCCGGGGCCCCTGCTCCGAATACGCGGCGATGCGCGCGAGGTAGGCGGCCACCAGCTGCCTGCAGGTGAGCGAGCCTGCGCGGAAGGCCGCGTGCACGCCGGCGATCGTCGCTTCCTCGATCGCGCCGTGCACGCCGGCGGAAGACGGCGCGGACACTAGCGGGAAGCCTTCGCGATCTCCGAGCGCAGCTCCGACAGCACCTTCGCCGGATCGGCCAGGCCCCTGGCCTTCGCGCGCTCGACCCACTTCGCCTCCAGCGGCGCGATGCGCGCCTTGATCTGGCCGACCAAGTTGGCATCCGCCCTGGTGATCTGCACGCCGTTGGCCTGCATCAGCGCCATGCCGCGCCGGTCGGCCTTGTCCCATTCGCGGCCGAACAGGCGGGCGGCCGTTTCGCCGGAGACGGCGTCGACGGCCTTCTTCTCTTCCGGCGTCAGCTTGTCGTAGCGCGCCTTGTTCATGACGAAGACGAAGCTCGTGTTGTACAGGCCGCCGGGGATCGCGGTCGCGCACTTGACCAGCTTGTCGATCTTGAAGGGCTCCACCGCGTCCGCGGGGAACAGGGTGCCGTCCATGACGCCGCCCGACAGCAGCTCGTAGGTGTCGGTCGCCGGCTTGAGCGTGCCGTTCATGCCCAGCGCGTTGGCGATGTCGTTGACGAGGCCGCCGCCGATGCGCCACTTGAGGCCTTCGAGGTCCTCGAGCCGCGTCACCGGGCGTTTCGTGTTGAGCAGCATGCCGGGCGCGTCGGTGAACCAGGCGAGCACGTGGACGTCGCGCAGCTCCTGCGCGAACGCCGGGTGGCGGGACGCGACGCGCTGGTAGGCGACCGACATGGCCTCGGCCGAGTCGCCCAGGAAGGGGAACTCCGCCACCTGCGGCAGCACGAAGCGGCCGGGGGTGTAGCCCGGCACGGCGAAGGACACGTCGGCCAGTCCCGACTTGATCGCATCGTAGGTGCCGGGCGGGTTGGCGACGGCGCGCGGCAGGATGTTGCAGCGCATCTTGCCCGCCGTGTTCTTCTGCAGCAGGTCGCACCACTGGTGCGTGGCGATGCTCAGGGGAACCGAGGCAGGCACCCAGATGGAAACGGTCAGGACGGTCTGCGCCTGGGCCGGCAGCGTGGCGGCCAGCAGCGCGGCTGCGGCGAACAGGGGACGGGCGATGCGGGGCACGGGAATCCTCCTCGGGGCGTGGAGACGCGGGTCGCGTCGCGGCCATGCTAGTTCCGCCGCGCAGCGCCGATAAATGAACTTTCTGCGCGGACTGATAGGGTTTCCTTATCTGCCCGCAGGGCCGGCCGGTCCCTCAGCCCTCCAGCCCGCGCAACGCGTCGCGGATCGCCTGCTCCGCAGCGGCGATGCTGTCCTTCAGCGAGAACTGGAAGTAGCTGCGGTAGTAGTTCCACGTGCTCGCCGACAGCATGTGGCGGATGTTCGCGGCGGCGTAGGCGCGCTCGCGCTCGCTGCGCCGGGGCGCCCAGGCATCGAGCAGCCGGCGGATCGCGTCCCAGCGCTCCCGGGCGACGGTCTGGCGGATGCGGTCGAACAGCTCCGAATGCAGCGCCGCCTGCGTGAGCCGCGCATGCGCCTCGTAGGCCCGGTACAGCGCCTGCGGCGCCGCGGCCAGCGCCTCGACGGAGTCCGGCAGCGGCGGCAGTTCCAGCCGCAGCGCCACCTCCATGGCCAGCGCGTCGAGCAGTTCGTCGCGGGAGGCGAAGTGGCGGAAGATCGTGCGCTCGGCCACGCCGGCGCGGCGGGCGATGGCGCGCATCGTGAGGTCGGCCGGGCTGCCCGAGGAAAGATGCTCGACCATGGCGTCGAGCAGGACGCGCCGGGTCATGGCGTACTGCCGGTCCTTCAGGCTCTGCGGCGCCGATGGGGCCGCGCTCGTCGGAATCCTGCTTGCCATGGGGGCTGTCATGGTGTCATAGTGTATGACATCACCAGGCATCTTCCCAAGGAGGTCCCATGGACAGGCAGCAGATGGTGGTCAGGTCGGGCGAGGGCGAAGCCCTCCGGGTCATGGGCGCAGGCGTGAAGTTCCTGTGCACGGCGGACCGCACGGACCGGCAGTGGTCCCTCATGGAGGTGGAACTCCCCGAAGGCGCGGGGCCGCCGCCCCACGCGCACCCCTGGGACGAGGCCTACTACGTGGTCGCCGGCGAGGTCGCGTTCTCGCTCTCGGGCGCCGAGCAGCGCGTGGGCGCGGGCGACTTCGTCTACGCGCCCGCGGGCACGCTGCACGGGTTCAGCGGGGCGTCGCAGTCACCGGCGCGCATGATCATCTTCGATGCGCCCGCCCACGCGGAGTCGTTCTTCCGTGAGGTGGACCGCGAAGTGAAGGGACCGGCCGACCTGCCCAAGGTGCCGGTCATCGGGCAGCGGCACCAGATCGCGTTCCAGGCGCCGTAGTCCCCCGGCTTCTTCGCGAGAATGCGGCGAGGGAGGAGCACGCATGAGCGAAGAACTGGAGTACGTCGGCTTCTGGCCCCGGGTGGTGGCGAGCCTCATTGACATCCTGTTGCAGGTCATCATCACCGCGCCGCTGACGATCGCGGTGTACGGCTACTACATGTCGCCCGACGACAACCTGTACCAGGGCCCGGCCGACGTATTGATCAACGTCGTCTTTCCGGCCGTGGCGGTGATCGCCTTCTGGGTCTGGAAGGGCGCGACGCCCGGCAAGATGGCCATGTCGGCAAAGGTGGTCGATGCCAGGACCGGCGGCGCCGTGGGGCCGGGCAAGGCCTTGCTGCGCTACGTGGGCTACATCCTTTCCACGCTGCCGTTCTGCGTCGGCTTCCTGTGGATCGCGCTCGATCGCAAGAAGCAGGGCTGGCACGACAAGATCGCCGGCACGGTGGTGATCCGCCCCGCCGGCAACGAGCGCGTCCAGTTCGTTCGCCAGGAGCCGGTGTTCCGGGCGACGCAGCCCTTCTGAGCACGATGCGCGCGGGCGTCGCGAGCGTCCTTCGGTCCGGCTGGGCGCTGGGCCTCGTCCTGTCGCTGCTCGCCGGCTGTTCCACGACATCCGATCGCGCCGGCCCGGACACCGACGCGGCGGGGGCTTCGTCGCGCGCGGAACTCGGCCGCGGCAAGGCGTCGTGGTACGGCCCGGGCTTCCAGGGCAGGCGCACCGCGAGCGGCGAGCGCTTCGACATGAACGCCTTCACCGCCGCGCACCGGACGCTCGCCTTCGGCACCCGCGTCCTCGTGCGCAACACGAGCAACGGCCGCGAGGTGGTCGTGCGCATCACCGACCGTGGCCCGCACGTGCGCGACCGCATCATCGACGTGAGCCAGGCCGCGGCCGCCGCGCTGGGCATGCTGGCGGACGGGGTAGCGCCCGTCGTCCTGATCGGGCTTTGAGCGCCGCCTCCGCGCGCCTCAGGTTTCCCCGGGATCGCGAAGCCACTTTTCGAGCAGCACCCCGTCCACGCCGTCGCTGTAGCGGCCGCGGCGGATCGCGATCTCGTGGTAGCCCAGCTCGTTGTAGAAGTTGCGTGCCGGCACGTTGTCGAGCCTCGCCTCGAGGCGGATGCGCCGCGCTCCCGCGACGCGCGCGGACCCTTCGAGCCAGCGCACCAGTGCGCTGCCGATGCCGCGCCGCTGGTGCGTGTCGCGCACGGCCAGCAGGGCGAGGTAGGCGTCCTCTTCCAGGTATTCCATGATGCCGAAGCCGACGAGGACGCCGTCCATGCGGACGACAGCCACGTTGGTGTCGGCGTTGCCGATCGCCCGGCGAACCCGGCCCGGGCGCCAGTTCCAGGGCAGGCCCCGCTCGATGAGGTCGCGCGACAGCGCCGCGATGTCCTCGGCGTCCGCGGGTTCGGCGAGGCGGACCGGTGGATCCACCGTCATGCCTCAGGCCCGCAGCGCCGCGATGAAGTTGCCGACCACCGGCGTGGATTCGCCGGAGCGCGTGACGCAGTGGAGCACGGCGCGCGCGGCCGGACCGCCGCCGCGCAGCGGCCGGTAGGCGACGCCGCCGGCGCGCAGCACCTGCGCCGACGCCGGCACGATGGCGGCGCCCATGCCGGCCTCCACCAGCGCGAGCAGCGTCGGCAGCACGCTCTCCATCACGACCCGCGGCCGCACGCCGGCAGCGCCGAAGATGGACTCGAGCACCGCGCGGAAGTAGGGCGACTGCGCCGCGGAGAACCCCACCAGCGGCAGGCCGTCCAGCCGGCGCACGTCGACCGACTTGAATGCCTGCAAGGGATGGTTCCGGGGCAGGGCCAGCACCATCGCTTCCTCCTGCACGGGCTGCGTGTCCAGGTCGCTGCCGCCGTCCAGCGCGCCGAGGCGCAGCAGCGCCACGTCGATGCGGCGCATGCGCAGGTCTTCCAGGAGCTCGACCGAGACACGCTCGCTCAGCTCGAGCGAACTCGCGGGCCAGGCGGCCGTGAAGCGCGCGAGCACCTCCGGCAGCACGCGATAGGCCGAACTGCTGGTGAACCCCAGCCGCAGGTGCCCGGTGTCCCCGCGCGCCGCGCGGCGGATCGCCTCCTCCGCGTCGCCGGCCGCGCGCAGCAGCGCCCCGGCCCGCGCGAGCAGCACTTCACCGGCCGGCGTGAGGCGCACCGAGCGCGTCGTGCGCGTGAAGAGCTGCGTGCCGAGCGCGGCTTCGAGCTGCCGGATGCGCTGGCTCAGCGGCGGCTGCGTCATGCGCAGGCGCTCGGCCGCGCTGCCGAAGTGCAGTTCCTCGGCGACGGCGACGAAGTAGCGCAGCAAGTCCAGGGGCAGGGCCATTGAGGCATTTTGGCACTGGATCCGGACGAAAAAGATATTGGACGTATCAATACCCCCTTCCTACGATGCCCCCGTCTGCAGCGGACCTCCGTCCGCTGGATCGTTCTGGAGCCTCGCCCATGACTTGCAGGAACCGCTGGCGCGCGCTGGTCGCCGCCGCCCTTTCGCCGCTGCTGCTGTGGCCCGCCGCCGGCTGGTCGCAGGCCGGCAGCTATCCGGCCAGGCCGGTCACGATGGTGGTGCCCTTCGGGCCCGGCAGCCTGACGGACACGCTGGCGCGCGTCGTCGGCCAGCGCCTGTCGCCCGTGCTGGGCCAACCGGTCGTGGTGGAGAACAAGCCGGGCGCCGGCGGCAACATCGGTGCCGCGCAGGTCGCTGCCGCGCCCAAGGACGGCTACACGCTGCTGGTGGGCCCCGCGAGCACCAACGCGATCAATCCCAGCCTGTACGACAACCTGCGCTTCGACCCGCAGCGCGACTTCACGGGCATCACCAACCTGGCCAGCGTGGCCAACGTGCTGGTGGTGCACTCGAGCGTGCCGGCCCGCAGCGTGAAGGAACTCGTCGCGCTCCTGGACAAGAAGAAGCTGAACTACGGCTCGGGCGGCGCGGGCGGCAGCCAGCACCTCTCGGCGGAACTGTTCAAGTCCATCACGGGCAAGGACATGGTGCACGTCGCCTACAAGGGCATGAACGCCGCGCTGCAGGACCTGCTGGCCGGCCGCGTCGAGGTCATGTTCTGCAACCTGCCGGTGTGCCTGCCGCACATCCGCTCCGGCAAGCTCGTGCCGCTGGCCGTGACCAGCCCCAGCCGCTCCGCGCTGCTGCCCGAGGTGCCGACGATGCAGGAAGCAGGCATCGCCAACTACGTGGTGGAAGGCTGGTTCGGCCTGTTCGCGCCCACGGGCACGCCGCCCGCCGTCGTCGATCGGCTGAACCGCGAAGTCGTGAAGATCCTCAAGGATCCCGCCGTCGCCGCGCAGCTGCGGGGCCTCGGCGCCGAACCCGATCCGCAGGCGCCGAAGGCGTTCACCGACTTCGTCGCCGGCGAGCGGACCCGCTGGGCCAAGGTGATTCGCGACGCGCACATCACGCTGGAGTGAGTCCTCGATGACGGCAAGCCAGCCCCGCGAGTGGACCGCGGTCGAACAGGTGCGCGCGATGGAGGAAGGGCGGCTCACCAGCGAGGCGCTGGTGCGCTCCTGCCTCGAGCGCATCGAGGCGCGCGACGGTGACGTGCGCGCCTTCGCGGCGCTCGACCCGGCCGCCGCGCTGCAGGCCGCGCGCGCGGCCGATGCCGCTCCGCGCCGCCGGCTGCTGCAGGGGCTGCCGTTCGCGGCCAAGGACCTGCTCGACACCGCCTCGCTGCCCACCGCCTACGGCTCGCCCATCTATGCGGGGCACCGTCCCGCGGCCGACGCGGCCTGCGTCGCGCAGGCGGGCGAGCAGGGGGCGGTCCTCCTGGGCAAGGCGGCCACCAGCGAATTCGGAACGCAGACGCCGGCGGCCACGCGCAATCCCCTCGATCTCTCGCGCACGCCCGGCGGGTCGTCCAGCGGTTCGGCGGCCGCCGTGGCCGATCGCATGGTGCCCGTCGCCTTCGGCACGCAGACGACGGGCTCGATCATCCGGCCCGCCGCCTACTGCGGCGTCGTCGGCTACAAGCCCACGCAAGGCCTGATCAGCTGCGCCGGCATGAAGGCGCTGAGCCCCTTGCACGACACGGTGGGCCTGCTGGCGCGCAACGTCGCGGACGCCGCCTTCTTCGCCTTCGCTCTTGCCGGCCGTCCGCTGCCCGCCATGGAAGGCGGGCGCGCGAAGATCGCCGTGTGCACGTCGGCGCAATGGGCGCATGCTTCCGCTGACATGGTGGACGCAGTCGAACGCACGGCGGCTGCCATGGAGCGCGCGGGCATGCAGGTGCAGCGCGTCGCGCTGCCGCCGGAGCTGGAAGCGCTGGCCGAGGCGCAGCCGCGCATCGTGGCCTTCGAGGCGCGCCGCGCGCTGGGGCACGAGCGCCTGCATTTCGCCGACGCGTTGAGCCCGCGGCTGACGGCGCGCCTGGCCGGCGGCGTGGAGGTTTCGTGGGAGGAATACGTCGGCTTGCGGCGCGCGGCCGAACACGCGCGGCAGAGCTTCGCCGCGCTGTACCGCGAACACGACGCGCTGCTCTACCCGGCCGCCGACGGCGAAGCGGAAACGGGCCTCCAGGATTCGGGCTCCCCGCGCTTCGGCGCGCTGTGGACCTTGCTGCACCTGCCTTGCGTGTGCTTTCCCGCGGGACGCGGGCGGGCCGGGCTGCCGCTGGGCGTGCAGCTGGTCGGGCACTTCGGCGAAGACGCGAAGCTGCTGATGCTGGCGCATGCGGCGAGCCAGGCGGTGAGAGGTTGAGCCTGGAGGGCCACCGGCGCTCACCCCGTGGCGAGCGCCGCCCATTGCTGCAGCAGCAGCGTCTCGATGTCATGCACCTCGCGGACCGTCGCGCGCGCGATCGCCTTCCGGTAGGGCGGCATGTTGGTGCACTCCAGGACGATGTCGGTCACGCCGGGATGGCGTCGCACCAGCTCCCGTGCCGCTGAAACCACGTCCGCTTCGGCCTGCCGCAGGTCCATCGTCTCTTCGTCCGTGAGGATGCGCCGATGGAATTCGCTGCCAGGCGCCACGCCTTGCACCGGCGTGTCGGGAGGCACGCCAGCGCCCTGCAGGACCGCGGGATCGAGCGAGGCGGCATCGATGGTCAGGATGCCTGGGCTTGCGAAACGCCTCGCCTGAAGCAGGCTGGAAGTGATCACCGGAATCGACACGGCCCTCGCGAGCAAAGGCTGCCAGGCAGCGAGGAAGCCGCAACTGGTGGAGAGCAGCGCCGCGCCTTCGCGCTCGAGTTGCCGGGCCGCGTCCACGAAGGGCTGCAGCAGTTGAGGATCCCTCTCCCGCACGATCCGCTGCGGCGAGGCGCCGCGGACCGTCGCGAAGCGCACGGGAATGCCGGCACGCGTGAAGGTCTCCGCGTTGCCGACGTCGCCGACCGGGCGCGGAAAGCGCGTGTCGAGCATCAGGATGCCGAGGAAAGCGTCGGGGCCGGCCACGCCTGCATTCTCCGCTTTCGCGGCATGATGCCGGGACCATGCGACTGCGCTACCTGGACTTCGACACCAGCGAGGAAGACTCGGGCCGCTGCAGCTTCGACGCGATGGCCTGCGTCGCGCCGCAGCGCCTGCCCGAACTGCTGGAGGAGATCTCGGCCGTGCTGCGCTGGGCCGGCGACGCCTTCGGCCCGGCCGGCGCGCTGCAGGACGAGGGCGACTGGGACTACGCCCTGCACGCGACCGCGGAGCCGGACACGTCGCTGGACGTCGCATTCGACGGCAGCGCGGTCGTGCTCGGGGCGCCAGGGGCATCGCTCACGACCGTGACCCTCACGCTGAGCGGCTCACCCGCGTTCTGCGCCGCCTTCCGCGCGGCCTTCGAAGCGGCGGACTGACGCGTCGGACACGAGCCGCTGCACCACGAGGGACATCAGCCCGGACAGGACCAGTCCGAACAGCGCGGGTGCGAAGCGAGCGGGGATCATGCGGTGGCCTCCAGCGCCTCCGCGCGTTGCGCGCCGCAGTCCATCCGCCGCAGCGCCCGCGCGAAGTTCTCCCCGAACATCCGCGCCGTCTTGACGTCGCCGGGCGCGAAGGCGTCGGCCGGCGCGGAATGGCCGGCCTGGGCCATCAGGCCCGACCAGGAGTTCAGCCGGTTGGCCGCTTCCTCGTAGGGCACGCCGCGATGCTGCTCGGGCAGGATGGGATTGCCGATCCAGACCATCCCGTGCTGCATCGCGAAGACGAACATGGACAGCAGCGTGGACTGCTTGTCGCCGGCGGGCAGCGACGACACCGTGAACCCGGCGGCCAGCCTGCCTTTCAACGCCTGCGCCGCCCAGAGGCCGCCGGTCGCATCCATGAAGGACTTGAACGGGCCCGAGACGCCGCCAAGGTAGGTGGGCGAACCCAGCACGATGCCGTCGTAGGCGAGCAGCGCGCGGGGATCGCGCGCGACTTCCTCGGCGCGCAGGACATGGACTTCGACGCCCGCGACGCGGCGGGCGCCGTCGGCGACGTGCTGCGCGATGTGCGCGGTGTGGCCGTGGCCGCTGTGATGGACGAGGGCGAGTTTCTTCATTGCATGCTTTCGATGAGGACGGCGGCCAGGTAAAGGCCCAGGCCGAAGACGGTGTGGTTGGCGAGGCTGCGCAGGCGGTTGCGCCCGGGCGCCGGCGTGCGCGAGGAGGCGATGCCCGCGCCCATGGCCGGCTGCATCAGGAACCAGGGCGCGACGACGCTGCCGATGCCGACGGCGAGCGCCGGCAGCAGGCTGGGCTGGCGCAGCCATGCCGTGCCGTACAAGGCCACCAGCACGGCCGCGAACACGATGCCGGTCGCGTAGTGCGTCGCCCAGCCCCAGGCGAGTTCTCCGCGCACCGCGGGCGCCTTCGCAATCGCCTCGTGCCGCCACCGCCCGCGCACGCCGTGCACGACCCAGCGGCCGATGAAGGCGAAGTCGAGCGTGGGCACCTTCAGCCGTTGCAGCAGCAACAGCCAGGCGTCCATGAAGAGGGTGGCGCCCATGCCGATGAGCACGGTGCGCGCCGCGGGTTCCGCGAGTGGGTTCATGAGTTCACCTCGTTGACGTTGGAAAGCGATGCGGGCAGGATAGGAATTCAAGTCGACTTGAAGTCAAGGGGTTCCCGCATGGACATCGCCGAAGTCGCGAAGCGCTCGGGGCTGCCGGCCTCGACGCTGCGCTTCTACGAGGAGAAGGGGCTCATCGCCTCCGTGGGCCGCGACGGCCTGCGGCGACGCTTCGCGCCCGGCGTGCTGGAGCAGCTGGCCCTGATCGCGCTGGGCCGCGCGGCCGGTTTCTCGCTGGACGAGATCGGCGCGATGTTCTCGCCCCAGGGCCGGCCGAGCATCGACCGCGGCATGCTCGCGGCGAAGGCGCGCGAGATCGACGGAACCATCCGCCGCCTGAAGGCCATGAGCGAAGGCCTCAAGCACGCGGCCGTGTGCCCGGAGCCCAGCCACGCGGAGTGCCCGAGCTTCCAGCGGCTGCTGCGCGCAGCGGCCTCGGGGACGCTCGCGCCGCCCGAGCCGCGCACGCCGCCTGCGCGTCGGCGTTCGCGCGCGTGACGGGCGGCCTGCCGCGTCACGGATGCCAGCGCGACACCGCCGCCGGCGTCGCCGCCGAGCGGCTGCCCGCCAGCGCGTAGGAGAGCTGGTTGGCCGCGGCGATCACGCTCTTCGCGTGCTTGCGCAGCATCGCCTCGCTCAGCCGCGAACTCGGCCCCGAGATGCACATGGAACCCAGCAGCCGCCAGTTGAGGCCGAACACCGGCGCCGCCACGCTCGCCACCTCGGCCTCGCGCTCGCCCAGCGAGATGTGGAAGCCGCGTTCGCGGATCGCCTCGTAGGGCTCGCCCCGCGCCCCGCTGAACGCCAGGATGACGCGCCCCGGGGCGCCCTTGTTCAGCGGCAGGCGTTCGCCGATGCGCACGTTGTGGCGCACCGAGCGGGGGCCCTCGACGCGGGCGACGCAGGAGCGGATGTCGCCCTCGCGCACGTAGAAGGACGCGCTCTCGCCCGTTTCCTTCACCAGCTGGTGCAGCGCGGGCTCGACCACGTTGTTCACGTCGAAGCCGGCCTGGTAGCGGGCGCCCAGCCAGCCTGCCGCCGGGCCGAGGCGCCACTGGCCGTCGTCGGTCTGCACCATGTACTGCGACAGGGCGAGCGTGCGCGCGAGCCGCAGCGCCGTGGTCTTGTGCATGCCGGCCCGGCGGCTCAACTCCGCCAGCGAAAGCGCCGACTCGCCGACCGAGAACGCTTCCATGAGCGCGAGCGCCCGCGTGACCGCGGCGACGCCGCCGCCGTCCTGTTCCGTTGCCTCTTTCGTCGCGTTGCGCATGCTGCACCCTGGTTCATTGTGCGAAACGCTATTGTACGGAGTGCAACGCGCACCTACAGTCCGCGCCAGCGCCGCGAACCGCGCGCCCCTCACACGGAGACAACCCATGCAACTTTCCCGACGATTCGCGCTGGCCCTGGCGGCCGCATCCGTCCTCGGTACCGCCGCCCTGGCCCAGGGCTGGCCGGCCAAGCCCGTTCGGCTCATCGTTCCGTTCCCGGCCGGCGGAGGCACCGACCTGATCAGCCGCGAGGTGGCCAACAAGGTCGCGCATTCCGGCTACACCTTCGTGGTCGACAACAAGCCGGGCTCCGGCGGCAACCTGGGCGTGGACGCCGGCGCCAAGGCGCCCGCGGACGGCTACACCTTCGTGATGGGACAGACCAGCAACCTGGCGATCAACCCGACCCTGTACTCGAAGCTGCCGTACGACCCGACCAGGGACCTCACGCCCATCAGCCTGGTGGCGAGCGCGCCGCTGGTGATCGTGACCGGCGCCGATTCGCCGTACAAGACGCTCGCCGACGTGGTGAAGGCCTCTCAGGCGCAGCCGGGCAGCATCAACTTCGCCACCTCGGGCAACGGCACGGTGGCGCACCTCGCGACCGAATCCTTCCAGAAAGCCGCCGGCATCAGGATGACGCACATCCCCTACAAGGGTGCGGCGCAGGGTGCCACCGACGTGATCAGCGGCCAGGTGCAGCTGTACGTGTCGTCCATCCCCACGCTGCTGGGCCACATCCGCAGCGGCAAGATGCGCGCGCTGGCCGTCACCGCGTCGAAGCGGGCGGACGACCTGCCGCAGGTCCCGACCATCGCCGAATCCGGCTACCCCGGCTTCGAGGCCGTCACGTGGTTCGGCATCCTGGGCCCGGCCAACCTGCCGAAGGACGTCGTCGCCAGGTTCAACGCCGACATCAACAAGGCGCTGCAGGATCCCGAGCTGCGCAAGAAGCTGGGCAGCCAGGGCGCCGACGTGGCCGGCAGCACGCCCGAGCAATTCGCGAAGCTCATTCGCGACGACATCGCCCGCTGGGGCCGCATCGTCCGCGAATCGGGCGCCAAGATCGACTGAGGTTCCATGACTCCCGACATCCTGCGCGACTTCGAGCGCGTATCGCCGCAACTCGTGCGGCAGGCGGCCGAATTCCAGGCCGCCATCCTGGCCGACGTGGCCGGCCGGCGCGGCGCGCTGCACGGGCGCATCGCGCCCCTGCGGCCCCGCATGAAGCTGTGCGGCCCGGCGCTCACGGTGGACGTGCGGCCCGGCGACAACCTGATGATCCACGCGGCCATGGCGCTGGCGAAACCCGGCGACGTGCTGGTGATCGACGGCAAGGGCGACCGCACCGCCGCGCTCATGGGCACGATCATGATGACGGCCTGCCAGCAGCTGGGCCTGGCCGGCGTCGTCATCGACGGCGCCGCGCGCGACAGCCTCGAGATCGACGAGATGGACTTCCCCGTCTTCGCGGTCGGCTGCAACCCGAACGGCCCGACGAAGAACGTGCCGGGCCGCATCGGCCATCCCGTCAGCTGCGGCGGCGTCACCGTGCGCTCCGGCGACCTGGTGCTGGGCGACGCGGACGGCGTGGTGGTGGTCGAGCGCGAGCGCGTGGAGTCCCTGCTGCCGCTCGCGCGCAGGAAGGTCGAGGACGAGGCGGCGCGCATCGCGCAGATCCGCAAGGGCAACACCAGCGCCTCGTGGCTGATGCCGGCGCTGCGCGCGGCCGGCGTGCTGAAGGAAGGCGAGAGCCTGTGAGCACGCGGCGAGCGGTCCTCGTCACGGGCGCGGACCTCGCGCCCCAGGCGCTGGACCTGTTGAAGGACTTCGAGGTCGTCTATGCCGGCAAGGCGCCGCAGGAGGACGATCTCGTGAGCCTGTGCCGCCGGCACGATCCGGTGGCGATCATCGTGCGCTACGGCAAGGTGGGCGCCGCGGTGATGGACGCGGCGCCTTCGCTGCGTGTCGTCTCCAAGCACGGCAGCGGCACCGACACCATCGACAAGGCCGCAGCCCAGGCGCGCGGCATCGCCGTGCGCGCCGCCGCCGGGGCCAACGCCGCGGCCGTGGCGGAGCAGGCCATGGCCTTGCTGCTCGCCTGCGCCAAGTCGGTCGTGCAGCTCAACGCGCGCATGCATGCCGGCCACTGGGACAAGGCCACGCACAAGAGCATCGAGCTGCACGGCCGCACCGTGGGCCTGGTCGGCCTCGGCGCCATCGGCCAGCGCTTCGCGCGCATCTGCCAGGCGATGGGCATGCAGGTGCTGGGCCACGATCCCTTCGCGCCGCAAGCGGATGACGGCGTGCGCCGGGTGGACCTGGCCACGCTCTGGCGCGAGTCGGATGCGATCTCGCTGCACTGCCCGCTCACGCCGGAGAACCGCAACCTGGTCGACGCGCAGGTGCTGGCCGCCTGCAAGCCGGGCGTGCTGCTGGTGAACACGGCGCGCGGCGGGCTCGTGGACGAGGCCGCGCTGCTCGCGGCCGTGCGCTCGGGCCAGGTCGCGGCGGCGGGGCTGGACAGCTTCGCGGTCGAGCCGATGACGGCGCCCCACCCGTTCCACGGCGAGCCCAACATCATCCTCAGTCCCCACATCGGCGGCGTGACCGGCCACGCCTACGTGAACATGGGGGTGGGCGCGGCGCGCAACGTCCTGGCCGTGCTGGAGGAGCTTCCGCAGGTGGCGTGAAGGGGCGCGCTCAGTCCTGCTGCAACTCGAACAGCACGTCCTGCGCCCCTTCCCACAGCACCTTGGTCCCGAGCTCGCGCAGGCGTTCCTTTCCCTGCACGACGGTCAGGAAGTGGTTGCCGGCGAGCTGGCCCATCTTGCTCGCGAAGCTGCAGGCGCCGTAGGCCAGGATGATCTCGGTCTCGCTGTAGCCGCCCGGGTACAGCAGGATGTCGCCCACCGAGGGATGGCTCGTGTGGTTCTCGAAACCCACGCCCAGCTGGAAGTCGCCGAGCGGGATCCACACGCCTTCGCCGCTCCAGCGCACGTGGATCAGCTTCTGGCGGTAGGGCAGCAGCTTCAGGAAGGCGGCCGTCGTCTGCGGCGCATCGGGGTGGGTCTCCGCCAGGAATTCGATGCCGGCGGCGGTGATCTTCAGGAGGGGCATGGGGCCTTGCGCGGGGTCGGGAGGCCCGCAGCTTACCCCGGCCGGAATCCGGCCACCGGAATGCTCACGTCCAGGCCCACGCCGCAGCCGGCCAGGCCTTCGCTGAACGAGACCCGTCCGCGCAGGCGCGCGGCCGCCTGCCGCACGATGGCCAGGCCCAGGCCGGAGCCGGAGGCTTCCTGCCCGGCGGCGCGGTAGAAGCGCTCGAACACCAGCGAACGCTCGCGTTCGGGAATGCCGGGACCGTCGTCCTTCACCTGCAGCGTCAGGCGCTCACCGTCGCCCACCAGCTTCACCAGCACGTTGCCGCCCGCGCGTCCGTAGCGGATGGCGTTGTCCACCAGGTTCACGACGACGGATTGCAGCGCCGCCTCGTCCACGGTGGCCCAGTGGCTCTCCGGCGCCTCGAGCGAGAGCTCGATGCCGCGCTGCATGGCCACCGGCGCGAGCTGCGCGAGCATTTCCCGCAGCGCCTGCGCCACGTCGATGCGGCGGACCGCCGTCGCCTGCGTGCTGTCCAGGCTGGCCAGCAGCAGCAGTTGCTGCGCCAGGTGCGAGGCGCGTTCGACGGCCTGGTGCAGCAGCACGTGCGCGCGGGCGCGGTCTTCGGCACCCGCGGCATGCGCCATCACGTGCGCCTGCGTCATCACCACGGCCAGGGGGGTCCGCAGCTCGTGGGCCGCGTCCTGCACGAACTGGCGCTCGCGGTCGAAGCGTTCGCGCAGCTGCTGCAGCAAGGCGTCGAGGGCGGCGGCCAGCGGCTTCAGTTCGCGGTGGGCCGGCACCTCGGCCAGGGGACGCAGGTCGTGCGGACGCCGCTGCGCGATGGCGGCCGCGAAGTCCGCGAGCGGCCGCAGTCCCCGCCGCACCGACCACCACACGGGCACCAGCACGAAGGGCAGCGCCAGCAGCAGGTACTCGCCGATGAAGGGCAGGTTGTAGGCCACGAAGGTGCCGGCGCTGCGCTTGGGCTCGGCGACGCGCAGGGCCCAGCGCCGGCCCCGGCCTTCGTAGTGCAGGTGCGGGCCGATGTGCGGGTCGAGCGAGCTGTGCACCAGCTCGCCCTGCACGTCGCGCAGCTCGAACTGCACGCGCCCGGGCAGGCGGCCGATCTCCTGCCGGCGCTGGTTCATCCAGCGCTCGGTGGCGCGCAGGGTCGCCGCGGCCTGCTCGCGGTCGGCGATGTCGTCGAGCGACAGAAGAACGGCGGCGCCGAACTTCTGGAAGGGCTGCTCCTCCTGCAGCATGCGCTCGTACTTCAGGTACTGGTACGCGAGCAGGACCGCCCAGACCAGCACGAAGGCGGCCATGACATAGGCGACGCTGCGCCGCTGCAGGCTGGCGTCGGCGACCCAGGCGCGCAAGCGGGCGGCCGGCGTCATGCTTCCACCAGCATGTAGCCGACGCCGCGCACGGTGCGGATGCAGTCCGCGCCGAGCTTGCGCCGCAGATTGGACACGTGCACCTCGATCGCGCTGAACTCCATGGGCTCGCCCAGCTGATCGAGGCGCTGCGCGAGCACGCCCTTGGGCACCACGGCGCCGGGATCGCGCGCGAGCTCCACCAGCAGCTGGAATTCGCGCGGCGACAGGTCGACGGGCTCGCCACCGCGGACCACGCGATGGGCCCGGGGCTCGATGGCGAGCGCGCCGAACAGCCAGCGCTCGCCGGCCTGGCGGGCGCTGCGGCGCAGGACGGCGCGGATGCGCGACACCAGTTCCGCGGTGGCGAAGGGCTTGATGACGAAATCGTCGGCGCCGCCATCGAGCCCGCGCAAGCGGTCCTCCACCGCGCCGCGGGCGGTCACCACGACGACGGGCACGCGCTGGCCTTCGGAGCGCCAGCGCGCGAGCAGGTCGAAGCCGCTGCCATCGGGCAGCCCCAGGTCCAGCAGGACGCAGGCTATCCCGGTTCCGTCCAGCTGCAGGGGGGCGTCGGCGACCCGGCGGACCCATGCGCTGCTCAGGCCCTCGATCTTCAGCGCCGCCTGCAGCGCCCGGCCCAGGTCCAGGTCGTCCTCGATCAGCAGGATGTGCATGCGACGGATTCTGTGCCCCGCTCCCTTAAGCGCGGCTAAAGGCTTTCCCGTCTTTGGCCGGCCTTAAGCATCCAGCCGCCACAATCGCCGCCGAACAGGGAGGTCCCATGCCCGCTTCACGACGCCTCGCCGCCTGCCTGGCCGCGTGCGCCTTCATGCTGGCCGGGTGCGCCACGGCGCCCCGCCATCCCGCCCTCGTGCAGGCCGAGGCCGCCGGCACGCTGGCGCCGCTGGTGCCCGTTCGGCGCTTCATCGCCAACGTGGACTTCGCGGGCGGCTTCGCGCTGTCGCCCGACGGCCAGTCGCTCCTGTGGTCGCGGGTGGTCGGCACGGACCTGGGGCTGGCGGTGCGGCCCGTCGCGGGCGGAGAGGAACGCACGTTCCGCACCGGCTACCTGGCGCGGCCCGCCGGCCCGACGTACACGTGGTTGCCGGACAGCCGGCACGTCGCCTACCTGAAGGACCTGCGCGGCGACGAGAACACGCAGATCCACGTCTTCGACACGCAAGGACCCTTCGCGCCCTGGGCGGTGACGCCGTGGCCGGGCGTGCGCTCGACCCTGGTCTCCGGCGGCGCCGAGGGCACCGCGAAGTTCTTCTTCGCAAGCAACCGCCGCGACCGCGCCACCATGGACCTGTACGAGGCCGACGCCGCTACGCGCAGCGTGCGGGAAGTGGCGCGCAGCGACGGCGAGGTGCTCGCCTGGATCATCGGCACCGACCACCGCCTGGCCGCGCGCATCCGGCAACTGGGGCGCCAGGACGGCTCCGACGTGGCCTTCGAGCTGCTGCAGGCCGATGGCGCCTGGAAGGCCCTGCGCACCGTCGGCGGATGGGACTCGCTGCAGGTGCATCGCGTGGATCGGGCGGCCGGCCAGGCGTGGGCGACCTCCAACACCGGGCGCGACAAGTCGGCGCTGGTGGAGATCGACCTCGCGAGCGGACGGGAGACGGTGCTGGCCGAACATCCGGTGGTGGACCTGTCCTGGGTGTACTACCCGCGGCTGCGCGGCGGGCCCATCGCGTACATCACCGACGCGGGCGTGCCGCAGGTGCACTTCCTCGACGCCGCGTTCGCGGCCCTGGTCGCGCAGGCGCAGCAGCAGGCCCTGCGCGACGGCGCGCTGCAGGAGGCGCCGCGGCTCACGCGTCCCCAGAGCAGTTCGCTGGACGGGCGCCGGTGGGTGCTGCGCGCCATCGGCGACCACGACGAAGCGGAACTGCTGGTGGACAGCGACTCGGGCGCGGTGCAGCGGCTCGGCCCGCCGGAGCCTGAGCGCAAGGCGTGGCTCGCCGCCGAAGAGGCGTACAGCTTCCGCGCATCGGACGGGCGCGTGATCCACGGCTACCTCATCCGCCCGCGCGGCGTCCGCGGGCCGGCGCCGCTGGTGGTCGACATCCACGGCGGGCCGTGGGCGCGCGACCGGTGGAACCCGGCCTCGTTCAACTTCGACCAGATGCTGGCGAACCGCGGCTACGCGGTGCTGAACGTCAACTATCGCGGCTCCACCGGCTACGGGCGCGACTACATGATGGCCGGGCGCAAGGTCGTCTCCACGCGCCTGCAGCAGGACATCGCCGAGGCCGCGCAGTGGGCCATCGACCAGGGCATCGCCGATCCGTCGCGCATGGCCGTGGTGGGCGCGAGCTTCGGCGGCTTCTCGGTGCTGTCGCAGCTGATCCGCAAGGACCACGACTGGAAGTGCGGCGTGGACATCGTCGGCGTCGCGAACTGGCCGCGCGTCATCGAGAACTGGCCGCCGTACTGGCGCGGCCGCCACTATGCCGAGGCCTTCTACGGCGACGTGAAGGATCCGCAGGACCGCGCCCGCATGCTGGCGGAGTCGCCGATCTCGCACCTGGACCGGATCACGGCGCCGCTGCTGGTCATCCACGGTGCCAACGACGTGCGCGTGGTCCGCCAGGATTCCGACGACGTGGTCGCCACGCTGCGGCAGCTCGGTCGGCCGGTGGAGTACCTGACTTTCGCCAACGAGGGGCACCAGGTCCGCCGCTGGCGCAACCGCCTCGCGATGTGGCGGCGCATCGAGGACACGCTGGCCTCCTGCCTGGGCGGGCGCAGTGCCGGATGGGACTTCTACGAGCTGGTGCCGCGCTAGCGGGGTGCTGCCTGCAGAATCCGTTCGGCGACCGCTTGCTCAGGCGGCCGCGCGCAGCCGAAGCGGGTTGAATTCCGTCACCAGCGCGCAGGCCACCAGCACCAGCGCCACGCCGGGCACCATGCCCGAGGTGACCGGCTCGCCCAGGAACAGCGCGCCCCAGGTCACGCCGAACATCGGGATCATGAAGGCCGACGAGGTCGCGGCGCTGGCCGGGATCTCGCGCATCAGCCGCATGCTGATCCAGTACATGAAGCCGGAAGTGAAGGTGCCCAGCACGGCGAGCGCGATGGCCGCGTCAAGCCGCAGGTGCACCGAAGGCGCCATGGCGGCGGCCGGCAGCAGCAGCACCACCGCACCGGCGATGTGCACGGCCGCGGAGGCGGCCAGCGGCTGGTGCGTGCGCGTGGCGCGCTTCATCAGCACCGCGCCGAAGCCGTAGCAGGCCGAGGCCGCCACGCAGGCCAGCACGCCCAGCAGCACCGGCCAGCTCACGCTCACGGGCCCCAGCTGCACCAGCAAGGCGACGCCGGCCAGGCCCACCACGCAGCCGGCCAGCTTGCGGCTGGTGAGCCGCTCCTCGCCGAACACCGCGCCCGCCAGCACGCCGAACATCGGCGCCAGCGCGTTGAGCACCGCGGAATAGCCGGCCGGCAGCACCAGCCCCGCCGCATTGAAGAACACGAAGGGCGCGACCACGGTGAGCAGGCCCAGCACGGTGAGCGCGCGCCAGTGCTCCCGCCCCGGCCACGCCTTGCGGCCGATGCGCATGATCGCGCCGAGCACCAGGGCGGCCAGCACGCAGCGCAGGAAGGCCATGGGCAGCGGCCCGAAGGCCGGCGCCGCGATGCGGATCAGGGGAAAGGACGCGCCCCAGACGGCGGACAGCAGGACGAGCTGCAGGAAATGGCGGGCGTGCATGCGGGATTGGAAGGGGGCCGGCGGAGGGCCGCCGCTTCTTCTGTGATGATGGAGGGCTGCGCGCGCGGGCGCGCCATGAATGCAGCATGGATCATAAGAGGGACGTCCCGGCCAGCGGTGCGTGGTGGACATTGGCCGTCACGCTGGCCATCCAGGCCCTGGTGTCGATGGCCGTGATCACCGTCCCGGTGCTCGCGCCCGCCCTGGCCGCGGAGCTTTCGGTGTCGCCGGCGCTGGTGGGCGTGTACATCGCGCTGGTCTATGCGGCGGCGATGCTCGCCAGCCTGGCGGGCGGGGCGCTGGTGTCCCGCTTCGGCGCGATCCGCGTGAGCCAGGCCTGCCTGGGCCTTTGCGCGCTGGGCCTGGCCGTCGGCGCGCTGCCGCACGTGGCGGCCGTCGCGCTCGGCGCGTTCCTGATCGGCCTGGGCTACGGGCCGGTCACGCCGGCCAGTTCGCACGTGCTGGCCAAGACGACGCCGGCGCACCGCATGTCGCTGGTCTTCTCGCTCAAGCAGACCGGCGTGCCGCTCGGCGGCGTGCTGGCGGGCGCCGTGGTGCCGGTGCTGCTGGGGGCCGGCTGGCAGGCGACGCTGCTGTGCGTGGCGCTCGCCAACCTCGTGTGCGCCTGGGCCGCGCAGCCCCTGCGCGAGGCGATCGACGCCGACCGCGACGCGCAGCGGCCCTTCGTGATGGGCAACCTGGGCAAGCCGATCCGCATGGTGCTCTCGCATCCGGAGCTGCGCATGCTGGCCGCCTGCTCCTTCGTGTTCTCCATCGCGCAGCTGTCGCTCACGACCTACCTGGTCACCTACCTGCACGCGACGCTCGGCTACGGGCTGGTGGCCGCGGGGCTCGCGCTGTCGGTCTCGCAGTTCGCCGGCGTCGGCGGCCGCATCGCCTGGGGCTACGTCGCCGACCGCTGGCTCGGCGCGCGCCGCATGCTGGCGGTGCTGGCCGCGGTGATGTGCCTGTCGGCGCTCGCCACCGCCTTGCTGCCGGCGGCGCTGCCCTCGGCCGTGGTGCTGGCGATCCTGGCGGTGTTCGGCATGTCGGCGATCGGCTGGAACGGCGTCTACCTGGCCGAAGTGGCGCGGCAGGCGCCGGCCGGGCAGGCGAGCGTGGCCACGGGCGGCACGCTCGCCTTCACCTTCCTCGGCGTCGTGCTGGGCCCACCGGTGTTCGGCGCGCTGGCGGGCGCGACCGGCAGCTACCGCACGGGCTTCGCCGCCGTCGCATCGATCGTCGGCCTGTGCGCCGCGGCGATGCTGCGCGCCGGCCGCGCGCGCAGCTGAAATAGCGCGTTACGACTCTCCGACCGTTGCTCCGCCAAAAACCGCCTTTCCGCTGCCCGGCTGTTGTGAATACGCGAAGCGTCTGGCGATCCCACGGATGAGCATGCTCCACTGCCTCCCATTCGCAACGCGGCGACGACCGCACGGGAGAGCAGTATGGACAGGGACGGAAACGTTGGGGGAGGCGCCTGGCGGCGCATCGGGAGGGTGGCGGCGGTCGCGGGGTTCGCCCTCGTGTTCGGGTCCGCGCAGGCGCAGGAGGTGAAATCGCAGGCCATGAACGCGGCGATCGCCGACGGGGTCTCGACGGCGGCCGGCCTCGCGCTGGGCGCGGTGGAGATGAACCCGCTGGGCCCCTTGCTCGCCGTGGGCATGAAGGCGGTGGTGTTCCACGTCGCCGAGGGCATGCCGGACACCGAGCGGCCGGCGGCCTACGCGACGGCGGCCTCGCTGTGGTCCGGCGCCGCGGCCAACAACGTCTGCATTGCCGCGGCCATCCTCACCGGCGGCAGTTTCGCGCCCGCCTGCCTGGCGGTGGGCGTCGCCTGGGGCGTGAAGACCTGGAAGGACACGGAGCACGAGCGCGAGTTCTGGGAAGGTTGCGCCATGCTGCGCGCCTATGCGAACGAGCCGGAGTTGACCTGCATCTACACGCCGCCGGAAACCCAGGTCGCGAGCGCCCCGGGCGAAACCGTCGCCGCCAGCGCGGACATGATCGCGCCCTGACACCCGCGCGGCGGGGCTGCGGTACGCTGGCGGTGCCATGGAACACGCACTGTCCGCCAGCCGCTGGTTCAACGCCCCGCCATCCACCACGCTCGCCAGCCTGCGCGGCGAGCAGCGGCGCGTCGTCGTGGTGCTCGCCTTCCAGATGCTGTGTCCCGGCTGCGTGGCGACGGCGATCCCGCAGATGAAGAAGGTGCACGAGGCCTTCGGCGGGGAGCAGCTCGCCGTCGCGGGGCTGCACACGGTGTTCGAGCACCACGAGGCGATGGCGCCGGTGGCGCTTCAGGCCTTCCTGCACGAATACCGCGTGCGTTTCCCGGTGGCCGTGGACGAGCCCTCGCCGGACGGGCCCATCCCCAGGACCATGGCGGCCTACGAGATGCAGGGCACGCCGACGCTGCTGGTGTTCGATCGCGACGGCCAGCTGCGCCTGAACCACTTCGGGCACATCGAGGACATCGCGCTCGGCGCGGTGCTGGGGCGCTTGATGGCCGCGGCCTGATCAGTCGGCGCCGAGCTGCAGCCGGTTCGGCTGCCGCCGTTCCACGGCCCACTTCAGCAGGGCCGCACTTCGGTACACCGCATGCGCGAACTTGCCGTAGGGCAGCGTGAGGAAGAGCGCGAGCACCGTGCCGAGGTGCACGGCGAGCAGCAGCGCCATCGCGCCCGTGTCGCGCAGCGCGAGCAGCGCCAGGCCCGTGAGGCTGGTGGCGAACAGCAGCACGATGAAGGCACGGTCCATCGGGCGCTGTTGCGGGTCGCCGTGCAGCGGGTGCCGCCGCAGGTTCAGCCACAGCAGGCCCGCGGGGCCCGCGAGCAGGCCGATGCCGCCCAGCGTTCCCAGGATCACCGGCAGGCTGGCGACGGGATAGGGCGCGGGCTGCCCGAGCACGTAGTGGTACAGCGTCGCGACGCTGGTGGACGCGAAGCAGAGCAGGAAGCCGTAGAAGGTCAGGTGGTGGAAGCGGCGCCGCGCCAGCGTGAAGCGGTCGTCCTGCTCGTTGCACCCGTCGCCGTGGCCGCCGTCCAGGTAGGTGAGGGCCAGCACGTTGCGCGTGGCCTCCTTCGCGGCGCCCGCGCTCACGGGGCCCGGCGATTCGCCGCGCCAGAAGCGCGCCGCGCCGACGGCGAGCGCCAGCACCGCCCAGGCGAAGGCCAGGCCGAACAGCGTGACCAGCAGGTTGTGCGGGAAGACCGCGTAGAAGTCGCCCGCCAGTGGCGCATGCAGCAGCGTGCCGCGCAGCGCGAGCACGAGCACCAGGAACAGCGCGAGCCCGCCCGCGGTGGCGAGCGCCAGCACCGTGCCATTGCGCCGGTACAGGGCGCCGAGCGGACGCGGCCAGGCGAATTCCTCGTAGGTGGCGCGCCGCACCTGCGCCATCGCGCGCGGCACGTTGACGGCGAACTCGTGCGGCGGCGCGTACTGGCAGGCGTGCAGGCAGGCGCCGCAGTTGTGGCACAGGTTGGCCAGGTAGTGCACGTCGGCGGTCGCGAAGTCCAGGCGGCGCGTCATCGCCGGGAACACGGCGCAGAAGGTCTCGCAATAGCGGCAGGCATTGCAGATCTGCATCTGCCGCGCCACCTCGGCGACGGCGGCGGGGCCGTCAGCCAGCGCCGCGGCTTCGCGCGCGAGGGCCTCAAGCGACTGCATGCGCGGCCTCCGTGCGTGCGGCGCGCGCCGCTTCCGTCCCGGCGATCCGCCCGAAGGCGGTGCCGATGCTCATGCCGACCCCGGCGGTGTAGCCCTGGCCCAGCACGTTGCCGGCCATCATCTCGCCGGCCACGAACAGGTTGGCGCTCGGCGCGCCGCCGAAGTGCACGCGGGCCTGCGCGTCGGTCTTCAGGCCCAGGTAGGTGAAGGTGATGCCCGGGCGCAGCGCGTAGCCGTAAAAGGGCGCGCGGACGATGGGTCGGGCCCAGTGCGTCTTGGGCGGAACGAGTCCCTCGGTGTGGCAGTCGTCGAGCACGGTGTGGTCGAAGCGGCCGACGCGGCAGGCCGCGTTGTAGTCCTGCAGCGTCCGCATGAAAGTCCCTTCGGGCAGGTCCAGCGCGCGCGCGAGTCCGTCCAGCGTGCCGGCCTGCACGCCCGGGAACACGGGCGGCATGAAGCGGCCGATGGCCTGGCTGTCGATGATGCAGTAGCCGATCTGCCCCGGCTGCATCGCCACCAGCCGGCCCCAGATCGCGTAGCGCTTGGGCCAGAAGTCCTCGCCTTCGTCGTAGAAGCGCAGGCCCTCGCGATTGACCATCACGCCCAGCGAGACCGCGTCCACCCGCGTCACGATGCCGCCGTCGTACAGCGGCGCCCGCGCATCGATGGCCACGCAGTGCGCCTGCGTCGGGTCGCCGATGATGTCGGCGCCCTGGTCCATCATGTGCCGGATCAGCACGCCCTGGTTGAAGCGCGTGCCGCGGATCAGGAAGTTGTCGGCGGGCCATTCGCCGCGCTCGTTGCGGCCCCAGGCTTCGCGCAGCCATGCGCGGTTGGACTCGAAGCCGCCGGCCGCCAGCACGCAGGCACGCGCCGCGATGCGCTCGCCGCCGGCGGTGCGCGCGGCGATGAAGCGGCCGTCGCGCAGTTCCAGCGCCTCCACCGGCGTGTCGTAGCGGACCTCCACGCCCAGGTTTTCCGCGCTGCGGTAGTAGGCGTTCACCAGCGCCTTGCCGCCGCCCATGAAGAAGGCGTTGGTGCGCGACAGGTGCAGCGTGCCCGCGAGCGAGGGCTGGAAGCGCACGCCGTGCTTGCGCATCCAGGGCCGGCAGGTGGAGGACGCGCGGATCACGAGCCGCGCGAGCTGCTCGTCGGTCCGGCCGCCGGTGACCTTCAGCAGGTCCTGCCAGAACTCTTCCTCGCCGTAGGCCTCGACCAGCACGTCCTGCGGTTCGTCGTGCATGCAGCGCAGGTTGCGGGTGTGCTGCGAATTGCCGCCCCGCCATTCGCGCGGCGAGGCTTCCAGCAGCAGCACGCTGGCGCCGGCCTCGCGGGCCATGAGCGCGGCGCAGAGGGCGGCGTTGCCGCCGCCGATCACGAGGACGTCATGCATCGGATGCGCACTGTAGACGAAACGGGCGCACCCTCCGGCGTGTTCGCGCCACTAAACTCCCTGCTCACCAAGGAGCAGCATGTCCGCCACCTCGCCCTGGCAGCGATGGAAGACGCTGGCCGCCGACGAAGTGCGGCAGCTGGCGCGCGTGAACCGCAGCGACCGGCCCTGGGAGATGCCGATCGCCGCGGCGCTGGCCACGGGCCTGCCGATCTTCATCGGGGCCGCCTACGGCGAGCTGGGGCTGGGGCTGGTCGCCTCGATCGGCGGCCTCACCTTCCTGTACCTGCCGGCCACCTCGCTGTCGCACCGCATGGCCTGGCTGATGGCGTGCGCCTTCGGCATGTGCGGCAGCTACGCGCTGGGCATGGCCAGCCACCTGCATCCGCCGCTGGCGCTGGCCGTGCTGGTGGTGGTGAGCATCGTGGTCACCATGATCTGCCGCTTCTACGCCGTGCCGCCGCCGGGCGGCCTGTTCTTCATCATGGCCGCCGCCATCGGCGCCTACAGCCCCGCGCATGGCCGCGACGTGCTGGTGCAGGTGGGCGCGTTCACGATGGGGTGCGTGCTCGCGGCGGCCATCGCGTTTCTCTACAGCCTGCGCATCCTGAGCCGGCGCGACGCCGCGCCCGCCGCGCGGCCGCAGCCGGACTTCGAGTTCGTGGTGCTCGACTCGGTGGTGATCGGCGGCTTCGTCGGCCTGTCGCTGCTGGTCGCGCACCTGTTGCAGGTGGACCGTCCCTACTGGGTTCCGGTGAGCTGCCTGGCCGTGATCCAGGGCGCGTCGCTGCGGGCGATCTGGTCGCGCCAGCTGCAGCGCATCGCCGGCACGGCGGTGGGGCTGCTCGTGTTCCTGGCGATCGCGGAGATCCCGCTGGACGCGTGGGGCATCGCGGCCGTGCTGACGGGGCTGACCTTCGTCATCGAGACGCTGGTGGTGCGGCACTACGCGCTGGCCGTCGTGTTCATCACGCCGCTGACCATCCTGCTGGCCGAGGCGGCGCAGCAAGGGACCCTGCCGGCGCAGGCCGTGATGCAGGCGCGCCTGGTCGACACGGTGATCGGCGCCGTCGTGGGGCTGGTCGGCGGCGCCTGCCTGCACAGCGAGCGCTTCCGCGCGCTGGTGGGGACGGGCTTGCGCAGGGTGCTGCCCGGAGGCGGCGAGCCATGACGGGCGAGACGGCCCCCGTGCCCGGCGAACCGCAGCGCCTCGCCAAGGTGGTCGCGGCGCTGGTGCCCTGCTCGCGCCGCGAGGCGGAGCAGTACATCGCCGAAGGCCGGGTCCGCGTGGACGGTCACGTGGTCGACGAGCCGCAGGAGCGCGTGGCCGCGGGCCAGCGGGTGGAGGTCGACACGCAGGCCCGCCTGCAGCCCCCGCAGCCAGCGACCTTCCTGGTGCACAAGCCCGCCGGCATGCCGATCGAGGCAGCGCGCGAGCTGCTCGGCGCGGCGAACCGGTGGGAGGGCGACGCCTCCGGCCTCCGGCGCGTCAGGAGCCATGGCGCCGGGCTCGTCGCGTTGCTGCCCTTGCCGCCGCAGGCCAGCGGCCTGGCGGTCTTCAGCCAGGACGGGCGCATCGTGCGCAAGCTGCAGGAAGACGCGGCGCTGATGGAGCAGGAGCTGGTGGCGGAAGTCGCCGGCCCCATCGCGCCGGACGGGCTGCAGCGCCTGTCCCGCGGCCTGGTGCACGAGGGCCGCCCGCTGCCGCCGGCGCGCGTGAGCTGGCAGAGCGAGACGCGCCTGCGCTTCGCCGGAAAGGGCATCGCGCCGGAGTCGCTGCCCTGGATGTGCGCGCAGGTGGGCCTGGAACTCGTCGCGCTGCGGCGCATCCGCATCGGGCGCATCGCGATGGCGGGACTGCCGCCCGGGCAGTGGCGCTACCTGCCCGCGGGCGAGCGGTTCTAGGCGGACTCGGCTATTCCGGCACGGACAGCAGGCTCGCGATCGCGGCGAGGTGCGCGTCGCTGAGCGTCTGCGGCTTGACCTCGTCTTCCGCGGCCGTCTCGTTCTCGTGGCCCTGCAGCGCGGCGCGGATGGCCTCGCGCGAGGTCCACACGATCTCCTGGCCGCGCGGGCACATGTGGGCCATCGTGTGGTACCAGTAGTAGCCGTCCGGGCCGCCGAACAGCTTGTCGATGCCGGCCAGGTCGGTGGGTTTCACGTGGTGCTCGCGGAGCACGTCGTCGAGCACCTGGCGGGAGAGGATGAAAAGCATGGGGGCGGGCGCGGGGGCGCGAAGCGGGGCTGCGATTGTATGTCCGCTCGCCCGCCTTGCACTCAGGCCGCGCTGAACACCTTCAGCCCCAGGATGCCGGCGACGATCAGGCCCAGGCACACGAGCCGCGCGGCGGCGGCGGATTCGCCGAACAGCACGATGCCGAGCAGGGCGGTCCCCACGGCCCCGATGCCCGTCCACACGGCGTAGGCGGTGCCGACGGGCAACTGCTTCATCGCGAGCCCGAGCAGCAGCACGCTGCCAGTCATCGCGGCGACCGTCGCGACGCTGGGCCACAGGCGCGTGAAGCCTTCGGTGTATTTCAGGCCGATGGCCCAGCCGACTTCGAGCAGGCCGGCGAAGAACAGGATGATCCAGGACATGGACGGACTCCGTGGAGTGGGGCCGTCCCCTGCGATGCAGTGGCGGGGTCGTCCCCGCGCGGGCCATTCTAGCGGCCGCCCCGCGTGCCGGCCTTGTCGGGCGAGGCCCGACAAGGGGATCGGTCCCGGACTACAAGCCTGCCAGCGCGAGCGGACCTACCCTGACGCCTCCTCTCAACGCCGTGCGGGCGGCCCGCACGGCACCTCCAAGGAGCAATGAATGAACGATCACAAGCGTGACCGGCCCGGCGTGCGGGACGAGCATCCCGCGGCCAAGGCCGGGACGGGAGCGGTGGCGGGCGGTGTCGTCGGCGGCGTCGCCGGCGGTGCGGCTGCGGGCGCGGCCGCGGGCGGCCTGACGGGGCCCGTGGGTGCGGCCATCGGCGCGGCGGTCGGCGCCGTCGCGGGCGCCGTGGCGGGCCGCATGCGCGCGGACCCCGTGGCGGAAGACACGTACTGGCGCGACAACTACGCGAGCCGTCCCTACGTCACCGGCGGCACCAGCTACGACGAGTACGCGCCCGCGTACCGGCACGGCGTGGAAGCCTACAACCGCTATCCGGATCGCTCGTTCGACGAGATCGAACCGGAACTGGGCCGTGACTGGGCCACGGCGCGCGGCACCTCCTCGCTGGAATGGGAGCGGGCCAAGCATGCGTCGCGCGACGCCTGGCAGCGCGTGAGCAACGGCGTGGAACGCGCCGTGCCCGGCGACTCCGACCACGACGGCCGCTGAGCGCGCCGAGGCTGGCAAGGGCATGCGCCGATGCGGCGCGTGCCCTTTTCTTCGTCCCAGGTCAGCGCGGCGCGGCCGGCCGCCCCGAGGGTGCGCGCCAGTTCCGCAGCAAGCCATCGCCCGTGTAGATCACCAGCGCCAGCCAGATCAGCAGGAACCCGGCCAGGCGAGGGCCGCCGAAGGGCTCGCGGAACAGCCACACGCCCAGCGCGAACTGGATGGTCGGCCCGATGTACTGCAGCACGCCGAGGGTCGTCAACGGGATGCGCCTGGCGCCCGCGGCAAACAGCAAGAGGGGGAGCGCGGTCAGCGGACCGCTCAATGCCAGGAGCACGAGCAGTGCGCCGTCGCCGCCGGAAGCGCCGTGTGTGATGAAGTAGCCCAGGCTCGACTCGACGACGCGGCCATTGTTGACCGCCCACACGTAGACCAGCCAGTTGGTCGACAGCAGCAGCGCGCTCAAGGCAAAGATGCCCAGCGTCCTGGGACGGCGCGCGATGTCGCGCAGCCACGCCCATCGCCGCTGGACCATGAGCAGCACGAGCACGAACGCCAGTGACCAGAGCGAGCGCTGGAGGACGATGTCCAGCGGCGCGACGGCGGCCAGGAGATGGAAATACAGCGGCAGCACGCCCCACATCGCATACGCGAGGGACGCCTGGAGGACACCGGAGGACATGGCGGATTGTGGCAGCGGCGGCGGTTGCGGAATCCGGCGACACCCGGGGCCGGCGGCGGATCACGCCACCGATCCGGGTTGACTGACAAGCTCGCCGAGCCGGCCGGGACAACACTGCGCGCATCGGCGCTTCAGCCCGGAGACTTCGATGACCACCGAGACCCTCGCCAACGTTGCCCACATCCGCTCGCAGCTCGCGGCGATCAGCAGGAACGCCGAACGTGCGTTCGAGCGCGCCTTCGACCTCCAGCAGGCCGGTGCGCCCGAGGATCGTGTCGAAGCTGCCCTGGCCGAGACCAGCCGCCTGCAGGAGCGCGCCCGCCGCCTGCGCGAGCAGTTGGGCGAGCAGGCCACGCTGCATTGAGGAGGCCGTGCCCTCAGCCGCGCAGCGCCGCCGCGTGGTGCGCGAAGTGCTCGCCGAGGAAGCTGGCGATGAAGTAGTAGCTGTGGTCGTAGCCCGGCTGCACGCGCAGCGTCAGCGGGTGGCCCGCCGCCGCGCAGGCGGCCTGCAGCAGCTCGGGCCGCAGCTGCGGCTCCAGGAATTCGTCGGCGCCGCCCTGGTCGACCAGCAGCGGCAGGCGCTCCTGCGCGCGCCGCACCAGTTCCACCGCGTCCCATTCCTGCCAGGCCGCGGCGTCGTCGCCGAGGTAGGCCGTGAAGGCCTTCCTGCCCCAGGGCACCTGCGAGGGCGCGACGATGGGCGAGAAGGCCGAGACGCTGCGGTAGCGGCCCGGATGGCGCAGCGCCGTCACGAGCGCGCCGTGCCCGCCCATCGAGTGGCCCGAGACCGCGCGCGCCTGCGTCGTGGCGAAGTGCGCCTCGACCAGCTGCGGCAGCTCCTGCGCGACGTAGTCCTGCATGCGGTAGTGCGCGGCCCAGGGCGCCTGGGTGGCGTTCAGGTAGAAGCCCGCGCCCTGGCCGAGGTCGTAGGCCGGGTCGTCGGCCACCCCCTCGCCGCGCGGGCTGGTGTCCGGCGCCACGACGATGATCCCGTGGCGGGCCGCATGCTCCTGCGCGTTGGCCTTGGTGATGAAGTTCTGCTCGGTGCAGGTCAGCCCGGAAAGCCAGTAGAGCACCGGGCAGGCTTCGCCGCGCAGCGCGGGCCCGGGCAGGTAGATGCCGAACTTCATGTCGCAGCCGAGCACGGCGGAGGCGTGCTTCCACACCTCCTGCCGGCCGCCGAAGCTGGCGTGCTGTTCGACGCGTTCCATCAGTAGTGCACCACCGAGCGGATGGACTTGCCTTCGTGCATCAGGTCGAAGGCCGTGTTGATGTCCGTGAGCGGCATCGTGTGCGTGACGAAGGGCGCGAGCTGGATGCGGCCCTCCATCGCATCGCGCACCATCCCCGGCAGCTGGCTGCGTCCCTTGACGCCGCCGAACGCCGTGCCCAGCCAGCGCCGGCCCGTCACGAGCTGGAAGGGACGCGTGGAGATCTCCTGGCCCGCGCCCGCCACGCCGATGATCACCGACTGCCCCCAGCCGCGGTGCGCGCATTCCAGCGCCGCGCGCATCACGTTGACGTTGCCGATGCACTCGAACGAGTGGTCCACGCCCCAGCCCGTCATCTCCACGATCACCTGCTGGATCGGCTTGTCGTGGTCCTTGGGATTGACGCAGTCCGTGGCGCCGAAGGTGCGCGCCAGGTCGAACTTGGCGGGATTGGTGTCGATGGCGATGATGCGGCCGGCCTTCGCCAGCTTCGCGCCCTGGATCACGGCGAGCCCGATGCCGCCCAGGCCGAACACGGCGACGCTGTCGCCTTCCTGCACCTTCGCCGTGTTCTTCACGGCCCCCAGGCCGGTGGTGACGCCGCAGCCCAGCAGGCACACCTGCTCGGGGTTGGCCTGGGGATCGATCTTCGCGAGCGAGACCTCGGCGACCACCGTGTACTCGCTGAACGTGGAGCAGCCCATGTAGTGGTACACGGGTTGCCCGTTGTACGAGAAGCGGCTCGTGCCGTCCGGCATCACGCCCTTGCCCTGCGTCGCGCGCACGGCCACGCACAGGTTGGTCTTGCCGCTCTTGCAGAACAGGCACTCGCCGCATTCGGCCGTGTACAGGGGAATCACGTGGTCGCCGGGCTTGACGCTCGTCACGCCCTCGCCGACTTCCATGACGATGCCCGCGCCCTCGTGGCCCAGGACGGCGGGGAACAGGCCCTCGGGATCGTCGCCCGAGAGGGTGAAGGCGTCGGTGTGGCAGACGCCGGTGTGGGTGATCTTCACCAGCACCTCGCCCTTGCGGGGCGGGGCGACGTCGATTTCGACGACTTGCAGCGGTTGTCCGGCGGCAAAAGCGACGGCGGCGCGAGACTTCATGATGGACCTCCGTTGTGAAGCGGCATTCTCGCCCTTCCTAGAATGCCCCCATGCAGACCGCCTGGCTCGAAGACCTGCTAGCGCTCTCCGAAACCCGCAGCTTCAGCCGGGCCGCGGAGCGGCGCCACCTGACGCAGCCGGCGTTCGGCCGGAGGATCCGCATGCTCGAGCAATGGGCCGGCACGGCGCTGGTGCTGCGCAGCCGCGCGCCCGTGGCGCTCACGCCCGCGGGCGAGCGGCTGCTGCAGTACGCGGTCGAAGCCGTGCAGGCGATGGCCCAGGCGCGCGACGAGCTGAAGGGCCTGCATGGCGGCTCGCGCGAAGCGGTCACGCTGGTCGCGGGGCGGACGCTTGCGCGCACGCTCGCCGCGGACTGGCTGGCGCGCGTGCGGCGCAAGACCGGCGCTGCCGACCTGCGCGTGCGCACGGGCTCGATGGCCGAGACCCTGAAGTGGCTGGAACAGGGCGAAGCGGAATTCATGATCGCGTACCACCACCCACTCATCGCGCTGCGCCTGAATTCCGCGCAGTTCCTGCAGCGGACGCTGGCGAACGACAAGCTCGTGCCGATGGTGAAGCCGGGCCTGCTCGAGGCGGGCGAAGGGCAGGCGGCCGCGAAGCCGGCGCCCTATCTCGCCTATGCGGAGAAGCTGGCGCTGGGCCGGCTCGTGCGGGACCACCTGGTCAATCACGCCGAGGCGCCGCGGCTGGTGCAGGTGCTCGAATCGGATTCGCCCGATGCCCTGCTCGAATACACGCTCAAGGGCCTCGGGGTCGCGTGGCTGCCCTGGTCGCTGGCGGTCGGGGCGGCGAAGGCCGGGCGCCTCGTTCCGTTCGGGGGCAAGTCGCTCCAGATCGGCTTCGAGGTCCGTGTCGCCCGGCCGAAGCGGCGCCTGGGCCCGGTGGCGGAATCCATGTGGTCGGCGGTCGACAGCGCCTGAGGCGCGATGCACGATCGGCATCATGCGGTGCCGAAACGGTTTCCGGCTTCGGTGGTGCGCGGCCCACCATCGGCCGCCACAACAGGAGACCGCCATGCAGACCCTTCGCCGACTCTGGTTCCTTCCGCTCCTCTGCGCGCTCGCCCCGGCCGCGTCCGCCCAAGGCGACGGCTTCCCCGACCGCCCGATCACCGTGGTCGTGGGCTACCCGCCCGGCGGCAGCACGGACCTCACGGGCCGCGCCGTCGCCGACCAGCTGGCGAAGCAACTCGGGGCGACCGTGATCGTGGAGAACGCCAGCGGGGCCGGCGGCGCGATCGCGGCCCAGAAGGTGTCGCGGGCCGCCCCCGACGGCTACACGCTGCTGCTGGGCGCGAACAACGAGATCGCGATCAGCCGCCTCGTCTCCTCCAGCGTCAAGTACAGCTACAAGGACTTCACGCCGGTCGGCCTGGTCGCCTACCAGCCCATGGTACTGGTCGCCTCCAGGCGCTCCGGCGTCCGGACGGTGGACGACTTCCTCAAGGCCGCACGTGCCCATCCCGGCCGCTACAGCTACGGAAGCTCGGGCGTGGGCACGGCGCTGCACCTGGCCGGCGAGATGGTCAAGCAGCAGGCCGGCATCTCCCTCACGCACGTGCCGTACCGCGGCGTCGCGCCGCTCACGACCGACCTGATCGGTGGTTCGCTGGATTTCGGCGTCTTCGTGCTGTCCAGCGGCCTGCCGCACATCCGGGGCGGCAAGGTCGTCGCGCTCGGGCTGACCGAGAAGCAGCGATCCGCTTCGGCCCCCGACATTCCCGCGCTGGCGGAGCATCCCGCGCTGAAGGACATGGACATCTCGGTGTGGTTCGCCCTGATGGCGCCGCCGGGGTTGCCGCAACCCGTGGCGGCGAAGCTCAGGACGGCGCTCGCCGGCGTGCTCCGCGCGCCCGAGTTCAGGAAGCGGCTGGAGGACGCCGGCTCCAGGATCGCACCCGCCGACGTCGACATGGAGCGCTTCCTGGACAGCGAAGACGCCAAGTACCAGCGGATCGCGGACTTCGCGAAGATCAAGGAATGAGCGCGCCCTTTGCCATCGACCGGCCGGCGCTCGGCGCCTGGCGCGACGGCAACACCGGCGTCGAAGGGGTCTGGCATTTCGAGGCCGACGCGCCGGGGCCCGTGGTCATGATCACCTGCCTGGTCCACGGCAACGAGCTGTGCGGCGCCTGGGCGGTGCGAGGCCTGCTGGAAGCCGGGCTGCGCCCGCGGCGCGGGGCCCTCACGCTGGCCTTCTGCAACCTCGCCGCCTTCGACCGCTTCGATCCGGCCGACCATGACGCGTCGCGCTTCGTCGACGAGGACATGAACCGCCAGTGGTCGGATCGGCGTCTCGCGCGGGCGGATTCCGTCGAGCGCGTCCGTGCCGCCAGCCTGCGGCCCTTCGTCGAACGCGCGGACTGGCTGCTCGACCTGCATTCGATGCACGAGCCGGGGCCGGCCTTGCTGCTCGCAGGGCCGCATCGTCGGGGCATCGCGTTCGCGCGGGCATTGCGGGGCGTGGCCCACATCGTGCGCGATGCGGGCCACGCCGACGGGGTGCGCATGCGGGACTTCGGCCGGTTCGGGGTGCCGGACGATGCCCCCGACGCGCGCACCGCGCTGTTGATCGAGTGCGGCTTCCATGGCGACCCGTCCTCGATCGCCGTGGCGCGCGACATGTGCTCGCGGTTCCTGCGCGAGACCGGTGCGGTCGCGCCGCAGGCGCTGGAGGCCGTCCTGCCGGGCTGGCAGGCCCCGGCAGCGGAGGAGCAGGTCGTGCTGGAGGTGAACGGGGCCGTGGTGGCGAAGGACGAGAGCTTCAGCTTCGTCCGCACCTGGCAGCCCCTCGAGATCGTTCCGCGGGCTGGCACGGTGATCGGCCGCAACGGCGGCGAGTGGGTGAAGACGCCGTTCGACGACTGCGTGCTCGTGATGCCTTCCACGCGCCAGGCGCGCGCCGGGGTCACCGTGGTGCGTTATGCGCGGCGGCGCTCTCTGGAGGAAGTCCTCCAGCCGGTTGCCGCCTAGCGCGCCGCTTCCGCCGCGATCTCGTACGACCGCAACCGCGCCGCGTGGTCGAAGACCTGCGACGTCACCATCAGCTCGTCCGCGCCGGTCCTCTCGACGAAAGCGTGCAGTGCCTGCCGCACCGTGTCCGGCGCGCCGATGGCGCTGCAGGACAGCACGTCGTCCAGCATCGCCCGCGCCTGCGGGGGCAGGCCCTCCAGATAGCCGGGCACCGGCGGCGGCAGCTTCGAGGGGCGGCCGGTGCGCAGGTTGACGAAGGCCTGCTGCGTCGAGGTCGCGAGCAGCTGCGCTTGCTCGTCGCTGTCGGCCGCGAAGACGTTGAAGCCCAGCATGACGTAGGGCCTGGCGAGTTGCGCCGAAGGCCGGAACTCTTCGCGGTACAGGGCGATGGCCTGCATCATCTGCGCCGGGGCGAAGTGCGATGCGAAGGCATAGGGCAGGCCCAGCATCGCGGCAAGACGCGCGCCGAACAGGCTGGAGCCGAGGATCCACACGGGCACCTTGGCGCCCTTGCCCGGCACGGCCTGCACCGACTGCCGCGGCTCGTCGGAGAGGAAGTCCAGCAGTTCCACCACGTCCTGCGGGAAGGCGTCGGGGTGGCTGGCCAGGTCGCGTCGCAAGGCGCGCGAGGTCGCCTGGTCGGAACCGGGCGCGCGGCCGAGTCCCAGGTCGATGCGGCCGGGGTAGAGCGCCTCCAGCGTGCCGAACTGCTCCGCGATCACCAGCGGCGAGTGGTTGGGCAGCATGATGCCGCCGGCCCCGACGCGGATGGTGCGCGTGCCGCCGGCGATGTGGCCGATCAGCACCGCCGTCGCGGCGCTGGCGATGCCGGGCATGCCGTGGTGCTCGGCCAGCCAGAAGCGGCGATAGCCGAGCCGCTCCGCCTGCTGGGCCAGCTCCAGCGAGCGCCGGAAGGAAGTCGAGGCGTCGCTGCCCTCGGTGATGGGAGCGAGGTCGAGGACGGAAAGCGCGATGGACATCCGACGCATTTTGGGGCGGAACGCGCTCGTGCAACCGCGCCCTCGCGCTGCGTCATCCCGCCGTCAGCCACGCGCCCAGCAGCACCAGCCCGCCGAAGAAGCAGCGCCGGAAGGCCGCCTCGCTCATGCCGTCGCGCAGCTTCTGTCCCACGAACATGCCCAGCAGCGCCGGCACGAGCGCGAGCGCCGAGCCCAGCGACGCTGCCATGCCCAGGTCCCCGCGCACCGCCAGCAGCGCCGCGAGCGCGAGCGTCGCCGTCGTGAACGCGAGCGCCAGCGCCTGCGGCAAGGCATGCCGGTCCAGTTGCAGCGACTGCAGGTAGGGCACCGCCGGCAGCACGAACACGCCCGTCACGCCGGTGACGACACCGGTGAGCGCGCCCGCGACCGCACCGGTCGCGTGCTGCCAGCGCTCGGGGACCACGGGCAGCCGCCAGCCGGCCCAGCCCGAGACGCCATACGCCAGCAGGCACGCGCCCAGCAGCAGGCGGGCGAAGCCCGGTTCGTGCCAGGGCAGCCAGGCCGCAATGGCGACGCCTGCCGCGATGCCGGCGAGCATGCTCCACAGGCGCGCGAGCAGGACGCGCAAGGCGCGGCCGGCGCAGGCCTGCCACACGTTGGTCACCAGCGAGGGCAGGGTGATCAGCGCCGCCGCCTGCGCCACGGGCATCGCCAGCCCCAGCAGGCCCATCGCGAGCGTCGGCAGGCCCATGCCCAGCGTGCCCTTGACGAGTCCGGCGGCGAAGAAGACGCCGCCCACCAGCATGATTTCCTGGAGGTGTGCCTGGCCCATGCACCGCAGTGTGGCGGGTCCGCGCGCCGGCCACCATCCATCTTTGATTGAGGCTCGCGCGCGGGGCGCTGCCGATAATCCGCGCCATGCGCTTCGAGTGGACGGACCTGCGGATCTTCCTGCACGTGTGCGAGGCGGGGAGCATGACCGCCGCGGCGGCGCGCGCGCACCTGACGCTGGCGGCCGTGAGCGCGCGCATGCGCAGCCTCGAGGCGTCGTGCGGGATCATGCTGCTGGAGCGGCGGGCACGCGGCGTCGTGCCCACGGCGGCCGGCGAGGTGCTCGCCGCGCATGCGCGCCTCGTGTTCGAGCAGGTGCAGCGCCTGCAGCGCGACCTGCTGCAGGCGCACGGCGACGCGCCGCGGCGCACCGTGCTGCTGGCGAACAGCTCGGCGCTCGCGCGGCCGTTGGCGGATGCGTTGCTCGAAAACGAGCCTGCGCCAGGCGGCCGGCCCCTCCTCGTGCGCGAGAGCGCCAGCGAGGCGACCGTGCAGGCGCTGCGATCGGGCGCCGCCGACGTGGGCATCGTCTCCGACGCGGTGGAGACCCGCGGGCTGGTCGCGCAGGACCTCGGGCCCGATCCGCTGGTGCTGGTGATCGCGAGCACGCATGCGCTCGCGGCGCGGCCGGCCGTGGCCTTCCGCGAAGCGCTCGCGCAGCCCTGGGTGGCCTGGGGCGAGCAGGGCGCCTTGTCGGCGCACCTGCAGATGCGCGCCATCGCGCTGGGCACGCCGATCGTCCCGCGCGTCAGCTATCCGGCGCTCGCGGGCGTGCTGCGCCTGGTCGCCGGCGGGCTGGGCGTGACGGTGCTGCCCCGGGCGGTGGTGCCCGCGGATGCGGACGCGGCCGGCGTCGCGTGCATCGCCCTGGAAGACCCTTGGGCTGGCCGGCGCCTGCTCGTGTGCAGGCCGGAAGGCGGGGATGCCTCGCGGGCGGAGCTGGTGGAGCGGATCCGCCGCGCCTGGCGCGCCTAGCCGGCGGCCGGCCCTTCCCAGCCCAGGAGTTCGGCGATGCGCGTCACCACCCAGCCGGGTTCGCTGCCTTGCAAGGGGCCGTCTTCGGCGGACAGCGCCGCCTGCATGCCGGCCAGCACTTCGCCTTCGGGCGCGCCGGAGCGGAAGGCCGCCGTGGAGGCCTGTTCGCAGAGCATCTGCGCCAGGTCTTCGCACAGCTCGTAGCGCTCGCGCACCGCGCCCATGGGTGCCACCAGGCGATGGCCGCCGGGCGCGGTGAACAAGGCGAGGAACGAGGGAGGGACTTCGATCTGGTTGGGATCGTCCACTGCCGCTCAGGCGTTGGAGAGGTGGTTGCCCAGGGCGAACACGGAAACGGGGATGCGGCCGGCGAGTTCCGCCGGGGTATGGCCGAGCCAGGCCTTGCGCTTGTGTTCCTCGATGGCCGCCTTGCGCTCCTGCGCCAGTTCCTTGGCGGTGAGCTCGGCTTCGTCCTCGAGCACGATGTGGATCTCTGCTTCGGCCAGCGTGGCCGATCCGTCTTTGTTCTGCATCGGCCCGATTGTCAGGGAAAACCCGCTAAACCGCCGCCTCCCCGGCCGGCTGTCCCTCCACTCCGATGGGTTGGAGTTGCGCAATGTCGTCATCCCAGCGTAGGAGGTGGTGGTTGAACCCGAAGGCGAGCGTCGGCTTGACCACCTCGAAGTAGGGCGATACGTCGAAGTCGCGGGGGACGTAGAGGCTGTGGTGACGCACGTGCAGGATGTGCTCGATGCAGCCGACGCAATGCGGGTCGCTGGAAGGCAGCGCCTCGATCTGCGGCAGGATCGGGTAGCGCACGGACTGGAAGGCCGACGCGATCAGGGTGGAGCAGATCGCGCGCGTGGGGTCGCCGCTGCCCAGCGCGATCATGCGGCGGCGCCAGCGCTGCGGCACGGGCGGCGTGGGGAACAGGTAGCGCGCCAGGTCGAAGACGTTGCGCAGGTCGTACCGGTAGCCCAGCCGCGCGGTGACGTAGCCGATGACGGTGGCGATCTCCGCCGCGCTCAGGCCCACGGGCCGGCAGATGCGGCAATGCAGCCCCTCGAATTCGGCCACGCTGACGGCCCGCACGCCTTCCTGCAGGTCGGCCTCGACGAAGGAGCGCTCCAGGCCGCGCGCATCGACGCCGCCGACCGGCTGGCCCGTGTACAGCGCGGCGTGCGACCAGGTGGACTGCGTCAGGTACTTGATCGCGCCGCTGATGCGGCTGTGGCCCTCCACCAGCAACACGTCGCCCGGCTGCAGGCAGGCGAGCAGCTTCGCGGTGTCGGTCGCGGCGGCGGTGCTGGCGCCGGGGACCGTCTTGCTCAGGTAGGCGCCCAGGCGGGCGCCGATCCAGCGCCGGGCGGCGGTGAACAAGGGGGGAAGGGGAACGGGCATGGGGGACTCGGGCGTGCGGGCGACGGGCCGAGCATATAGACGCCACCAGCGGCGCCTGCGTTTCCTGCCGACCGGCGGCGGCCTTGGCGCCCCATTCGGCGTGCACGGGACTATGCTGGCGGCGCGCGAGGCACGACATGGGCAAGGAAGCGGACGCACTCGAGCGCTTCGTCGAAGCGCAATCCCCCGTCTGGACCGAGGTCCAGGGCGAACTGCGGGCCGGGCGCAAGACGAGCCACTGGATGTGGTTCATCTTCCCGCAACTGGAGGCGCTGGGACGCAGCGCCACCGCGAAGTTCTACGGCCTGCGCGACGCGGACGAAGCCCGCGCGTACATCGCGCACCCGGTGCTGGGTGCGCGCCTCGTGGAATGCTGCGAGATCCTGCTGCAGGTGCCGGAGCACGACGCCGTCGCGATCTTCGGCAGCATCGACGCGATGAAGCTGCGCTCGTGCCTGACGCTTTTTGCACACGTGGCGCCGCAGCACCCGCAGTTCCGCGCCTGCCTGGAGAAATTCTTCGCCGGCGAGGCGGACCCGCTCACGGCCGGCCTGCTCGGAGCCGGATCGCCGTGAGCACGTTCTCGCCGTCGCGCCGCTCCGCGAGGAACTCGACGCGGGCGCCGGGCTTCATGCCTTCGAGCAGCGCCGGGTCGAGCACGCGGTAGCTGAGGGTGGAGAACGGGATCTTGCGTTCGGGGGCCAGCTTGATGTGCGCGTAGCGGCGCCCGTCCTTCTCCTGCGACGCGGAGCGGAACTCGCCTTGCGTGTACACCGGGTCGGCCCAGGCCTGGCCCATCCAGAGTGCGGACGCCACGAGGGCCAGGATCAGTTCGCGCATGCCCGAGGATAGCGGACCGGCGCGCCGCCTGCGATAGAGTCTCGCCCCATGCAATGGCTCCGCTCCCTCATCGCCCGCGCGCCGAAGCGCGCCACGGCGATCGGCAAGGCGCTGTTCCTCGCCGGCGGCGTGCTCGTGCTCGCCGCGCTGTTCGGCAGGATCGGCCTGGTGGCCGTCAACGGGGAGCGCGCGCAGGCCGGGCTCTCCACGCTGCACACACTGGCCGAGGCTTATCCGCAGTATCCGACCTGGTTCGTGCCGGAAGGGCCCGTCGGCTTCGCCGTCGCCGCGCTGCTGGTGCTGGCGGGGATGGTGGTGATCCAGCTGGCGGAAAAGGCGAAATAGCCGCGCGCGGCCGCGCGCCCGCCCTCGCGCCGCTGTGGAATGATCGCGCATGTCCCCGCAACCCTCGACGAGCTTCGCCTCGCTTCCGCTTCCTGCCGCCGCGCTGGAGAACCTGCGCCGCCTCGGCTATCTCGAGATGACGCCCATCCAGGCCGCCAGCCTGCCCGCGGCCCTGGCCGGCAAGGACCTGATCGCGCAGGCCAAGACTGGCAGCGGCAAGACCGCCGCCTTCGCGCTGGCGCTGCTGGCGAGCCTCGACGCGCGCCGCTTCGCCGTGCAGGCGCTGGTGCTGTGCCCCACGCGCGAGCTGGCCGACCAGGTCACCACCGAGATCCGGCGCCTCGCGCGCGCCGAGGACAACGTGAAGGTCACCGCGCTCGCGGGCGGCGTGCCGCTGCGCGGCCAGGCCACCAGCCTCGCGGCCGGCACCCACGTCGTCGTCGGCACGCCCGGCCGCGTGCTGGACCACCTGGACCGCGGCAACCTGCAGCTCGGCGAGCTGAAGACGCTGGTGCTCGACGAAGCGGACCGCATGCTCGACATGGGCTTCGTCGACGACATCGCACGGGTCGCGCGCCAATGCCCGGCGCGGCGGCAGACGCTGCTGTTCTCCGCGACCTATCCGGAAGGCATCGCGAAGCTCGCGGCGCAGTTCCTGCGCGATCCCGTCACGGTGAAGGTGGAGGCGCAGCACGGCGGCGAGCAGATCCAGCAGCGCTGGTACGAGGTCACCGAGTCGCAGCGCCTGCTGACGGTGGCCCGCCTGCTGGAGCACTTCCGCCCGGCCAGCACGCTCGCCTTCTGCAACACGCGGGCGCGCTGCCGCGAACTGGCGGAACTGCTGCAGGCACAGGGCTACGTGGCGCTCGCGCTGCACGGCGACCTGGAGCAGCGCGACCGCGACCAGGTGCTGGTGCGCTTCGCCAACGGCAGCTGCTCGGTGCTGGTCGCGACCGACGTCGCCGCGCGCGGCCTGGACGTCGCCGGCCTCGCCGCGGTGATCAACGTCGACGTGGCGCCGGACCCCGAGGTGCACGTGCACCGCATCGGCCGCACCGGCCGGGCCGGCGAAACGGGCCTGGCCCTGAGCCTCGCGAGCCTGGACGAGATGGGTGCCGTCGGCCGCATCGAGCAGCTGCAGGGACGCGAGTCCACCTGGCACGCCCTCGCCGAACTCACCCCGGCGCCGGGCGGCCGCCTGCTGCCGGCGATGGCGACCGTGCACATCCAGGCGGGGCGCAAGGAAAAGATCCGCGCCGGCGACGTGCTGGGCGCGCTGACGGCGGACCTGGGCTACACCCGCGAGCAGGTGGGCAAGATCGACATCAACGAGTTCGCCACCTACGTGGCCGTCGCGCGCGGCATCGCCGACGACTTGGTGGCGCGCCTGAACCGCATCAAGGGGCGCAGCGTCAAGGCGCGCCTGCTGAAGGACTGAGGCGATGGCGGCGCTGGTGCGCGAGGAGGAAGTCGAGTTCACCGCGATGCGGGCGCAGGGGCCCGGTGGGCAGAACGTCAACAAGGTGTCGAGCGCGGTGCACCTGCGCTTCGACATCCGCGCGTCCTCGCTGCCGGAGGACGTGAAGGAGCGCCTGCTCGCCTTGCCGGGACGGCGGGTGAGCAAGGACGGCATCCTGGTGCTGAAGGCGCAGTCGGCCCGCAGCCAGGAACAGAACAAGGCGGCCGCCCTCGCGCGGCTGGAGGCCATCGTCGCGGAAGCTTCGCAGGTGCAGCCGGTGCGCCGGCCGACGAAGCCGACCTATGCCTCGAAGCAGCGCCGCCTGCAGGGCAAGGCCATCCGCTCCGAGCTGAAGGCCGCCCGCCGCAAGATCGACGACTGATCCCTGCTCCCTCTCCCGCTCGCGGGAGAGGGCTGGGGTGAGGGCTTCAGAGCGCGGCCGGCTGCTCGCCGAAGAACCCCACGACGCGCCCGATGCGTCCATCGACGTCCAGGTCCATGAAGTCCACGCCCGCGAGCACGGCTTCGCCCGCCGGGTTCACGAGCCGCCAGCCGTAGCGCACGAACTGGTGGTGCGCGTCGAGCGCCGTGCTGCGCTCGAAGCGGTGGCCCGGGAACTGCGCGAGCAGGGTCGCGGCCTGGTCCGAGATGCCGGCGTGTCCGGCCGATTCCAGCGGCGGGTCGACCAGGCGCGCGCCTTCGCTCCAGCTCTCGCGGATCAGCGCCATGCGGCGGGCCGCGTCGGGCTCGCAGTAGGCGGCGAGATGCGTGTCGACCATCTTCTCGAGTGCGGGGATGTTCATGCGGGACTCCTTGTGGTTGGGAAATCGATGGAGCCATTCTTCGAGGCCCCCGCCTGCCGGTCCATGACCTCGCAGGTCATGCGAGGCGCATCCGGCGGACAATCGCGCGGTGAGCTCTTCTCCTTCCTGCGCCGTCGTCGGCGGCGGCCCGGCCGGATTGATGGCGGCCGAGGTGCTGGCCCGCGAGGGCGTGGCCGTCGACCTGTTCGATGCCATGCCCTCCGTCGGCCGCAAGTTCCTGCTGGCCGGCCGCGGCGGCCTCAACCTGACGCATTCCGAGGACGCCTCGCGCTTCCTCGCGCGCTTCGGCGCACGTAGCGCCGACCTGCGCGAGGCGCTCACCGCCTTCGGCCCCGAGGCCGTGCGCCAATGGGCGGCGGGCCTCGGCATCGAGACCTTCGTCGGCACCTCGGGCCGCGTGTTCCCGGTCGGCCTGAAGGCGGCGCCGCTGCTGCGCGCCTGGCTGCACCGGCTGCGCGAAGCCGGCGTGCGCGTGCACACGCGGCATCGCTGGACCGGGTGGCAGGACGAAAGCGGCGACCTGGTTTTCGCGACACCCCAGGGAACGGTCGCCCACCACGCCGATGGCACCGTGCTCGCGCTCGGCGGCGCGAGCTGGCCGCGGCTCGGGTCGGACGGCGCCTGGGCGCCGTGGCTCGCGGCGCGCGGCGTGGCGCTCGCGCCGCTGCGGCCGGCCAACTGCGGCTTCGACGTGCAGCCCACGCGGCCCGGCGCCGCGGGATGGAGCGACTTCCTGCGCGAGCGCTTCGCCGGCCAGCCGGTGAAGCCCGTGGCGGCGCGCCTGCCGTCGCAGGCCCCCGAAGAAAGCATCCAGGGCGAGTTCGTGCTGACCGACACCGGCATCGAAGGCAGCCTGGTCTACGCCTTCGCCGCGCCGCTGCGCGACGCGATCGAAGCCCAGGGCCAGGCGACGTGGCTCATCGACCTGCTGCCGCAGCGCGGCGCCGCGCAGGTGCTGGCCGAAGTGACGCACCCGCGCGGTCCGCGCAGCCTGGCGACGCACCTGAAGAGCCGCCTCGGCATCGCCGGCATCAAGTCGGCGCTGCTGCACGAGCTGCTGTCGCCGGCGCAACTGGCCGACCCCGCGGCGCTGGCCGCGGCGCTGAAGGCGCTCCCCGTTCCGCTGGCGCGCCCGCGTCCGGTGGAGGAAGCCATCAGCACCGCCGGTGGCGTGTGCCTGGAGGCCCTGGACGAGAACACCATGCTGCGCGCGCTGCCGGGCGTGTTCTGCGCCGGCGAGATGCTCGACTGGGAAGCGCCCACCGGCGGCTACCTGCTCACGGCCTGCCTGGCGACGGGCCGCATGGCGGGGCAGGGTGCGGCGCGCTGGCTGCGCTCCGCAGCGGCGGCGCGCGACTAGAATTCCGGACGCGGGGACACCGGCAGACTCCCCGCGCCCCAAGAGGCGCCCGCCTCCAAGTTCTGCTCCCGACGGGCACGAGCCCGCAAGGAGCGCGACTTGCACCTCTCTCCCCGACACTGGAACGACGTGGACCGCCTGCTGGCGGCCAAGGCCTTGCGCGGCTTCGCGGATGGCTTCGTCAGCCTGCTGCTGCCGATCCACCTGCTGCACCTGGGCTTCACGCCCTTCCAGGTCGGCTGCATCGCCACCACGACGCTGCTCGGCTCGGGTGCGCTGACCCTCGCCGTCGGCGCGCAGGCCGGCCGCACCCCTTGGCGCACGCTGCTGCTCGCCGCCACCGCGCTCATGGCCGGCACCGGCCTGGCGCTCGCGTCGCTCGAAGGCTTCTGGCCGCTGATGCTGGTGGCGCTGGCCGGCACCATCAATCCGTCGGCCGGTGACGTCAGCGTGTTCCTGCCGCTGGAGCACGCGCTGCTGTCGTCCAGCGTCACCCCGCGCGAGCGGACCTCCGCCTTCGCGCGCTACAGCCTGGTGGGCAGCCTCGCCGGCGCGTGCGGTGCGCTGGCCGCGGGCCTGCCGGCCCTCCTGGCGCAACGCCTGCGGCTGGACCTGCCCGCCGCGGTGCAGGCGATGTTCCTGCTGTATGCGGCGCTGGCGCTGGCCGCCGCGCTCGTCTATCGCGGCCTGCCGCGGCGGCACGCCGAGGTTGCGGACGGCGTGCGCTCGGTGCTCGGGCCGTCCCGCCGCAAGGTGGTCCTGCTCGCCTCGCTGTTCAGCCTCGACGCGTTCGGCGGCGGCTTCCTCGTCCAGTCGCTGATCGCGCTGTGGCTGTTCCAGCGTTTCGGCCTCTCCATCGCGGCGGCCGGCACGCTGTTCTTCTGGACCGGCGTGCTCACCGCGTTCTCCTACCTCGTGGCCGTGCGCATTGCGCGGCGCATCGGCCTGGTCCGCACGATGGTCTACACGCACCTGCCTTCCAGCCTGTGCCTGCTGGCCATTCCCTTCTGCCGGGAAGTCGCCTGGGTGATCGCGCTGCTGCTGGTGCGCAGCGCGCTGTCGCAGATGGACGTGCCGACGCGCAGCTCCTACGTGATGGCGATTGTCACGCCGCCGGAGCGCCCCGCCGCGGCGAGCCTCACCTCGGTGCCGCGCAGCCTGGCAGCGGCGCTGAGTCCCGCGCTCGCGGGCTACCTGCTGGGACTCTCCGCCTTCGGCTGGCCCTTGGTGGCCGGCGGCGCGCTGAAGATCGTGTACGACCTGCTGCTGCTCGCCGCCTTCCGGGGCGTGCGGCCGCCGGAGGAATCAGGCGGCGAAGAAGCCGCGCCCTGAGGCGAAGGCGCGCGGCGCGCGATGGGCGTCGACCCAGTAGCCGAAGGCCACGAGCAGCCACTGCGCCTGTCCCACCCAGGCGATGGCGGTCGTGTTCGGCGGCGGCGGGCCGAACAGGTTGCCGGCGTAGATCACCAGCAGCAGCGCCACGAGTCCCACGAGCCCCCAGCGGCCGACGCCGTCCTGCGGGCGCGTGTCGCCGGCATAGAGCGCGACGCCGGCGGCGAACAGCGCCACTTCCACGGCCAGCGTCGCCGGCAGAGAATTCCAGAGGCCGAGGCCCACCACCGTGTCGAGCCCCGGCGCCACGGGCAGGTCGGGCACGTGCACCAGCGCGTCGAGCAGCCAGTGGCTCAGGACCAGCAGGCCCACGACGAGCGCGGCGCGCGGCTTGCCGCGCGCGGCGAGGTAGAGCCCGCCGACGACCACGGACCACGCGAGCGCGGCGAGCAGGCTGTGCGACAGCGGATAGTGCTCGAAGGCGAGCGGCGTCACGCCGCTGGCGCCCGGCGCGATGCGCACGGACTCGAGCCCGGCCAGCAGCAGCGTGGGCCACAGCAGGTCCAGGAACTGCGCGCCGAGGAACGCCGTGCCGAGCGACAGGCGCGGTGCCGCCTTCCTGGCGGCGAAGCCGAGCGCGAAATGACCGATGAACATGGCCGGAGTCCTCCCTTCAATGACGAGCCGCCGCGAGTGTATGCGTCCCGGCCATGGGACGGTGTGTTGCGGGCACCGTGCTTTATCCGGCGCCGTCCGGCCCCATCTGAAACGACGCGGGATGCGTGTCGCGTCCCGCGCCACACAAGGAGCATGCATGAAGAAGATCCTGTCCACGCGCGACGCGCCGAACCGCCACTGGGTGGGCGACGGCTTTCCCGTGCATGGCATGTTCGGCTACAACGCCGGCGCCGCGGAACGCAGCCCCTTCCTGCTGCTGGACTATGCCGCGCCCACGCGCTTCGAGCCGACCAGCGCGCGCCGCGGCGTGGGCCAGCATCCGCACCGCGGCTTCGAGACCGTCACCATGGTCTACGAGGGCGAGGTGGAGCATCGCGACTCCACGGGGCAGGGCGGCGTCATCGGCCGCGGCGACGTGCAGTGGATGACGGCCGGCGCCGGCATCCTGCACGAGGAGTTCCACTCGGCGGAGTTCGCCCGCACCGGCGGCCCCTTCGAGATGGTGCAGCTGTGGGTCAACCTGCCGGCGAAGGACAAGATGGCGCCGCCCGGCTACCAGGCGATCACGAACGCCGACATCCCCGTGGTGCCGCTGTCCGATGCCGCCGGCGCGTCGGCCGGCCAGGTCCGCGTGATCGCCGGCGGCTTCGGCGAGGCGCGCGGCCCGGCCCGCACCTTCACGCCCATGAACGTGTGGGACGTGCGCGTCGACGCGGGCCGCACTGTGTCGCTCGCGCAGCCCGAAGGCTGGACCAGCCTGCTGGTGGTGCTGGACGGAACGGTGGAAGTCAACGGCGAGGCCGTGCTGCGGCCGGCGCAGATGGCGACGCTCTCGCACGAAGGCAGCGAGATCCGCATCGAGGCGAACGGCGACGCCAAGCTGCTGCTGCTGGCCGGCGAGCCCATCGCCGAGCCGGTGGTGGGCTACGGGCCGTTCGTGATGAACAGCCAGGCCGAGATCGTGCAGGCGATCGAGGACTTCAACGGCGGCAGGTTCGGCCGCATGCAGTGAGGCGCGCCGGGCGATCGTTGCCATTCCAGCAACGCCGCATGGACGCCGGGACGGTTTTTCGGAGCCGGTCCGGCGTCCACAATCGTTCCATGCACTTCGCATGGCCGCGCCGCGGCCCGCAGCGCGAAGACCGCGTTCCACGCACCGACTTCAACAATCCAGAAAAGGAGATTCGACCATGGCGAAGGTTCTCGTCCTCTATCACAGCTTCTACGGGCACATCGAGGCGATGGCGCAGGCCGTTGCCGAAGGCGCGCGCGGCGTGCCCGGCGTGACCGTCGACCTCAAGCGGGTCCCCGAAACCGTCCCTGCCGACGTGTTCAAGTCCGCCGGCGGCAAGGCCGACCAGGCGGCGGACGTCGCGCAACCGGCCGAACTGGCCGACTACGACGCGATCATCTTCGGCTCGCCCACGCGCTTCGGCAACGTCACGGCGCAGATGCGCAACTTCATCGACCAGACCGGCGGCCTGTGGGCGCAGGGCAAGCTGGTGGGCAAGGTGGGCTCCGTGTTCACGTCGTCGGCCACGCAGCACGGCGGCCAGGAAAGCACCATCCTCACCTTCATCCCGACGCTCCTGCACCACGGCATGGTCGTGGTCGGCCTGCCGTATGCCGAGCAGCGGCAGATGGGCATCGACGAGATCAAGGGCGGCAGCCCCTACGGCGCATCCACCATCGCGGGCGGCCAGGGCGAGCGCATGCCGAGCGCGCAGGAGCTCGGCATGGCCCAGTTCCAGGGCCGGCACGTGGCCGAGATCGCGAAGAAGCTGGCCGGCTAAGGCTGCGGCAGGTCGATCCCGAGCCCCTGGATCGCCTGCCGGGAGTGGTCCACGAGGTAGTCCAGGAAGGCCCGCGTGCGCGCGGGCATGTACTCGCGGCTCGGGAGGGCCGCCACGAGGCTCAGGCGCGCGGTGATCCAGGGCGACAGCACGCGCCGCAACAGGCCGGCCTTCAGCAGCGGCGCCAGCAGGTCCAGCGGCTGGCTGCTGATGCCGCCGCCTTCCAGCGTGGCGCGCAGCAGCGTGTCGGTGTGGTTGGCGGTCAGCACGGCCGGCACGTCCAGTTCCAGCACGCTGTCTTCCCGTGTCGGGTCCAGCAGGCGCATCGGCCCCAGCCGCGCGCCGGGCGTGCGCAGGCGCAGGCAGCGGTGCCGCAGCAGTTCGTCCGGCTCGGCCGGTTCGCCGTGCCGCTCCAGGTAGGCGGGTGAAGCGCAGAACACCGCCAGGCTCAGCACGACCGGCCGGGCGATCACGTCGGAAGCGATGTTGGCGTTGCTGTTCAGGACCGCCAGGTCGTATTCGTGCACGGCCGGATCGGGCGAGTCCTCGACGTGCACGTCCACGCGCACGGCCGGATGCAGGCGCTGGAAGCCGATGATCGCGGGCGCCAGCATGTGCGTGGCCGCGACCGGCGGCGCGAGCACCCGCACCGTGCCGCGCATTTCGTGCGTCTGCGACTGCACCATCGCGTCGGCGTCGTCGATCTGCGCGAGGATGGTGCGCACGCGTTCCAGGTAGGCCTCGCCCGCCTGCGTCAAGGACAGGCGCCGCGTCGTGCGCTGGAGCAGGCGGCCACCGAGGTGCTTCTCGAGATCGTTCACCAGCCGCGTGACGACGGCCGGCGCCAGGTCCAGCTTGCGCGCCGCGGCGGCGAAGCCGCCTTCGTCCACCACCTGCTGGAACACGCGCATGGACTGAAGACGATCCATCCGGGGACACCTCTGCGATTCGACGGGGGATTATCGGTCGACCCAGGCGCGGGCACGCGCGTGCGCGCGGTGCTATCTTGTGCGCTCCGTCCTCCGGAGCCCGCCATGATCACCAAGACCTTCACCACGGGCCGCATCCGCAAGGCGGAGTACGACCCTGCCACGCGCCAGCTGGACCTCCACTGGGACAACGGGACCGTGCTCGCCTACAAGCACGTGCCCGACGAAGTGTTCCGCCGCCTCGGCAGCGCGCCGAATCCCACGACCTACTGGGAAGACCGAATCGCCGAGGAGTACCCGAAGGGCACGCCCCGGAAATCCGGCGCGGCCCCGGGCGAGGGCAAGACCCTGCGCGACCTGTTCGGCGACGCGGACGAATAGGCCGGCGCCCCGCGCCGCGCCGCTCCGCTGCATCATTGACGCAGGCGCGGCCGTGCGGCCGGGCTGGAGCGATGCATGGAGTTCAAGGACTACTACAAGGTGCTCGGCGTCGACAAGGGCGCGAGCCAGGACGAGATCAAGAAGGCCTACCGCAAGCTCGCGCGCAAGTACCACCCGGACGTGAGCAAGGAAGCCGACGCGGCCGCGCGCATGGCCGAGGTCAACGAGGCCAACACGGTGCTCTCCGATCCGGAGAAGCGCGCCGCCTATGACCAGCTCTCGGCGCAGCCGCGCGGGCGCGAGTTCCGCCCGCCGCCGGACTGGCAACCGGGCTTCGACTTCGCCTCGGCCGGCGGGGCGCCCGGCGGCGACGAGCACTTCAGCGATTTCTTCGAGGAGCTGTTCGGCCGCGCCGCGCGTGCGCGCTCCGGCCGCGGCGGCGCGGGCCGCGCGCAGGTGCCGCTGCCCGGCGAGGACCAGCACGCGCGCATCGAGCTCGAGCTGCGCGACGCCTACCAGGGCGCGCAGCGCACGCTCGCGCTGCAGGTGACGCACGTCGACGAGCAGGGCCAGCTGCGCCGCGACGAGCGGCACCTGGAAGTGCGCATCCCCAAGGGCGTGCGCGAAGGCCAGCACATCCGGCTCGCGGGCCAGGGCGGGCCGGGCCTCAACGGCGGGCCGCCCGGCGACCTGCTGCTGGAGGTGGTGTTCAGGCCCGATGCGCGCTGGCGCGCCGAAGGCAAGGACGTGCACGGCCGCCTGTGGCTCGCGCCCTGGGAAGCCGCGCTGGGCGCGGCCGTGGCCGTGCGCACGCCGGGCGGCGACGAGGTGGAAGTGACGGTGCCGGCCGGCTGGAAGCCGGGCCGCAAGCTGCGCCTGAAGGGCCGGGGCATTCCCGCCTACGAGCCCGGCGACCTCTACCTGGAGCTGGACGTGGCGCTGCCCGCCGCCGAGACCGACGCGCAGCGCGCGGCCTACACGGCGCTGGCCCAGGCCTTTCCCGGATTCGACGCGCGCACGGCAGGAGGAGCCTGACCATGGAACGGGTACACGATGCGGAAGTGCTGGGCGAGGCGGCTTTCTCGCTGGAGGAAGCGGCGCGCGCCTGCAGGGTGGAGGTGCACTGGATCGAGGAGCGCGTGCAGGCCGGCGTGCTGCAGGCGCGCGTGAGCGGCGGCCAGTGGCGCTTCGACAGCGCGACGCTGGTGCGGGCGCGGCGCGTGGCGCAGCTGGAGGCGTGCTTCGATGCGGATCCGCAGCTGGCGGCGTTGACGGCGGACCTGATGGAGGAGGTGGAGAGTTTGCGGAGGCGCCTGGGAATGCGGTGAGCGGTGGGGTTCGCTGCGCTCACCGCCACCCTACGAGGCCGCGGCGCGGCTGCGCTCCAGCAGGCGCGCCACGCGTCGAGGACCGCCTTCCACCTGTTCGACGAGGTTCAGCCGCGCGTAGCGGAAGGCGTCGAGCACGGCCAGCATGTCGTCGCCGACGCCCTCGTCCAGGCCGCGCAGCGTGAGCAGCGGCAGCGGCTGGTTGTTCCAGACGGCGGCGACGAAGCGGGCGATGTCCGGGTGGCCTCGCTGGCCCGCCTCCTCGGCCCGGCGCAGGAGGCGGGCCAGCGCCTGCAGGCCAAGTTCCGTCGCCTCGTGCGCGCGGATTTCCTCCACCATCAGGCGCGCGCGTTCCAGCAGCGTGCCCTCGTGGTCCACGCGCAGCCGGTCGCCGCGCCCCACCACCAGCTGCACTTCCTGGATGCGCTCGAGGTTCGCGTGGTGGCGGCGCTCGCGTTCTGCCTGGTTCATGGCGGATTCCCCTTCCAGCCCGGGTGCTGCCCTTGTACTGCAGCGCAGCCGCGCGGGGAAGCGGACCTGCCCGGAGGCCCCGCGTTCAGGCGAGCTTCATCAGCTCGGTCGCGAGCTCCTGCGGCATGTCCACCATGATGTCGTGGCCGCACGGCATCCTCAGCACGCGCCATCCGGGCTGGCCTTCGAACTTCGCGGCGAAGTAGCGGAAGGGGCTCGGGTCCCAGCCATCCGCCAGGATGTAGACGCGCTGCTTCACCGCCGCGCCGGCGCCCGACAGCAGGATGGGCACCTCGAAGGTGGCCAGCGCCTGCGGCACGCAGCGCCGGTCCACCCAGGCGCGGTTCGGCTCCGAGATGTTGAAGGCCGCGGCGGGGATCGGCGCCATGAGGCCGCTGTGCTCCGCCTGCGCGCTGCCGCGGAAGGCCGAGAGGAACTGGTTCGCCACCTCGGGGCCGAGCGCGATCGGCAGCAGCCCGTTGAGGGACTGGCCGTTCTGCGGCACGAAGGCATCCAGGTACACCAGCGCCTTCACGCGATCGGCCATGCGGTCGGCCACGCCCGTGATCACCATGCCGCCGTAGGAATGGCCGCAGAGCACCACGTCCGACAGCTCCTCCGCCTCGATCGCGCCGCAGACGTCGCGGATGTGCGTCTCCAGCGTGATGCGCTCGCTCGCCTCTCCTTCACGCTGCGTTGGGGGGCAGCCATCTTGGTCCCGGCGGGCGGGCCCGTAAAGCTGCGGTGCGGGAAGGGCGCAGCTCAGCCGCGCGCGCTGGCCAGGGCGCTGTTGCCGCGCTCCATCACGCGCAGGCAGCGGCGGGCCAGCGCGTCGATGCAGGCGAGGTGTTCTTCCAGCTGCGGCCGGACGTCGGGCGCGGGGCCCGCGGGCGTGGCCGGCTGGGTGCTGCGCCACAGGGCGTGGACCAGGTCGGCGTGCGAAACGAGCAACGCGGCCCAGGCGGCGGCCACGTCGGGCAGCAGCGTGCAGTCGCGCTGGATCTCGTCGATCTCCTCGCTGACGATGCGATAGAGTTCCATGTCCAGCCAGGTCGCCGCCAGCTTGCGCACGTGCCGCTCGTAGCGGGCGAGCGCCGTCGCCGCATGGAGCGCGGTGGCGCGCATGGCTGGAAAATGGCTGGCCGACATGGATCCCCCTCGCTGCGCGGCCCGGCCGCGCAAGCCTCTGTCCCTGGAGGGACAGCATAGGCCCGGCGTGGAGAAATTGTCGAGTGAGTCCTTCCTTGCAGCTCGGCTATTGACGCGCCGAGCCGACAGAGACGCACGATGACCGAAGCAGTCGACGCCAACGATGCCTACCGCCAGGCCCGCCCCGGCCGCCGCGTGATCGGCTGGAAGCTGCCGCGCGGCGAACGCGACACCTTGCTCGCGCGCTTCGCGCCCGCCTATGCGAACGTGGTCGCCGACCACGTCACCCTGCGCGCGCACGTGGATGCGCGCTCGGCCTTGCCGCCGGCCACCACCGGGCTGATCGTCGGGCGCAGCGACGACGGGCGCGGCGTCGAAGCGATGGTGGTGCGGCTCGAAGGCAGCACCGACCGGCCGGACGGCAGCACCTACCACGTCACCTGGTCGCTCGGCCCGAACCGCCGCGCTGTCGAGAGCAACGACGTGATCGCCCGGCACGGCTGGCAGCCGGTGGATCCGCCGGTGCCCGTCACGCTGGAGCCCGCGCTGTTCTGAATGCGCTATGGTGCGGGCCCATGGCCCCGCCTGCATCCATCGTGTCCGCCTTCACGCCGCAGGGTCCCCTGCGCGCCGCGATCAACCTCGGCAACCCGATCCTGGCCGGCCGCGATCCGGCCACCGGCGAAGCGCGCGGCGTGTCGGTGGACCTCGCGCGCGAATTCGCGCGCCGGCTCGGCGTGCCGCTGCAGCTGGTGGTCGTCGACACGGCCGGCAAGTCGGTCGACATCGTCGCGGGCGAGCAGGCGGACATCGGCTTCTTCGCCATCGACCCGAAGCGCGGCGAGCACATCGCCTTCACCGCGCCCTACGTACTGATCGAGGGCTGCTATCTCGTGCGCGAGGATTCGCCCCTGCAGGCCAACGAGGAAGTGGACCGCGCCGGCAACCGCGTGGTGGTGGGCCGCGGCAGCGCCTACGACCTGTACCTCGCGCGCGAACTGAAGCACGCGCAGCTGGTGCACGCGCCTTCTTCTCCCGCGGTCGTGCAGCACTTCGTCGACACCGGCGCCGAGGTTGCCGCCGGCGTGAAGCAGCAATTGGAGATGGACGCGCGCCGCATCGGCGGCCTGCGGCTGCTGCCGGGCCGCTTCATGGTGATCCGGCAGGCGATGGGCTGCCCGCGCAGCCGCGGCGCCGAAGCGGCCGGGGCGCTCGCCGCCTTCGTGGAGGAGATGAAGGCGAGCGGCTTCGTCGCGCAGGCACTGGCGCGCCACGGCATCGCAGGGGCTTCGGTGGCGCCGGCGGGAAGCTGAGCCGCAGGGGCGCGGCAGCTGCCTCAGCCGTCCCCACGGCGCGCCGCCCAAACCTATACTGGCCCGCACTTTCGCGCAGCCATGCCCTTGCACCGACTCTTCCTTTCCCTTTCCGCCCTGCTGGCCATGCTGGCACTGCAGCCCGGCGTCGCTTCCGCGGCCCTGCTGGACCAGCCCCTGCCGCCCGAGCAGTTCCAGGCCTGCGTGGAGCGCCTCGCGGACCAGACCGCGCTCTCGGGCCGGCCGCTCTCGCGCGCCGACTTCGAACGGATCGCGGCGAACGCGCGCTACGACGATCGCGTGCGCCAGTCGCTGCTGGTGCAGGCCGGCGAGCCGACCTACTGGTGGGACGAGCTCGCCGCCGTCACCGACGACGACCGCGTGCAGCAGGGCCAGCGCGTGCTGGCGCAGAACCTCGACACGCTGCAGCGCATCGAGACGCAGTTCGGCGTGCCCAAGGAGATCGTCGTCGCCATCTACGGCATCGAGACCAACTACGGGCCCTCGCAGGGCAAGATCCCCGTGCTCGATGCGGCGCTGAGCCTCGCCTGCCTGCGGCCCTGCCCGGAAAGCGCGAACACGCCGGGCAGTTGCATGGCGCGCGAGCGCGCGTACGCCACGGTGCGCGTGCTGCGCGACGGGCGGGTGCGGCCGGAGAGCTTCCAGGGTTCCTGGGCGGCCGCCTTCGGGCGCACGCAGTTCGTTCCCGACAGCTTCGAGCAGCTCGCGGTGGACTTCGACGGCGACGGCGTCGCCGACATCATCAACTCCGAAGCCGACGCCTGGGCCACGACGGCCAACCACCTGAAGCAGCGCGGCGGCTGGAACATGGCCGTTCCGGTGTACGTGGAGGTGAGCATCCCGGCGGCGCAGCAGGCGGAGTTCAACACCGGCGGCGAGTCGAAGCGCTACCAGGACCGCGCGAAGCCGATGTCGCAGTGGGCGGCCATGGGCTGGACGGGCTTCGGTCCCAACGGCGAGAGCGTGCCGCTGCAGTTGCCCGGCGACGCGGAGGTCTATCCCTTCCTGCCGGTGGGACTGCCGGGGCCGGCCTTCCTGGTCACGCGCAACTTCGACACCATCCTGCGGTACAACCGCTCGGTGCGCTACGTGATGGAAGTGGCGCTGCTCGCGCGCCGCATCGCGGGCGGGCCCGGCTTCTTCACGCCCTGGCCGACCGACGATCCCGGCCTGAGCCGCGCGCAGGTGCGCGAACTGCAGGCGTGGCTTGCGCAGCGCGGACACACCGACGTGGTGCCCGACGGGGTGATGGGCCGCATCACGCGCGACGCGATCGCGGCGGAATTCGCCGCCAGGGGATTGCCGCCGCAGCGGCGGGTGGGGCAGCGCACGCTGCGCCTGCTGATGGCGCCGTCCTAGGGCGACAGCATCGAGATGTCGAGCGGCCAGGGGTGCTCGCCGGCGCGCGCCTGCGGGCCGAGGTCGAAGCGCAGGCGCAGCTGAAGGCGCTCGCGCCACAGGCCCCGGCCGGCGGCGGGGCGCGCGGCGATCGCGTTCGCATCGCCGACCAGCAGGGCCGAAGGCAGGCCCCCCACGTGCACCTGTCGCACCTGTTCGCCGCGGCGCTCGAACACGAGCGCGTAGCCCTCGCGCACGTTGCTCTGCACTTCCACTTCCACGGGCGCGGCCAGTTCCACGTAGCCACGGGCGACGTCGGCCTCGGAGATGGTGAGCGTGGATGGCGGCGCGATGCGGATGCTGGCGTGGCGCAGCACGGTGGCGCGCACCACCACCGCCTGCGAGGCGCCGGCCGCTGCCTGCGTGCCGGGCAGCAGCAGGCCCAGCACCGCGGAGGCGGTGGCGAGGCAGGAGCGCAGGCAGGCGGGCATGGAGGTCATTCTGGAAAGCGGCGGGGATGAGCGGCAAGCAGCGGGCGACGGATGGCGAGGCTCGCGGATTACTTCCGGACCGCCTGGTGGCGCATTCCCGTGATGCAGATCACAGCGATGCCCTCCAGGCACGACAGGACGCCCCCGCAGTGCGGGTTTGTCTGGAGTCGCCGGTCAGGTCAGGCCCAGGCCCGCGAAGGTGCTCATGGGCGAGCCGGCCAGGGGCGGCAGCATGATCGAAGCCTGGGTGACGTTCTCGTCCTCCAGCTCCGTGGCCACCAGGCCGTCGCGCACCTCGTCGCCGAGGCGCTCGTGCAGCGTCGCATAGCTCGACGCGGAGAGGTAGATCGTTCCGGGCGAGCAGGCGGCCAACGCCGACTCGGCGTGGTCGATCGCATTGCCGATGACGAAGCGGTGCGCCACGCCATCGAGCTCGAAGAAGGCGACGACCGCGCGCGCCGTGTTGAGCGCGGTGCGCACGCGGCCGTGTCCGCCCAGGCGCTGCAGCACCACCGCGGCACGCAGCGCCGCGCGCGCTTCGTCGCAGGCCAGCACGATGTCGGCGGCGCGCGAGGCCTCCAGCCGGCCGGCCAGCCGCTGGGCCAGGACGTCGCGGTCGGCCGGGTTGCCGCGCACCAGCGGCACGTCGGCCACGAGCAGCGTGAGCTCGCGCTCCTCGAAGCGGATGGTGCCGAAGGCGGGGCCCAGGAACAGCTGGCGCCACAGCTCGGCGCCGCTGTGGCGCAGGATGCGCTCGGACAGCGCTTCCAGCAACGCGGCGCGGCCGCGTGCCAGCTCGGATTCGCCGCCGCTGGCGGCCATGCTGATTTCCCGAACGACTTCCATGCTGCTTCCTTTTCGATGCTGCGCACGTCGCGCCTGTCTGTTTCAAAGTGTTGCACCAGCGCGGCCGTGAGGGAAGGCGTGATTGGCTGTACCCGGCCTTGGGAGTTTTATGTAGGCGCCGCGATCGCCCCCGGGGCGCGCGGACCTTGCACAGAATGGCCTCCATGGCGCGCGACACCTTCGAATGGGCGGCCTGCATCGGCCGCTTCCAGCTGTTCCACAACGCGCAGCTGGCGCTGATCCGCGAGGCGCTGCGGCTGGCCCCGCGCTGCGCGGTGCTGGTCGGCTCCGCGTACCAGGCGCGCTCGCCGCGCCATCCCTTCACGTGGCAGGAACGCGTCGAGGCGATCCGCCTCGCGCTCGCCGAGGACGAGCGCGCCCGCGTCCACTTCGTGCCGGTGCGCGATGTGTACGACGAACATCGCTGGGTGCGCCAGGTGCAGGAGGCGATGGCGCAGCTGGCCGGACATCCGAATCCGCGCGTGGTGCTGGTGGGCCACCGCAAGGACCCGACCAGCGACTATCTCGCCGCCTTTCCCGGCTGGCCGCTGCACGACGTGGGCCGGCAGGGCGAGGTGCACGGCAAGGCGCTGCGCGCGCTCCTCTACAGCCCGGGATCGCTGGAGGCGGCGCTCGCCGCGATGACGCAGCAGGTGCCGCCCAGCATGCTGGAGTTCCTGCGCGCGTGGGCGCAGCTGCCCTTCCTGGCGCGGCTGCGCGAGGAATGGGCCGAGCTCGCCGAGGAACACGACAAGTGGGCGATGGCGCCTTATCCGCCGGTGTTCGTGACGGTCGACGCCGTCGTGCGCGTCGCCGACCAGGTGCTCCTGATCCGGCGCGGACGCGCGCCGGGCAAGGGGTTGCTGGCGGTGCCCGGCGGCTTCATCGAGCAGCGCGAGACGGCCTACCAGTCGGCGGTGCGCGAACTGCAGGAGGAAACCGGCTTCGAGCTGCTGCCGGTGGAGATGGCCCACGCGATGAAGCAGATGCGCGTCTTCGACCACCCGGACCGCAGCCAGCGCGGTCGCGTGATCACGCACGCCTTCTACTTCGACCTGGGCGAGCGCATGCTGCCGGAGATCGCCGGCAGCGACGACGCGGCGGAGGCGCGCTGGGTGCCGATCGCGGAACTGCCCTCGCTGGAGGAACAGTTCCACGACGACCACTTCCACATCCTGGACGCGTTCCTGGGGATCACGTCACCGGCGCCGGATTGAACAGCACCAGCTGGTTGTGCAGCTTCCACTGCTCGGCCCAGGTCTTCCGGCCGCTGGCCACGTCGAGCATCAGGCGGAACAGCTGCCAGCCCACGTCCTCGATGCTGGCCTTCCCTTCGGCGATGCTGCCCGCATCCACGTCCATCAGGTCGTGCCAGCGGCGCGCGAGATCGCTGCGCGTCGCCACCTTGATGACCGGCACTTCGGCCAGGCCGTAGGGCGTGCCGCGGCCCGTCGTGAACACGTGCAGGTTCATGCCGGCGGCCACCTGCAGCGTGCCGCAGATGAAGTCGCTGGCGGGCGTGGCGGCGTAGTACAAGCCCTTGCCCTTCAGCTTCTCGCCGGGCGGCAGCACGCCGGCTATGCGCGAGGAGCCGGACTTCACGATCGAGCCCATCGCCTTCTCGACGATGTTGGCGAGGCCCCCTTTCTTGTTCCCCGGCGTCGTGTTGGCGCTGCGGTCCACGCTGCCGCGCTGCAGGTAGGCGTCGTACCAGGCCATCTCGCGCACGATCGCCTGCGCCACTTCGGGCGTGGCGGCGCGCGCGGTGAGCTGGGCGACCCCGTCGCGCACCTCGGTGGTCTCGGAGAACATCACGGTGGCGCCGGCGCGCACCAGCAGGTCGGTGCAGAAGCCCACGGCCGGATTGGCCGTGACGCCGGAGAAGGCGTCGCTGCCGCCGCACTGCACGCCCACCACCAGCTCGCTCGCGGGGACGGTCTCGCGCCGGCGGCGGTCGAGGCGCGCGAGGTGCACCTCGGTCTGGCGCAGGATGGAGTCGACCATGGACATGAAGCCGACGTGCGCTTCGTCCTGCAGGCAGACGACATCCAGGCTCGGATCCTCTTCGCGGTGTTCCGCGATGGGAATCGTGCCGGGCGGCATCAGGCGTTCGGGCTGCAGCTTCTCGCAGCCCAGGCTCACCACCATCACCTCGCCGCCGAAGTTCGGGTTGAGGCTGATGTTGCGCAGCGTGCGGATCGGGATCACCGCGTCGGGCGCATCGATCGCGACGCCGCAGCCGTAGCCATGCTCCAGCGCCACCACGTCGTCGACGTTCGGGTACTTCGGCAGCAGCTGCGACTTGATGCGTTCGATGGCGAAGCGCGTGACGCCGGCCACGCACTGCACGGACTGCGTGATCGCGAGGATGTTGCGCGTGCCGACGGAGCCGTCCGGGTTGCGGTAGCCCTGGAAGGTGTAGCCCTCCAGCGGCGCGGCGGGTGCCGGGGCCGCGGTCGCCATCGGCAGGTCTTGCAGGCCGCGCGCCGCGGGCATGCGCAGCAGGCGCTCGTGCACCCAGCTGCCGGCGGGGATGGCGCGCTCGGCGTAGCCGATGGGCACGTCGTAGCGGCGCACGGCCTCGCCGGCGGGAATGTCCACCAGGGCCACCTTGTGCCCCTGCGGAACCTTCTCGCGCAGAACCAGCCCGCCGGCCAGCACCGCGCCCGCGGGCAGCCCGCCGTCATTGGCGACGATGCCGACGTTGTCGGCGGGGTGCATGGTGATGATGAGGGGCTCGGTCATTTGTCTTTCCTCCCTCTCCCCTTTGGGGAGAGGGTTGGGGTGAGGGCGGCGCGGCACGGCGCCACCACCCTCACCCCCGCCCTCTCCCGCGAGCGGGAGAGGGAGTGGTGCGGGTCATCGGATGAGGCAAGGCTTCTTCGGGTCGAACTTCCAGTCCCGCAGCACGAGCCCGCCCTCCAGCACCGCGCCCGCCGGCAGCCCGCCGTCATTGGCGACGATGCCGACGTTGTCGGCGGGGTGCATGGTGATGATGAGGGGCTCGGTCATTTGTCTTTCCTCCCTCTCCCCTTTGGGGAGAGGGTTGGGGTGAGGGGCGGCGCGGCACGGCGCCACCACCCTCACCCCCGCCCTCTCCCGCGAGCGGGAGAGGGAGTGGTGCGGGTCATCGGATGAGGCAGGGCTTCTTCGGGTCGAACTTCCAGTCCGGCACCAGGAACTGCATCGCGATCGCGTCGTCGCGGGCGCCCAGGCCGTGCTGCTGGTAGAGCGCGTGGGCCTTCGCCAGTTCCGCTTCGTCGATCTCCATGCCGAGGCCCGGCTCCTTCGGCACCTGCACGTAGCCGCCCTCGATCTTCAGCGGCTCCTTCGTCAGGCGCTGCCCGTCCTGCCAGATCCAGTGCGTGTCGATCGCCGTCACCTTGCCGGGCGCGGCGGCGCCGACGTGCGTGAACATGGCCAGCGAGATGTCGAAGTGGTTGTTGGAATGCGAGCCCCAGGTCAGGCCCCAGTCGCGGCAGGTCTGCGCCACGCGCACCGAGCCGGCCATCGTCCAGAAGTGCGGGTCCGCCAGCGGGATGTCCACCGCCTGCAGCGCCAGCGCGTGCGCCATCTGGCGCCAGTCGGTGGCGATCATGTTGGTCGCGGTCGGCAGGCCGGTGGCGCGGCGGAACTCCGCCATCACCTCGCGGCCGGAGAAGCCTTCCTCGGCGCCGCACGGATCCTCGGCGTACGCGATCACGCCGTGCATGTCGCGCATCAGCCGGATGGCGTCCTTCAGCAGCCAGCCGCCGTTGGGATCGAGCGTCACGCGCGCCTGCGGGAAGCGCTCGTGCAGCGCGCGGATCGCCTCGACTTCCTCCTCGCCGCGCAGCACGCCGCCCTTGAGCTTGAAGTCCTGGAAGCCGTAGCGCGCCTGCGCCGCCTCCGCCAACCGCACCACCGCCTGGGGCGTCAGCGCTTCCTCGTGCCGCAGACGCAGCCAGTCGTCCTGCGCATCCGGCTCGGACGCGTAGGGCAGGTCGGTCTTGCGACGGTCGCCGACGTAGAACAGGTAGCCGAGCATCTGCACGGCCTCGCGCTGCTGGCCCTCTCCGAGCAGCGCCGCGACCGGCACGCCCAGGTGCTGGCCTTGCAGGTCCAGCAGCGCCGATTCCACGGCGGTCACCGCGTGGATGGTGGTGCGCAGGTCGAAGGTCTGGTTGCCGCGCCCGCCGGCGTCGCGGTCGGCGAACTTCGCGCGCATCGCATTGAGCACCGCCTGCAGGTTGCCGATCGGCTGGCCTTCCACCAGCGGGCGGGCGTCCTCCAGCGTCCGGCGGATCTTCTCGCCGCCCGGCACCTCGCCCAGGCCGGTGTGGCCGGCGCTGTCGGTGACCAGGACGACGTTGCGCGTGAAAAAGGGCGCATGCGCGCCCGAGAGGTTGAGCAGCATGCCGTCCCGGCCGGCGACCGGGACCACGCGCATGCCCTTGACGACAGGGGACATCGTCAGTCGGCGCGGATGTTCCGCGCCTCGATCAGGTTCTTCCACTTCGCGTACTCCGCGGCCTGGAACTTCGCGAACTGCTCCGGCGTGTTGCCCACGATCTCGAAGCCCTGCGCCAGCAGCTTGTCCTTGATCGAGGGATCGTTCAGCGCGGCGACGATCGCGTCGTGCAGCTTCGCCTTGATGTCCGCGGGCAGGCCCCTCGGCGCCGCGACGGCTTGCCAGGATTGCACTTCGGCACCCTTGACGCCCTGCTCGGCGAGCGTGGGCACGTCGGGCAGCAGCGGCGAACGCTGCGCCGAGGAGATGCCCAGCGCGCGCACCTTGCCGGCGCGGATGTGCTGGATGATGCTGTTGATGTTCACGAAGGCCGCGTCCACCTGGCCGCCCAGCAGGTCGTTGATGGCGGGGCCGCCGCCCTTGTACGGCACGTGCAGGCCTTCGGTGTGGCTCTGCTGCCAGAACAGTTCGGCCGAGAGGTGGTCGGAGGAGCCGTTGCCGGAAGAGGCGAAGCTCACCTTGCCGGGCGTGCGCTTCAGGTGCGCCAGCAGGTCGGCCAGGTTCTTGTCGGCCGACGCGGCGGGCACGACCAGCACGTTCGGCGCCTGCACCAGCACCGTGATCGGGTCGAGGTCCTTCAGCGCGTCGTACTGCACGCCCTTGATCAGGTGCGGCGCGATCACGAACGGGCCGAGCGAGGACACGAACAGCGTGTAGCCGTCGGCGGGCGCGCGCTTCACGAAGGCGGCGCCGATCGTGCCGGTGGCGCCGGGCTTGTTGTCGATGACGAAGGTCTGGTTGAACTTCTCCGACAGCTTCTGGCCGATGACGCGGGCGATCGAATCGGTGGAGCCGCCCGGCGGGAAGGGCACGACCATCGTGACGGGCTTGTCGGGCCAGGCCGCGAAGGCGGAAACGGTGGCGGACATGGCGAGCGCCAGGCCCAGCAGGGTCTTCTTGATCATGGGTCTCCTTGGGTGGTGTGTTTACTGCGCGCCCAGCTTGCGGATCAGGGCGGCCAGTTCCTCGACTTCCTGCGGCTTCAGGTCCGACAGCGGCGGCCGCACCGGGCCGGCGCCGTGGCCGACCAGCGCGGCGCCGGCCTTCACGATGGACACGGCGTAGCCCTGGCCCTTGTTGCGGATGGCCAGGTAGGGCAGGAAGAATTCGTCGATCAGGCGGCGGGTGGTGGTCAGGTCGCCGCTGGCATACGCGTTGTAGAACTCGATCGCCGTGCGCGGGATGAAGTTGAACACCGCGGAAGAATAGGTGGGCACGCCCAGCGCCTTGTAGGGCGCGGCGTAGACCTCGTGCGTCGGCATGCCGCCGATGAAGGCGAAGCGGTCGCCCAGCCGGTGGCGGATGGAGACGATGCGCTCGATGTCGCCGAGGCCGTCCTTGAAGCCGATCAGGTTGGGGCAGCGCTCGGCCAGCTTCAGCAGCGATTCGGCCGTGAGCCTGGTCGCGCCGCGGTTGTAGACCACCACGCCGATCTTCACGCTCCTGCAGACGGCTTCCACGTGCGCGACCAGGCCGTCCTGCGTCGCCTCGGTCAGGTAGTGCGGCAGCAGCAGCACGCCCTGCGCGCCGTTGCGCTCGGCTTCCTGCGCGTACTTGATGGCGAGCGTGGTGCCGCCACCGGCGCCGCCCACGATGGGCACGCGGCCGCGGCAGGTGTCGGCGGCCGTCTTGATGACGGCGGCGTATTCCTGCGGTTCCAGCGAGAAGAACTCGCCCGTGCCGCCGGCAGCGAACAGCACGCTGGCGCCATAGGGCATGAGCCATTCCAGGCGGGCGGCGTAGCCCTTCGGATCGAAGCGCAGCTCGCTGTCGAAATCGGTGAGCGGGAAGGACAGCAGCCCGGAGGAGAGGGCCTTCTTCAGTTCGTTCGGGGACATGGCGGGATCAGCTAAGAGGTAGGACATCGTACAACACGGAATCTGATGGGGCAATGCTTACCGGCCGAAGTCCTAGCGCATTTCGGCGAGCCGCCGCCGCCGCTCCCGGCTGTTCGCCAGGTGCGTGCGCATGGCCGCGCGGGCCGCTTCCGGCTCCTGGCGGCTGATCGCGTCGACGATGCTCTCGTGCTCGGCGTTCACCCGGCGCAGGTAGGCCTCGCGCTCGGGCGTGAGCGGGCCGGTCGGCTCCAGCCGGGCCCGCGGGATCATCATCCCGCCCAGCGTCGCCATCAGCTCGGAGAAGTGGTGGTTCTGCGTGGCCCGGGCGATCTCGAGGTGGAACTGGAAGTCGGGGCCGACCGCGTCACGGCCTTCCTCGACGGCGCTGTGGAAGGCCTGGAGCGCGTTGCGCAGGCTGGCCAGGTTCTCCGGCGTGCGGCGCATGGCGGCGAGGGCCGCGCTTTCCGTCTCCACGGCGATGCGCAGCTCCAGCACGGCGATCACGTCCTGCAGCGTCCCCAGCTGCTCGGGCGAGATCCGGAAGGTGGTGGCGTCGCCCAGGCCGACGGCGAAGGTGCCCACGCCGTGCCGTGTCTCCACCAGCCCGGCGGCCTGCAGGCGCGAGATCGCTTCGCGCACGACGGTGCGGCTGACGCCGAACTCTTCCATGATGGCCGCCTCGGTGGGCAGCTTCTCGCCCGGTCCCAGCGAACCGTCGCGGATGCGCCCCGCGAGCGCGTCGACCACGTCGTGCGCGAGGCTGCGGGGGCGGCGGCGGGCCACTTCGTTCATGGAGGAAATCTCGGAGCTTGCTTGTACGACGACCGATGAGGACGACGATCGTTCCCGCCAATGTAGCAGGCCCGGCGTCGAGGGCCGGGCCCGCGGCGCTCACGCCTGCCGCGTCAGCTCGGATTCCACCTCGGGCAGCATCCGCAGCCCCCAGTAGGACGCCCCACCGATTGCCACGCCGAAGAACCAGCCGTACAGGCCCCACCAGGAGGGCAGCAGCGTGGTGAACGTCGGCAGCAGCGTGGAGAACACGATGCCGATGCCGGCGGCGACCAGCGCCTTCACGTGCCAGCCGCCCAGGTAGCGGTAGCGGCCGTTCTCGCGATAGAGCTCGTCGACGTCGATGCGGCCGCGGGCGACCAGGTAGTAGTCGACCATGATGATCCCGAACAGCGGGCCCATGGTGGAGCCGATCGCGCCGACGAACACGGCGGCGCTGCCCTCCCAGGGCGCGAAGGGATAGAGCACCAGCGCGATCAGCGCCGCGATGTAGCCGCCGCGGTTGAAGCCGATCTTGCGCGGGAAGGTGTTGGAGATGTCGAAGGCCGCCGAGACGAAGTTCGCGACCACGTTGATGCCCAGCGTCGCGACGCAGAAGGTCAGGGCGGCGACGGCGGCGAGCACCCAGCTGTCGAACTTGGCCGAGACCTGGTCGGGGTGGATCAGCACCTCGCCGTACACCTGCCAGGCCGCGATGGTGGTGACGCCGGCCACCAGCGAGAACAGCATCAGGTTCACGGGCAGGCCCCACAGGTTGCCCTTCATCACGGCCTTCTCGTCCTTCGCGTAGCGCGTGAAGTCGCAGAAGTTGAGGTACAGCGCGGCGAAGTAGGTGATCCACACGGCGGCGACGGCCATCAGCGCGGTCGGCGAGCCGGGCGTGCCCGGCACGCCGGCGTCCTTGGTCTTTTCCAGCAGCACGTCGTGCGGGATGGTGCTCTCGAAGGAGAAGCCGCCGGCCTTCACCACCAGCCCGATGGCGAGCACCAGCATCGCGAGCCACACGCCGGGACCGGCCCAGTCCTGGAAGCGGCGCACCGTCTCCATGCCGTGCTGGATGATCAGCAGCTGCAGCGCCCAGACCACCACGTAGCAGATCACCTCCAGGCCCGAGTGGCCCAGGAACTGCACGTCCTTGTGGAAGGCCATGACCTCCGGCGAGCGCGTGAGCAGCGCGACGATCGCGCCGGACGCGGCGGCCGTCTGCGCGCCGTACCAGAAGCAGGCGACGACGGCGCGCACCAGCGCGGGGAAGTTGGCGCCCCAGACGCCGAAGGAGGCGCGCGCCAGCACCGGGTAGGGCACCCCGGTGCGCGCGCCGGCCAGGCCCACCAGGCTCATCAGCAGGTAGATCACCAGCGAGCCGATGCCGATGGCGAGCAGGAAGTTGACGAAGCTGCCGCACATCAGGAACAGGCTGGCGGCGAGGAAGTAGCCCCAGAGGCTGTGCACGTCCGAGGTCCAGACGTTGAAGATGCTGAAGGCGCCCCACGTCCGCTGCGCGGGCGTGGTCGGCGCCAGGTCCTGGTTGGTGAGTGCGGGGCTGTAGCCCCGGGCGGTCCATTCGGCAGGGTTCATGGCGCGGGCTCCTGAAAGGGGAGGGACGTGCCATTCCAGCACGGTCGCGGCCAAAAGAAAAGCGCCGCTGCGCGGCGCTTCCCTGGGTGCCCGCCTCCGCGGGCATGACGAAGCGTCTAGTGTGCTTCCGCCTGCTGCGCCGCCAGGATCACCGCGCCCTGGTCTTCCTTGGCGCCGTTGAAGAACAGGTTCAGCAGCACCGCGGCCACCGACGACAGCAGGATGCCCGACTCGATCAGCGGGTGGATCGCGTGCGGCATCCACTGCTTGAACTGCGGGGCGATCAGCGGGATCATGCCGATGCCGATGGAGATCGCGACGATCAGCGCGTTGTTGCGGTTGGTCTTGAAGTCCACGCCGGCCAGGATGCGGATGCCGGTGGCGGCCACCATGCCGAACATCACGATGCCGGCGCCGCCCAGCACCACGGTCGGCAGCGATTCCACCAGCGCGGCCATCTTGGGCAGCAGCCCCAGCACCAGCAGGATCACGCCGCCGGCGACGCACACGAAGCGGCTGCGCACGCCGGTCACGGCCACCAGGCCCACGTTCTGCGAGAAGCTGGTGTAGGGGAAGGTGTTGAAGATGCCGCCCAGCAGCGTGCCCAGGCCGTCGGTGCGCAGGCCGCGCGCCAGCGCCGGCTGGTCGACCTTGCGGCCCGTCATCTCGCCGAGCGCGAGGAACATGCCCGTGGACTCGATCATCACCACGATCATCACGATGGTCATGGTCAGGATCAGCATCGGGTCGAACTTCGGCATGCCGAACTGGAAGGGCAGCACGATGTCCACCCAGGCGGCCTTGCCGACCTTCTCGAAGGTCATCAGGCCCATGGCCGTCGCCACCACGCCGCCGATCACGATGCCCAGCAGCACCGAGATGTTGGCGATGAAGCCGCGCGCGAACTTCGCGATCAGCAGGATCGAGACGAGCACCAGCGCCGCGATGCCGACGCCGGTGAGGTCGGCGTACTTCGGGTTGGGGATCGTGGGCACGATCGCCAGTCCCTTGGGCACGGCCGGCAGCGCGGAGCCGGGGGCGCTGCCCGCGGCCGTGATCCTGGCGAGCCACTCCGCGTGCTCCGGGTTCACCACCGACGGCGCGGTCGGCCCGAAGGGGTTGCCGAAGATCCAGTTGATGCCGATGCGCATCAGGCTGATGCCGATCACCGCGATGATGGTGCCGGTGACCACCGGCGGGAAGAAGCGCAGCATCCGGCTGACCAGCGGCGCGATCAGCAGCGAGATCACGCCGGCCCCGATGATGGCCCCGAAGATCAGCTGCGCCCCCTCGACGCCGGAAGTGGCGTTGGCCATGGCCACCATGGGCGCGACGGCGGCGAAGGTCACGCCCATCATCACCGGCAGCTTGATGCCGAACCACTGCGTCGCGCCGAGCGACTGGATCAGGGTGACCAGGCCGCAGCAGAACAGGTCCGCCGAGATCAGCATGGCCACGTGCTCGGGCGAGAGCTTGAGCGCCCGGCCGACGATCAGGGGAACCGCCACGGCGCCGGCATACATCACCAGCACGTGTTGCAGTCCCAGTGCGGCGAGCTTGCCCGTGGGCAGGCGCTCGTCTACGGGATGGGTGTCCGTCATCGCTGTCTCTCCTTCGTGCGCGAGGCGGCGGCCTCGATCGTGCACCAAACTGTATACACGGGAGCGCACACGAGCAGCTGGTGAAAACCCCCGGACGGCCTTGCAGTGCGCTTGCGTCCGGGGCTTGACGGCGCGCGGCTTTTCAGGCGAGCAGGTCGCGCAGCGTGCGGGCCACGACCTTGGTGGCGCGCCGCAGGTCCTCGAGCTCCAGGCGTTCGTCGGCGCGCTTGGCGTGCGACTCCAGCACCGTGCGCGGCCCGGCGCCGTAGATCACGCCGGGGATGCCGGCCTCGCCGTACAGGCGCACGTCGGTGTAGAGGGGCGTGCCCATGGCCGGGATGGCCTGGCCGAACACGGCCTCGCCGTGGCGCTGCAGCGCCTCCACCAGCGGTTTGTTGCCGGGCAGGGGCTTGAGCGCGTTGGCGAGCAGCATGCGGCGGATCTCCACCTCGATGCCGGGGAAGCCGGCGGCCGCCTCGGCGATCACGCGGCGGATGGTCGCCTCCACTTCCTGCGGGTTCTCCTCTGGAATCATGCGGCGGTCCAGCTTCAAGACCACCTTGCCGGGAACGACGTTGGTGTTGGTGCCGCCCTGGATCAGGCCCACGTTGAGGTAGGGGTGCTTGATGCCGGCGACCTTGGACGTCACCTGCTTGTACAGGGTGTTCTGCGCGTACAGCGCGTTCAGGATCTTCACCGCGCCCTGCAGGGCGTCGACGCCGGTGTCGGGCACGGCGGCGTGCGCCATCTTGCCGTGCACCGTCACCTCCAGCTGCAGGCAACCGTTGTGGGCCGTCACCACCTCGTAGCTGAAGCCCGCGGCGATCAGCAGGTCGGGCTGGGTCAGCTTGTTCTTCAGCAGCCAGCCCGGGCCCAGTTCGCCGCCCCACTCCTCGTCGTAGGTGAAGTGCAGCTCGACGCCGCCCTTGAGCTGTGCCCCCAGCGATTCCAGCGCCCGCACGGCGAAGGTGAAGCTCGCGAAGTCGCTCTTGCTCACGGCGGCCGCGCGCCCGTAGATCCTGCCGTCGACGATCTCGCCGCCGTAGGGATCGTGGGTCCAGCCCTCGCCCGGCGGCACCACGTCGCCGTGGGCGTTCAGCGCGATGGTGCGGCCCTCGCCGTAGCGGCGGCGCACGATCAGGTTGGTGATGGACTGCAGGCCATAGGCCTTCACCTCGGCTTCCGGCACCGGATGCTTCTCGGCCTCGAAGCCGAAGGGCTTGAGCAGTTCGGCGGTGCGCTCGGCGTGCGGCGCGTTGTTGCCGGGCGGCGTGTCGGTGGGAACGCGCACCAGTTCCTGCAGGAAGCGCACTTCCTCGTCGAAGTGCGCGTCGATCCAGGCGTCCAGTCGGTCGTAGTCGCTCATTGCTCTTCTTTCGCGAGGGCCTCCAGCAGCTGCTGGAAGGCGAGGACGGCCAGCTGCATGTCGTCGCTGGTCGTGGATTCGAGGGGGTTGTGGCTGATGCCGGCGTTCTGGCCGCGCACGAACAGCATGGCCTGCGGCAGGATCTCGTGCAGCTTCATCGCGTCGTGGCCGGCGCCGCTGGGCATGCGGAAGAGCGGCAGGCCCAGCGCCTGCACGGCGGCCTCCCAGCGCTGCTGCCAGGCGGGCGCGCTCGGCGCGGCGGCGGCGCGCATCGTCTCCTCGACGCTGTGGTGCAGTCCGCGGCGCTCGCAGATTTCGCGCAGCTTCGCCAGCACGTCGGCGACGAGCGCATCGCGCTGCGGGTCGTTGGGCGCGCGCAGGTCCAGCGAGAACAGGCAGCGGCCCGGCACCACGTTGATGGAGCCGTTGGGGACCTGCAGCATGCCGATGGTGCCCACCGAATCGCCGTCGCGCGCGGCCCGCTGCTCCACGTAGAGCGCGAGCTCGGCGACGGCCACGGCGGCGTCGCGCCGGCGATCCATGGGCGTGGTGCCGGCGTGGCTGGCCATGCCGGTCACCTCGCACTGGTAGCGCACGCCGCCGTTGATGGAGGTGACGACCCCCAGGGGCAGGTCGAGCTCATTGAGCACCGGGCCCTGCTCGATGTGGACCTCGACGAAGCCGAGGTAGCGCTTCGGGTCGCGCTTCAACGCCGCGATCGCCTCCAGCGTCGCCGGCAGGCCGGCGCTGCGCATCGCGTCGCGCATCGTGATGCCGTCGGCGTCCTTCTGGTCCAGCCAGGCCGGATTGAAGTGGCCGGTGAGCGCGCCGGAGCCCAGGAACGTGGCCTTGTAGCGCTGGCCTTCCTCCTCGGCGAAGGCCACCACTTCGATGCCGAAGGGCAGGCGCCGCCCGGCGCGGGACAGTTCGCGCACGCAGGCGAGCGGCGTGAAGATGCCCAGGCGCCCGTCGTACTTGCCGCCGTTGCGGACGGTGTCGTAATGCGAGCCGGTGAGCAGGAACTTCGCGCCGGCGCTTGCGCCGCGGTACCGCCCCACCACGTTGCCGACCGCGTCGATCTCCACCTCGTCGAAGCCGCATTCGCGCATGTCGGCGACGATCTGCTGCGCCGCCGCGCGGTGGGCGTCGGTGAGGTAGGTGACGGTGAGCTGCCCCTTCTCGGCATAGCCCGGGTCGCTGTGGCGCGCCAGGCGCTCCTGCCAGTCCCACACGCGGTTGCCCAGTTCCGGCTCCACGCCGAACTTGTCGTTCAGGCGCAGCTCCACGATGCGGTGGATGTTGCGCAGCGCCTCGGCCCGCTCGAAGTCCGGATGGTTCTCCAGGCGGCGCGCGAAGGTCTCGATGATCTCCCGCCGGTGCAGGCCGGTGCCGCGCGGGCCCCGCACGGCCAGGATGAAGGGGAAGCCGAACTTCGCGTTGTAGTCGGCGTTGAGCTGCTGGATGCGCGCGAATTCCTCGGGCGTGCAGTCCGTCAGGCCCGCCTTGCCCTGCTCGTTCGTCGATTCGGCCGTGAGCGTCTTCGCCACCATCGCCTTGCCGGCGAGTTCCGGGTGGGCGCGGATGAGCGCCAGCTGGCGGTCCTCGCCAGCCTTGCGCACCACGTCCGCCATCGCCTGCTTCAGGTGGCCCAGCGAGCGGAAAGGCCGCTGCGCCAGCGCTTCCTGCGCGATCCAGGGCGAGTGTTCGTACAGGCCGTCCAGGAGGCGGGCCGCTTCGGCGGCGTCGGCCGCATTGAGTTGTTCGATCGTGAGTGCCATGTCAGGCCTCCTGCCAGGGGTGCACCTGCTGCCAGTGGCGCGCGATGTCGATGCGGCGGCAGACCCACACGCGGTCGTGCTTCGCGACGTGGTCCAGGAAACGCTGCAGCGCGGTGATGCGTCCCGGGCGTCCGAGCAGGCGGCAGTGCATGCCGATGCTCATCATCTTGGGCGCCTCCTCGCCCTCGGCGTAGAGCGCGTCGAAGCTGTCGCGCATGTACTGGAAGAAGGGGTCGGCGTGCGAATAGCCCTGGGGCAGCGCGAAGCGCATGTCGTTGCAGTCCAGCGTGTAGGGCACCACGAGGTGCGGCACCGTGCTGCCGTCGCTCTTGCGCACCTTCATCCACAGCGGCAGGTCGTCGCCGTAGTAGTCGCTGTCGTAGGCGAAGCCGCCGTAGTCCGCCACGAGGCGGCGGGTGTTGGGGCTGTCGCGGCCGGTGTACCAGCCCAGGGGCCGGTCACCGGTGAGCTTCTCGATGGCTTCCATGGCCAGGCGCATGTGCTCGCGCTCCACGGCCTCGGGCACGTCCTGGTAGTGGATCCACTTCCAGCCGTGGCAGGCGATCTCGTGCCCGAGCTCCACGAAGGCCCGCGCCACCTCGGGCGAACGCTGCAGCGCCATGCCGATCCCGAACACGGTGAGCGGCAGGCCGCGCTTCTCGAACTCGCGCAGGATGCGCCAGACGCCGGCCCGGGAGCCGTATTCGTAGATGCCCTCCATGGAGAGGTGCCGCCCGGGGTAGGCCGCCGGGTTGAACATCTCGGAGAGGAACTGCTCGGAGGCCGGGTCGCCGTGCAGCACGCAGTTCTCGCCGCCTTCCTCGAAGTTCAGCACGAACTGCACGGCGATGCGGGCCTTGCCGGGCCATTGCGCGTGCGGGGGGTTGCGGCCGTAGCCGGCGAGGTCGCGCGGGTACGCCGCGGTGCAGTCGTAGATGGTGTTCATGCCAGGGCCAGGGCGATGTCGTGGGAGGGAAGGGTGCGGTCGAAGGCGAGGCTTTCCTCGACGTGCAGCAGGTGCTCGTTCATCAGCTTCACGGCCCGCTTCTCGTCCTTCGCGGCCAGCGCCTTCACCAGCTCCACGTGCTCCTCCTGCGAGTGGGCCGTGAAGCTGTCGCGCTGGTACATGAGCGTGATCAGCGAGCTGCGCGAGACCAGGTCGCGCAGGATCTGCGCCAGCACGCCGTTGTCGGCGAGTTCGGCGATGCGCACGTGGAAGTCGCCCAGCAGCTGCTGGCGCTCGCGCGGGTCCGGCCCTTCCATCGCGGCCTTCTCCTGCGCCATGTGGTCGCGCAGCGCCTTGATCTTGGCGGGCGTGACCTTGCGGATGAATTCGCGCACGACCTCCGCCTCCAGCAGGCGCCGGACCTGGAACACCTGCCGCGCCTCGGCTACGCTGGGCACGGCGACGAAGGCGCCGCGCGCCGGCTCCATGCGCACCAGGTGCTTCTGCACCAGCTGGAACAGCGCCTGCCGCACGAGCGTGCGCGAGACGCCGAAGTGGTCGGCCAGCTTCTGCTCCGCCAGCTTGGTTCCGGGCTGCAGGCGGTGTTCGACGATCGCGCGGGTCAGCGCGTCGACGATCGTGCGGGTGGGGGAGGGCGCCATGCGGGCATGATAGCCGCGCGAACCGAAACTGTATACACTGCGGTGGACACTTCTCGGAGATCGCCATGGGCCTGAGCACCCACGTCCTCGACACCATGCACGGCACGCCGGCCGCCGGCATGGCCGTGGAGCTTCATGCCACCGGCCCGGGGGCGCCGGTGCTGGTCAAGCGCTTCGTGCTGAACGGGGACGGCCGCAACCCGGACGGGCCTCTGTTCGACAACGCGAGCCTGAAGCGGGGTACGTACCGGCTGGTGTTCGACGTCGCGGCGTACTTCCGCAGCCGCGGCGTCGAACTGCCCGACCCGCCGTTCCTGGACCGGGTCGCGCTGGACTTCGGCGTGGCCCGCACCGACCAGCACTACCACGTGCCGCTGCTGGTGAGCCCCTGGAGCTATTCGACGTACCGGGGCTCGTGACGGGCGCTCAGTCCTGTCCTTCGGTGAGCGTATCCAGCTGGAACTTGCCGCTCTTGTGCCACAGCCAGGTGTCCGTGTAGACCACCTTGCCCATGCGGGCCGGCACGGGGAAGGGCGCGGCGGCGCGGACGGTGCGCTCGATCTCGGCGATGACTTCCGGTGCGTGCTTCGGCGCGCGCATCCAGCTCAGGTGGCGCACGTTGCCGCGGCCGTCCACTTCCACCTGCAGCACGCCGATCGCGTAGAGCAGGGGCGGCATGCGGCCCTTCCAGATGCGGTCCTGGTTCAGTTCGTACAGGTGGTGCGCGGCGTCGGCGCGGTAGGCGCGCGGATTGGTCGCCTGGGAGCTCTTGATCGTCATCGCCGGCTGCGGCGCGGGCTGCGGCGCGACCCGGGGCGCCACCGCCACCTGGGGCGGCGGTGCGGCGGGCGCCTTGGGCGGCTCGGGCGGCGCGGAGGTGGAACAGGATGCGAGCAGGGCGGCGGTGCCCAGCAGCGCGGGATTCAGGGAACGCAAGGTCGGGTGATACTTCATGATCATGGCTCCTGGCCAAATGGCACGCAGGCAGCGTGCCCGCGCGAATCTACAACGGAAGGGCTGCTCGCCCCGCTGACCATGGTTACCAAAGGCTTCGCATCCTTGCGATCGGCCGCGGACTGAGGCATGCCGACCGCCAAGGAAGTCACGGACAGGCTGGCCGCCGAGGACGCGGTGTTGGTTCGCGTCCACGAAACGGCGGGCTCGGTGCCGCGCGAAGTGGGCGCCTGGATGGCGGTTTTCCGCGACACGGTGGCCGGCACCATCGGCGGCGGGCACCTGGAACTGCAGGCGATCGAGGAGGCGCGCCGGCGCCTCGCGGGCGGCGAAGGCGAGCCGGTGCTGCGCTATGCGCTCGGGCCTTCGCTCGGCCAGTGCTGCGGCGGCGTGGTGCGCCTGCGCTTCGAGCGGCTCACGGCGGCGGACGCGCCGGCGCTCGCGCAGCGCCTGCAGGCGGAGCTGGCGCCGCTGGCCCTCTTCGGCGGCGGCCACGTGGGCAAGGCGCTGGTGCGCGTGCTGTCCGCGCTGCCCTTCGCCGTCACCTGGATCGACAGCCGCGACGAGATCTTTCCCGAGGACGTGCCGGGCAACGTCCAGTGCGAGCACTCGGATCCGGTGCAGGCCGCCGTGGCGGACCTCGCGCCCGGCTCGCGCGTGCTGATCATGAGCTTCAGCCACGCGGAGGACCTGGACATCGTCGCCGCCTGCCTCAAGCGCCTGCGCGAACGCGGCGACCTGCCCTACGTCGGCCTGATCGGCAGCAAGACCAAGTGGGCGACCTTCCGCCACCGCCTGGAGGAGCGCGGCTTCCAGCACCAGGAGCTGGCGCAGGTCACCTGCCCGATCGGCGTGCCCGGCATCACCGGCAAGCAACCCGAAGTGATCGCCGTCGCGGTGGCCGCGCAACTCCTGCAAACCCCGCTTCCTTGAGCGACCGAAGGTGTATACACTCCGGTCCACAGTCGCAGCGGCGTTCATTGGATCCCCATTCCAATGAAGTGACGCGACCCGTCTCTGCTCAGAGCGCCCGCGGTGGTGAGCAGGTCCTCCGATGGACAGCCATGGAAAGCTATCTTCTCGACTGGGCCAACCTGCTGCTGCGCTGGCTGCACGTGATCACGGCGATCGCCTGGATCGGCTCCTCCTTCTACTTCGTCTTCCTCGACAGCAGCCTCACGCCCGCGGCCGACCCGAAGCTGCGCGCCGAGGGCGTGACCGGTGAACTGTGGGCCGTGCACGGCGGCGGCTTCTACCACCCGGTGAAGTACGCGGTGGCGCCGCCGCAGCTGCCGCCGCACCTGCACTGGTTCTACTGGGAGGCGTATTCGACGTGGATGTCGGGCTTCGCGCTCTTCACGGTCTCCTACCTCTGGAACGCCAGCACCTACCTGATCGACGCATCGCTGATGCACTGGACGCCGGGCGCCGCGATCGGCATCGCGCTGTCCTTCCTGGTCGTCTTCTGGATGCTGTACGACGCCATCTGCCAGTTCTTCGGCCACCGGAAGAACGGCGACGCGATCGTCGGCGCGCTGGTGCTCGTGCTGGTGTGCGTGGCCGCCTGGCTCGCCTGCCACTGGTTCGCGGGCCGCGCGGCCTTCCTGCTGGTCGGCGCGATGATCGCCACGGCCATGAGCGCCAACGTGTTCTTCTGGATCATCCCCGGCCAGAAGAAGGTGGTGCAGTCCATCGCGGCGGGCCAGCCCGTCGACCCGATCCACGGCCAGCGCGGCAAGCAGCGCAGCGTGCACAACACCTACTTCACGCTGCCGGTGCTGTTCGCGATGCTGTCCAACCACTACAGCTTCCTCTACACGCACAAGCTGAACTGGCTGGTGCTGATCCTGATGATGTTCGCCGGCGCGGCCATCCGGCAGTTCTTCGTGATGCGCCACGGCTGGAAGCTGGGACGCAACCGCCATCCCGCCGGCTACGCGCTCGTGGGCGTGGCCGTGATCGCGGCGACGCTGGTGTGGCTCGCGCCGCAGCAGGCGGCGGACGCCGGTGTCCAGGCCGCGGCCGCTCCCGCCGATTACGCGGCCGTGCGGCCGGTGCTCGAGCAGCGGTGCTACCAGTGCCACGGCGCCGAGGTGCAGATGAAGAACGTGCGCCTCGATTCGCCCCAGGGCCTGAAGCAGCACGCGCAGGCCGTGTACCAGCAGGCGGTGGTGGCCAAGACGATGCCGCTCAACAACGCCACGCACATCACCGACGGCGAACGCGCCCTGATCGGCCGCTGGTTCGAGGCCGGCGCCAGGGTGGACTGAGCGGGCGGCGATACTCGGGGCTTCCGTTTCCTCCTGCCCCACGATGTCCCGCTCCTCGCTCCTGACCGCCCTGGCCGCGGCCGCGCTGCTCGCCGGCTGCAACACCTACCCGATCGTGATCGGCCCCGTGGGGCTGGACAACAGCTCGCAGGCGGCGCCGCGCTGCGGCCCGCAGCAGTATCCCTTCCACGCGCTGGAAAACCAGCAGCGCGGCGACGTCTTCCTGCGCGTGGCCGTCGATCCCGCCGGCGCGGTCCGCACGGCGGCCGTGGCGACCTCCAGCGGCAGCCCCTTCCTCGATGCCGCCGCGCTCGACGGCGTGCGCTTCTGCCGCTTCCCGCCCGCGGCGGCCGAGCGGCAGGCGACCGTCGTGTTCGCCTACGAACTCGTGGGCGGCGACGAATACCTGCCGCGCGGCGTCGTGAACGTCGGCGTGCCGGGGAGCGCGCGATGAACCCACCCGATCCGCGGGCGCAGCCCCGCGCCTTCCTGGAACACCTGTACCGCGCTGCCGTGCACCGCGCGCTGCCGCTGCACAACACCGCCGCGTTCCTGCCGAAGCCGCCGCGCGGCCGCACGCTGGTGCTGGGCGCCGGCAAGGCGGGCGGTGCGATGGCGCAGGCCGTGGAGGCGCTGTGGCCTCAGGATGCGCCGCTCTCGGGCCTGGTCGTCACGCGCTACCACCACACGCCGCCGCGCCCGGCGGGCCTCCCCGAGCGCATCGAGGTGGTGGAAGCGGCGCACCCGGTGCCCGATGCCGCGGGGCTGCAGGCGGCCGAACGCATCCTCGCGCTCACCAAGGGGCTCACGGCCGACGACCTGGTGCTGTGCCTCATCTCCGGCGGCGGCTCCGCGCTGCTGACGCTGCCGGCCGAAGGCCTCACGCTGGCGGAGAAGCAGCGCATCAACCGCGACCTGCTGAACTCCGGCGCGAACATCACCGAGATGAACTGCGTGCGCAAGCACCTCTCGCGCATCAAGGGCGGCCGGCTCGCCGCCGCGTGCGCGCCCGCGCAGGTGGTGACGCTCACGATCAGCGACGTGCCGGGCGACGACCCCTCGGTGATCGCCAGCGGCCCAACGGTGCCCGACGCGACCAGCTGCGCCGACGCCGTCGCGATCCTGCAGCGCTACCGCATCGAGGTGCCCGGCGCCATCATGAGCCTGCTGGAGCAGGGCGCGCTGGAGACGCCGAAGCCCGGCGACGCCGTGTTCCGGGGCCACGCCGTGCACATGATCGCGACGCCGCAGCAGTCGCTGGAGGCGGCCGCGGCGGCGGCGCGCGCGATCGGGCTGGAGGCGCACATCCTCAGCGACGAGATGGAAGGCGAGTCGCGCGAGGTGGGCAAGGTGCACGCGGCGCTGGCGCGGGCGGTCGCGCTGCGCGGCCAGCCGTTCCGCCGGCCGTGCGTGATCCTGTCCGGCGGCGAGACGACCGTCACCGTGCGTCCGCAACCCGAAGGCACGCCGCGCGGGCGCGGCGGGCGGGCGGGGGAGTTCTGCCTGGGGCTGGCGCAGGCGCTGCAGGGGCAGGCGAACGTGTGGGCGCTGGCGGCGGACACCGACGGCATCGACGGCGTGGAGGACAACGCGGGCGCGTTCGTCGCGCCGGACACGCTGGCGCGGGCGGCGGCGCAGGGGATGAAGGTGGACGGGTATCTCGCCCGCAACGATGCGTACGGGTATTTCCAGGCGCTGGGCGACCTGGTGGTCACCGGGCCGACGCATACGAACGTGAACGACTTCCGGGCGATCCTGGTGCTTTAAAACAGAAAGCGGAATACCGGACGCAAAAGTCGCAAAGGTCGCGCAAAAGTCGCGAAAAAAACCTTGAAGGATTTTCTTCTTCAAAGGCTGTTCTTTTGCGATTTTTGCGCAACCTTTGCGACTTTTGCGTCCGGCTGTCCCTACAACACCTGCTTCGCGAAATGCGCGGCCAGATGGTCGACGAACGCCCGCACCCGCGCGGTCGCCTGGTGGCGCACCGGGTACACCGCGTGGATGTCCGCCGGCGGCGCCTGCCAGTTCTCCAGCACCTGCCGCAGGCGCCCGCTTCGCAAATAGCGCGCCACGTCCCATTCCGCCCGCAGCACGATGCCGTGGCCGGCGAGCGCCCAGTTGACGGCGATCTCGCCGTCGTTGGTGCTCAGGTTGCCGCGCACGCGCACGCTTTCCACCCGCTTGCCGGAGCGCAGGCGCAGCAGCCCGTAGGCCTCGTCGCCCTGGCGGATCGCGATCAGGTTGTGCGCCCCCAGTTCATGCGGCGTGCGCGGCGTGCCGTGGCGCTGCAGGTAGGCGGGCGCCGCGCACAGCAGGCGCCGGTTGGGCGCGAGCAGCCGCGCGACCACCCGCGCATCCGGCGGCTCGCCGAAGCGCACGCAGACGTCGAAGGCGTCGTCGGTCAGCGGCGGCGGGTTCACCGAGAGCTGCAGCTGCACTTCCACCTTGGGGTGCGTGCGGGCGAAGCTCGCGATCGCCGGCGCGACGTGCATGCGCCCGAAGCCGAGCGTGGCGTTCACCCGCAGCAGCCCGCTCGGCTCCGAGCGCGCGCCCTGCAGCTCGCGCTCCAGGGCCTCGATCTCGCCCAGGATGCGGCGGGCGTTGGCGAGGTAGGTCTCGCCCTCGTGCGTGAGCGCCAGCCGCCGCGTGGTGCGATGGAGCAGGGTAACGCCCAGGCGCTCCTCCAGCGCCGCCAGCCGCTTGCTCACGGCGGGCGGGCTGACCTGCAGTTCGCGCGCGGCCGCGGCCAGGCTGCCGCAGCGCATCAGCACGCTGAAGAACTGCATTTCCTGGGAAGCGGCGGCGTGGGCCATGGTGTGGCGCGGATGGGAATGGACGCATTCTGCCCGGCCGCGCCGGGCCGGCTCGCGGCGGGCCGCTGGTAAAGTCCCCGCTGCAGGAGGAGTGGCATGTCGAACGGAAAGCCGGCCCCGGGCGGGGCGCAGGACCGGGCCGAGATCGAGGCGGTGCAGGAGCGCATCGCCAGGCGCATCAAGGAACTGCGCGGCTTCGACGTGTCCGGCATCCAGGACCGCTGGGACGTCCGCCTCGAGAACGTGCAGAAGAACGTCAACAAGCTCGTGGGCGAGGCGTTCGGCACGGGCTCCGCCCTGTACAAGCAGCACGCGATCGGCCCGCTCGACGCGGCGCTGGACTCCACCTTCGGCGACCGCTACACGACGGAGGAGTTCCACACCGAGATCCGCAAGGCGATCGGCCAGGCGACGATGCGCCTGGGCGCGATCAGCACGATCCTCGGCGAACGGCTGGAGGCGCTCGCGAATCCGCCGGCGGCGACGCCCGCACCGACGCCAGCACCGACGCCAGCACCGACGCCTGCACCGACGCCCGCACCGACGCCTGCACCGACGCCGGCACCGACACCCGCACCAACGCCTGCACCGACACCTGCACCCACGCCTGCACCGAGTCCCGCGCCGACGCCGGCTCCGACGCCGAAGCCCACGCCGGCACCGACGCCGGCTCCGACGCCGGCGCCGACCCCGGCTCCGACGCCCAAGCCCACGCCGGCACCGACCCCGGCTCCGACGCCCAAGCCCACCCCGGCGCCCACACCGGCTCCGACGCCCAAGCCCACCCCGGCGCCGACGCCCGCGCCGGCCAAGCCGGCCCCTGCACCGGCCACGCCCGCGGCCTCCACGCCTGCAGCCGCCGGCGCCGCGCCGCGCATCGCCCTCCTGGCGCGCGACGACGCCTTCGGCCAGGCCGTCGCCGGCTTCGTGGCGCAGCTGGGCCTGCAAGCCATCGCGGCGAAAGCACCGCAAGCCGGCGCTTCCCCCTTCGACGCCCTGGAAGCCCTGCGCGGGGCGACCTACGCGCTCGTCCTGCAGCCCGAGCGCCAGCTCGAACTCGGTTTCCTGCTCGCCGTGCTCGGCCGCGAGCGCATCTGCGTGCTGCAGCAGGGCGCGGGCGCGAGCCCGCTGCCGGGGCTCGCCCATCACACGGTCGACGACGCCGGCGTCTGGCGCCTGGTGCTCGCCCGCGAGATGAAGAAGGCCGGCCTGGACATCGACCTCAACAAGGCGCTCTGAGCGCCCGCGGCATTCTTGCCGCGCGGGTTAACAATGGGATGAGATCCGGCGCGTTCGTTCCGGCGCGCAGCGCCTACAGTGCGCGCTGGAAAGGAATCCCATGAAGACGTACAAGGTCGCCTGCATTCCCGGCGACGGCATCGGCAAGGAAGTGATCCCCGCGGGACAGGAAGTGCTGCAGGCGCTGGCCGCCTCGGGCGCAGGCTTCGCTTTCGAATTCACCAGCTTCGGCTGGGGCGGCGACTGGTACCGCGCCCACGGCAAGATGATGCCGGACGACGGCCTCGACGCGCTGCGCGGCATGGACGCCATCCTCTTCGGCTCCGCCGGCGACCCGCACATCCCCGACCACGTCACGCTGTGGGGCCTGCGCCTGAAGATCTGCCAGGGCTTCGACCAGTACGCGAACGTGCGACCGACGCGCATCCTGCCCGGCATCGACGCGCCGCTGAAGCGCTGCACGCCGAAGGACCTCGACTGGGTGATCGTGCGCGAGAACTCGGAGGGCGAATACGCCGGCGTCGGCGGCCGCGCCCACCAGGGCCACCCGATCGAGGTGGCCACCGACATGAGCATTCTCACCCGCGCCGGCGTCGAGCGCATCATGCGCTTCGCGTTCCGCCTCGCGCAGTCGCGCCCGCGCAAGCTGCTCACCGTCGTCACCAAGTCGAACGCGCAGCGCCACGGCATGGTGATGTGGGACGAGGTCGCGCTCGCCGTGAGCAAGGAGTTCCCCGACGTCAGGTGGGACAAGGAACTGGTGGACGCGTGCACCGCGCGCATGGTCAACCGCCCCGCCTCCCTCGACACGCTGGTGGCCACCAACCTGCACGCCGACATCCTGAGCGACCTCGCGGCGGCGCTGGCCGGCAGCCTGGGGATCGCGCCCACCGGCAACATCGATCCCGAGCGCCGCTATCCCAGCATGTTCGAGCCGATCCACGGCTCCGCCTTCGACATCATGGGCAAGGGCCTGGCCAACCCGGTCGGCACCTTCTGGAGCTGCGTGATGCTGCTGGAGCACCTGGGCGAGCGCGAAGCCGCCGCGCGCCTGATGCAGGCGATCGAGGCGATCACGGCCGACCCGAAGCTGCACACGGGCGACCTCGGGGGCAGCGCGAAGACCGCCGAAGTGACGGCCGCCGTGATTGCCCGGTTGAAGAACCGCTGATTCCGTGCCACAAACGAAGACTTTGCAGTCCACAAAAGGAGACTTGATGAAACGCATTCTTTTTTCCGCACTGGCCCTCGCGCTGGCCGCGCCCGCCGCGCTCGCCCAATCGGTGAGCTGCCCCGAGAAGAACATCCAGTACTGGCAGGCCTTCCCGCCCGGCGGCGAGTCCGACCTGTCGGCGCGCCACCAGCAGGCGGTGCTGAAGAAGAAGTGCCCGGACATCGAGACCATCATCCAGTACAAGGCCGGTGCCGGCGGCGCGCTGATGTGGACGCAGATGAACCAGCTGCCGGCCGACGGCACCACCGTGGTGGGCATCAACCTGCCGCACATCGTGTTCCAGCCGATCGAAGGCCAGGTGCAGTACAAGACGCAGGACGTCACGCCGGTGTTCTGGTACCACTACACGCCCGACATCCTGGTGGTGAACGAGAAGAGCCCGATCAAGAACTTCGCCGACTTCATCAAGGCGGCCAAGGCCAAGCCCGGCACGCTCAGCCTGGGCGGCTCGGGTTCCAACTCCGCCAACCACGCCGCGCACGAGCGCATGAACAAGGCCTTCGGCGTGAAGACCATCTACGTGCCGTTCAAGGGCACCGGCGACATGTCGACCAACGTGCTGGGCGGCCAGGTCGACGGCGCCATGACCTACGCCTCGTTCGCCATCAACAACAAGGGCCGCATCCGCCCGCTGGCCGTGGCGATGGAGAAGCGCCATCCGCTGATGCCCGACGTCCCGACCTTCAAGGAACTCGGCGTCGACTGGGTCGACGGCGCCTACCGCGGCATCGGCGTGCCGAAGGGCACCCCGGCGGCCGAGAAGAAGCGCCTGTCCGACCTGTGGCGCGCCCTGAACAACGACCCCGAGATGAAGGCGCTGGCCTTCAAGAGCGGCTTCGAGCTGGTGAACGTCGGCGTCGAGGAGATGGATGCCTTCATGGCCGAAAAGGTGAAGCTCTATACCGAAGGCGCGAGCCTGCTGAACCTGGGCAAGAAGTAAAGCCCGCTTCCTACACGGCCTGGCCGGACGGCGCCCTACCATGGGCGCCGTTTTTCATTGGTGCGCCATGGTCCCCGCGAAGGTTCCGCGCAGTCCGCGCGTCCTCGTCCTCATCGACTACATCAACCCCCTGAACTTCCCGGGGGCGGAGAAGCTCGCGCAGCCCGCGCTGCAGGCGGCGCGCGCCGTGGTGCGCCTGCGCGAACGGCTCGATCGCGAGAAGGTGGCGGTGATCTACGCCAACGACAACTACGGCGTCTGGCAGTCGGACTTCCACAGCCTGGTGAACGAATGCGTCGCCCGCGACGACACCAGCGGCGAGATCGCGCGGCTGCTGTGCCCCCGCGCCACCGATCTCACGCTGCTGAAGCCGCGCCACTCGGCCTTCTACTGCTCGCCGCTGGAGCTGCTGCTGCACGAGATGGGCGCGAAGGAGCTGATCCTCGCGGGGCTCGCCACCGACATGTGCGTCCAGATGACGGCCGCCGACGCCTTCCTGCGCGGCTACGAGGGCGTGTGGGTGCCCTCGGACTGCACGGCGGCGGAAACGCCCAAGGCGAAGGCGGCGAGCCTGGAGTACATGCGCACGGTGCTGAAGTGCGACGTGCGGTCGTCGCGGGCGAAGGCGCGTCATCCCCGCGCAGGCCAGAAGCCAGTTCGTTGAAGCCCTCGACCTTGTCATCCCGGCGAAAGCCGGGATCCAGGTCTTCCAGCAGGCAGTGCCGCGCAGCGTCGCGCCAGGCGGCGGGCGGCGCGGGCCCGCTGGGGCGGCGTCCGGCGCAAGCGCCGGCAGACCTGGGAGGCTGGTCCCGGCGTCGCCCGCGCCATGACTCACTGCGAGTTTGGCCGCGCGCGGCCAAACTCTCCGTTCGAACAAATGGCGCGAGTCAGATCACGTACGCGCGGCTCGATACGCGCTGACGCGCTCTCGTAGCCGCGCTGCGACGCCGGGACCAGCCTCCCAGGCGCCACCCCTTCATGCGGGCCCGCACCGCCCGCCGCCTGGCGCGACGGACCGAGCCGATCGACCTGCAAGACAGAACATCCCGGGCTTGCCCCGGATCAAGACCGGGACGGGATCCATGCATGCGTGCGACCACTCCACCCTGGAGTGCGGGTCAAGCCCGCAATGACAACTGTTGGAGTCTTGCTCCCTCTCCCGCTCGCGGGAGAGGGTTGGGGTGAGGGTGGTGGTCGGCCGAGGCAGTTGGCCCTCACCCCGGCCCTCTCCCAGGGGGAGAGGGAGAAAACCCGATTCAGGAACAGAGCTTCCTGATCTCCTCCGGGATCGCCAACGCCCGGATCCCCGGCGTGTCCCCGTCCTTGCGCCCGGCGAAGATGCGGACCTCGTCGCATTCCATGATGACGTCTTCGCCGCGCAGCACGCGGTAGCGCTGCACGAAGCTCTTGCCGCGCCATTCGGCGATGCTGGTGTGGATGGCCAGCGTGTCGCCGTAGCTCGCGGTCTTGAGGAACTTCGCGTGCGTGTCCACCAGCGGCGTGCCGATCACGCCCAGCGTCCGCTCGGTCTCGTGCCAGGGCGGCACCCCGCACTCGATGAAGAAGTGGCGCGACGCCGCATCGATCCAGCGGAAGAAGTTGGGGAACCAGACGATGCGCGCCGGGTCGCAGTCGCCGAACTCGACGCGCACCGTGTAGACGATTTCCTTGCTCATGCGACTCACATTTTCCCCGGCAGCCACAGCGCCAGGATGGGGAAGCTCACCAGGATCGCGAGCCGCAGGACGTCGGTGGCGACGAAGGGCGACACCCCGCGGAAGATGGTGGAGAAGCTCGCTTCCGGCACCACGCTCTTGATCACGAACACGTTCATTCCCACGGGCGGGGTGATCAGGCCCAGTTCCACCGTCATCACGATGATGATGCCGAACCAGATCGGGTCGAAGCCCATGTGCGTCACCACCGGGAAGATGATGGGCACGGTCAGGATGATCATCGCCATGGCGTCCATCAGGCAGCCCAGCACCAGGTACATCAGCAGGATCAGCAGCAGCACGCCGTAGGGCCCCACGCCCAGGTGGGCGAGATAGTCGGTCAGCTTCTGCGGCACCTGCGTGATGGTGAGGAAGTAGCCGAACATCAGCGCGCCGATCAGCACCGTGAACACGGCCGCGGCGGTGCGCGTGGCGGCGAGCAGCGCCTCCTTGATCTTCGCGCGATCGAGCTTGCCCCGGACCAGCCCCAGCAGGAAGGCGCCGCTCGCGCCCACGCCGCCGGCCTCCGTCGGCGTGAAGAAGCCGCCGTACAGGCCGCCGATCACGAAGATGAACAGCACCAGGGCCGACCACACGTTCTTCAGCTCCGCCAGCCGCTCGCCCCAGGAGCGGGCCTCGCCGCGCGGCAGCCAGTCCGGCCGCACGCGCACGATGATCATCACCGTCGTCACGTACAGCAGCATCGCGATCGCGCCCGGGATGATGCCGGCCATGAACAGCTTGCCGATGTCCTGCTGCGTCAGGATCGCGTACACCGCCAGCACGGTAGAGGGCGGCAGCATCGCGCCCAGCGTGCCGCCCGCGGCGATCACGCCGGTGGAGAAGGACTGCGGATAGCCGAAGCGCCGCATCTCGGGATAGGCCACGCCGGAGAAGGTGGCGGCCGTGGCGACGGAGGAGCCGGAGATCGCGGCGAAGCCGCCGCAGGCGAGCACGGTGGCCACGCCCAGGCCGCCGCGCAGGTGGCCGATCATGGCGTTGGCCGCCTTGAACAGCTCGCGGCTCACGCCCGACACCGAGACGAAGGCGCCCATCAGCATGAACATGGGGATCACGCCGAAGGTGTAGTCGGTGACGGTGCGCATGGAGGTCTGGCCCACCAGCTTCAGCGCCGGGCCGGCGCCGGCGATCCAGCTGTAGCCGGTGATGCCCACCAGGCCCATGGCCATGCCCACGGGCACGCGCAGCAGCATCAGCGCGAACAGCGCCAGGAAGCCGAGGACGGCGATCAGGTCGGTATTCATTCTTGTTATTCGGTCTGGTGCAGGGGCGCGTCGAAGTGCTCGTCGTGCAGGGAGGCCGGGTTGAAGCAGAGCCGCCAGGTGCGCACCGCGATCAGCACCACGGCGCAGATGTCGCCGGCCCAGGCCACGGCGTAGAAGGGCCAGGTGGGCAGGTTCAGGTCGTAGGTGAGCACGTGGTCCACGTAGGTCAGGCGCACCTTGTCGAACAGCATGATCGTCTGCACGGTCACCACGAACAGCAGCACCAGCGTGGCGAAGACGTCGATCCAGCGCTTGGCGCGCGGCCCGACCGAGGACCACACGAGGTCGACCGTGATGTGGGCGCCGCGGTAGCTGGTGGCGGCGATGCCCCAGAAGATCAGGATGCCCAGCAGCATCCGGCCGAAGTCGAAGTAGTCGGGGATGGACGTGCTGAAGAACTTGCGCAGCAGCACGTTGACGAAGATGTTCAGGGCGACCAGCCCCACGAAGATCGCGGCCAGCCACTCGATGCCGTTGATGAAACGGTCGGCGAAGTTTCTTTTCATGGTGTCCCGCAAAGAAAGAGGGCCGGCCTGCCGGGAGGCAGGCGCGGCCCGCGTGCGGCGCCGGTTACAGGCCGGCCTTGTACTTCACGAGGTTCGCCTTCAGCGAATCCATCACCTTCTTCGGGTCCTGGCCGACCTTCTTCACGCTCTCGGCCCACTGCGCCTCGCCGGGGGCGGTGGCGTCGCGCCAGGCCTTCAGCTGCTCGGGGGTGAGCTTGTAGATCTCGTGGCCGGCCGCGGCCATCTTGGCGTGGCCGCCGTATTCGAAATCGGCCCAGGGGGTGGCGACCTTCTCGGCCCACTCGGTCGTGCAGTGGTCGTCGATGACCTTCTTCTGCGCCGTGGACATGCTGTCGTACTTGTCCTTGTTCATCACCCAGACGAAGGGCGTGACGTACAGCGGCACGTCCATGTGGTACTTGACCACCTTGTCGATGCCGAACAGCGGGATCGAGCCCCAGGGGAAGGTGATCGCGTCGGCCACGCCGCGCTCCAGCATCTCGCGCGATTCCGGCGCGGAGGCCTGCACGTTGGTGCCGCCCAGCGCGGTGACCATCTGGCCGATCGTGCTGGTGGCCGGGCGGATCTTCATGCCCTTGATGTCGCTGGGCAGCGTGATCTTCTTGCGGGCGTGGAAGGTGCCCGGGTCGTGCACGAAGGCGAAGCAGAACTTCACGTCCTTCATCTCCTGCGCCGCGTACTGGCGGTACCACGCGTCGATGGCGGCGGTGCCGCCCTTGGCGTTGGCGAACAGGAAGGGCAGCGAGGCGCCGGCCATGATGGGGAAGCGGCCCGGCTGGTAGCCCGGGTTCACGTAGGCGAAATCGGCGATGCCGTCGCGCGCCATGTCGTAGTGGTCGAAGGCCTTGCCCAGCTGCTGGCTGGGGAACAGCGTCGCCGTGATCGTCCCGCCCGAGGCCTTCTTGATGTCGTCGGCCCAGGCCTGCAGGCTGGGGTTGAGCGGGTGCTGCGCCGGAACCCAGCTCGAGAGCTTGAGCATCACCGGCTTGTCCTGCGCCTGCGCGGCGCCGGCGAGCAGCAGGGCGGCGGCCGCGGCCACCAGGGTGAATCGAATGCGCATGTCTACTCCTCGGGTCAGAACGTTACTTTGTATAACGAAGGGAAAACCGCGCCCATCGTGGTTTTCCCATGGGAACGCCGTCAGTGCGTCTTCAGCGAGGCCTCGTCGGCCGCGGCCAGGCCGCGCGGCTTGCGCACCCAGCGGATCGGCACCGCTTTCACCGGGCGCGGGGGCGCGCCGTGCTGCACCAGCGCGGCGTCGAGCGCCTTGCCGGCGTCGTCGGCCAGCGCCGCCTCGCGGGCGGCGCGGATCGCCTTGGCCGCATCGGCGGGCACGCCGCCCTGCGCCAGGTGCTCCAGCACGTGCAGCAGGTTGTCCTTGCCGCGCTCGTTGGTGGAGCCGTAGCCCTTGATCAGGCGGCCGCACAGCGCGATCTCGTGGCCCAGCGCCCAGTCGCGCCGGGTGCCGTCGACGACGCCCTGCAGCCACTGCGCGATCATCTTCTGCTCGATGGCGAAGCGGCTGCCCAGGGGGCGCAGCCGCTTCATGGCGGCGAGCGTGCGCAGCGCCAGCATGCCGAAGACGGTGTGCGTGCCGACCTTCAGCGGCAGCGCCCAGGGCTGCTTGCCGCGCGCGGCGCGCCGGCGGTCCCAGGCGACCAGGCGGTTGGCGAGGCCTTGCGGCAGCAGGGCGGCGAACTCGGGCACGCCGGGTTTGAAGTGGTCGTAGACCTTCAGCAGGTCCTCGTCGCCGACCTTCACTTCCCCCTGCACGCGGCTCCAGCGGGAGGCCCGGCTCTTGAGGTCGGCCACGCGCACGATGTCGTCGAAGGCCATCCAGAGGGCGAGCCAGCGGGCCATCTCGCGGGTGGTTTCGAAGGCGTGGGTGGACTGCGGGTCGGCTTCCTTTTCGGCGGCGAGGACGGACTGCAGTCGCTCGATGTAGAGGTCGGCGTAGGCCTGGCCCTGGTATTCGACCAGACGGGCGTAGCCGAGGGAGGCCATTTCCTGCACGGGCTCGGGAAGAGTGGTTGTCATTGCGGGCTTGACCCGCAATCCAGGACCGGGGCGCGCCACGGTGGATCCCGGGTCAAGCCCGGGATGACAAGGTTCATTGGAAAGCACCTGCGCCAGGTACTCCGCCTGCACCTTCCCCTGCGCCACGACCTCGTACGCCTTCGCGAACCCCCGCAGGCTCGCCTCCGCGCCCTTGCCGCCGGCCTTCACCACGGCCTCGTAGTCCTCGCGCCGGAACGGGAACAGGCCGCTGCCGGCGATCGCGCCCAGCATCACGGCGCTGACCACCGTGCCGGCTTCCTTCGCCAGCGCCGCCATGTCGAACACCTGGTGCGCGCGGCTGAACTGCCGCACCAGCTTCAGGAGTTCCGCCGGGTCGGCGCGGCCGTCGCCCAGCTGCATGCGTTCCTGGGTGGTGAGCGTGCGGGCCGAGGAGGTGATGACCAGCGTGCGGTCCGGCGAGCTCATGCCGCTGCCGACCTGGCGTGCCGTCTCCAGCAGCTCGGACGACACCATCGCGTCGAGCGCGCCCGGCACCGGGTTCAGGCTGAACACCGGGCGCTTGCCGCCCAGCTCGCGCAGCGGGACGGGGAAGACTTCCAGGTAGTAGGTGGTCGCGCCGGTGCGCTGGGCGACGCCGGGGATCGAGGTCGCCTGCGCCGGGTAGCCGGCGTGGCGCGCCGTCTCGACCAGCCATTCGGTCAGGACGCCGCCGCCTTCGCCGCCGAGGGCGCAGACCAGCAGGGTGATGGGACGTTGGTTCATGCGGGTTGGAGCGCGCGCACGACGGCGCTGCGGAAGGAGTGGAGGAGCCGTTCGTGCCACTTGGGGTTCTGCACGACTTCGGCGCGGTAGAAGCTGGGGCACAGCGTGGCCGCGTGCGCGTTGGCGCCGCACAGCCCGCAGCCGACGCAGCCGTCGATGACGGTGGCGACCGGGTCGACCTTCAGCGGGTCGGGGTTGTCCTTGAGCGTGAGCGTGGGGCAGCCGGAGAGGCGGATGCAGGCGTGGTCGCCGTTGCAGACGTCCTCGTCCACGCCGTACTTCACGCGCACGACGCGCTCGCCCTTCTTCAGCAGGCTGGCGATCCAGGGCTTGATGCGGCGCTGGCGCTCCAGCTGGCATTCGCCTTCCGCCACGATCACCTTCAGGCCGTCGAAGTCGCTGATGAAGGCGTCGGTGAGCGTCGCGCGCATCTTCTCCACCTCGTAGGTGTGCACGGTGCGCAGCCACTTCACGCCCAGGCCCTTCAGCGCCGACTCGATGGTCTGGTTGGTGTGCACCAGGCTGCGCGCCTTGTCGTTCGCCGCTTCCTTGGCCGCGTCCGCGGGCGTGGAGAGGATCTCCTGCGTCCCCGTCGCCGAGGTGTAGCCGTTCTTGAAGATCAGCAGCACGGCGTCGTCGCCGTTGAAGAGGGCGCTCTGCACGCCGGTGAGCAGGCCGTTGTGCCAGAAGCCGCCGTCGCCCATGATGGCCAGCGTGCGCTTCTGCATCATGGGCGAGACGCCGGCGCGCGAGGCGAGCGACATGCCGTAGCCCAGGATCGAGTGGCCCATGGAGAAGGGCTCGAAGGTGCCGAAGGCGTGGCAGCCGATGTCGGCGGCGATGTGCACGTTGCCGATCTGCTGCTGCGCGAGCTTCAGCGCCGAGAACACGGGCCGCTCGGGGCAACCGATGCAGAAGCTGGGCGGCCGCACGGGCAGGGGCTGCTCCAGCAGCGCCGCGGCCGCCTTGCGGCGCTCCGCGTTGCCGGCGAGCCATTGGCGGCCGGCCTCGCTCGCCACGCCGGGCAGGTACGCAGCGGCGAAGCTGCCCAGCCCGCAGGCCAGCACTTCCACGCTGTACTCGCCGCCCGAAGGCAGCAGGTCCTTGCCGTGCAGCTTCGTCTGGATGTCGCGGCGGCGCAGCAGCGTCGCGATCTCCTGCTCGATGTATTCCGGCTGGCCTTCCTCCACCACCAGCACGGCGCGCTTGCCGGCGCAGAAGCCGGCGACCTGCTCCGGCACCAGCGGGTAGGTGACGTTGAGGCACAGGATGGGGATCTCGCTCTCGCCGAAGGCGTCGGCCAGGCCGAGCTGCTGCAGGCTGCGGATGAGCGCGTTGTAGAGGCCGCCCTGGACGACGATGCCGAGGTCCTGGTGGCGGCCGTCGAACAGCTCGTTGAGCGCGTGTTCCAGCACGTACTTGCGCGCGGCGGGCAGGCGCTGCTCGCCCTTGAGCTTCTCGTGGCGGAAGGTCACCGGCGGGTGCGCGAGCCGCATGTAGTCGAAGCCCGCCGGGTCGGCCATCAGCGAACGGGTGGACACCGGCGGCGCCACGTTGTCCTTCGTCGCGAAGCTGCCGCGCACGTGGCAGGCGCGGATGCGCAGTTCCAGGATCGCCGGCATGTTGGACGCTTCCGAGATGCGGAAGCCTTCCTCCACCATGCGCGCCATCACGGCCAGGTCGGGCCGCGGATCGAGCAGGCACATGCTGGACTTCAGCGCGAAGGCGTGCGTGCGCTCCTGGATCACGGAGGCGCCCTCGCCGTAGTCCTCGCCGACCACGATCAGCGCGCCGCCGGTCACGCCGGGGGAGCAGAGGTTGGACAGCGCGTCGGCGGCCACGTTGGTGCCGACGATGGACTTCCAGGTGACGGCGCCGCGCAGCGGGTAGTGGATGGAGGCGCCGAGCATGGCGGCGGCGGAGGCCTCGTTGGAGCAGGCCTCCACGTGGACACCGAGCTCGTCCATGTAGCCCTTGGCCTGGACCATCACGTCGAGCAGGTGCGACACGGGCGCGCCCTGGTAGCCGCCGACGTAGGCGACGCCGGACTGCAGCAGCGCCTTGGTGATGGCGAGGATGCCCTCGCCGTGGAAGGTGTCGCCGGCGCCCAGGCGCAGCGACTCGATTTCCTTGCTGAATGAAACTTCCATGGGCCCTGACGGTGAGAGGCCCGCGGACAGGCGGGCCGACCGCGCAGTGTGGCGGCCGTCGGCTCATTCATCAATAAAATGAACCATCTAAGGCTCATGAACGGCATGCATGTTGGGAGGAACGCCCGCCGGATGCCGCCGCCCATAGGGAATTCACCAGCCCCGGCCGGATGGCTGGCTGATCTACTTCGTGGCGCGAGATCGTTCGCAAAGGAGAGGCTCATGAAACTGCACACCATGGCCCTGGTCCTGGCCTGCGCGTCGGCGCTGGCCATCCCCGCAGTCCACGCCCAGGCCCTCAAGAGTTACGACTCGACGAAGAAGGAGTTCTGGGAGAAACCTCCCGCGGACTGGTTCCTCGGCGACGAGACGGAGCAGCAGCGCGGCCTCGCGCCTCCCGCCGGCCCGGCCCTGCCCACCTCCATGGAGGACCTGCAGAAGAACCTGCAGGCGGTGAAGCTCCCGCGCGGCTTCAGGATCAGCGTCTACGCGCAGGGCGTGCCGAGCGCGCGTCAGATGGCCTGGGGCGACAAGGGCACGCTGTTCGTCGGCTCCTTCAGCGCCGGCAGCGTCTACGCGATCACCGACGACGGCAAGACGGTCAAGACCGTCCTCAAGGGCCTCAAGATGCCCACGGGCCTGGCCTTCCGCGACGGCGCGCTGTACGTCGTGGACATCGACAAGATCCTCAAGTACGAGAACGCCGAGGCGAGCCTCGACGCGATGCCCGAGCCCAAGGTGGTGTACGCCGACATGCCGCCCTACGTGGCGCACGGCTGGAAGTACCTCACCTTCGACAAGGACGGGTGGCTGTACGTGCCCTTCGGGCCGCCGTGCAACAACTGCCTGGCGCCGCCCACGCTGTCGCAGGTGCGGCGCGTGAACCCGAACACCGGCGAGGCGGAACTGGTGGCGATCGGCGTGCGCAACAGCGTCGGCGGCGACATCGACCCGCGCACCGGCCAGTACTGGTTCACCGAGAACGCGCGCGACTGGATCAGCGACGACATGCCCAGCGACAAGCTCAACCGCATCGGCCGCATGGGCGCGCACTACGGCTATCCGTACTGCCACCAGGGCGACATGCTCGACCCGAAGTACGGCGCCGGCCGCAAGTGCTCGGAGTTCGAGCCGCCCGTGCTGAAGCTCGGGGCGCACGTCGCGCCGCTGGGGATGAAGTTCTACACCGGCAACCAGTTCCCGCGCGAGTACAGGAACAACATCTTCATCGCCGAGCACGGTTCCTGGAACCGCCACAAGTACCAGGGCGCCCGCATCATGCGCGTGGTGACGGACCCGCAGGGCAAGCGCGCGAAGCAGCAGGTCTTCGCCAGCGGCTGGATCAACGGCGACCAGAGCTACACCGGCCGCCCGGCCGACATCCTCGTGGCGCCGGACGGCTCGCTGCTGGTGGCCGACGACTGGGCGGGGGCGATCTACAAGATCAGCTACGCCAAGTAGGCAGACGGCGGCCCGCAATAATGCGCGCATGAAGCTCGCCGCCTTCTGCGCCACCGCCTTGCTCGCCACTTCCGCCGCCGCCGCCGACCGCGCGGCCGGCGCGGCGCTGGCGCAGGCCTGCTTCGCCTGCCATGGGCCGCTGGGCGTGTCGCAGACGGCGCTGACGCCGTCGCTGGCGGGCCAGCCGGACGGCTTCCTGCAGTGGCAGCTGGTGTTCTTCCGCAACGGCACGCGCAAGAGCCCGGTGATGCAGCCGATCGCCGAGGCGCTGAAGGACAACGACATCCGCACCCTGGCCGCGTTCTTCGCGGCGCAGAAGCCGCCGCGCGCCGAGGCCGGCGCCGATGCCGCCCTGGTGGACGCGGGCCGGAAGCTGGCGCAAGCCAACCGCTGCGCCGCCTGCCACAAGGACGACTTCTCCGGCACCCAGGCCACGGCGCGCATCGCGGCGCAACGCGAGGACTACCTGCTGAAGGCCTTGCGCGACTTCAAGTCGGGCGCGCGCAGCGGCGGCGCCATGGCCGCGATGGCGGACGTGGTCTATCCCCTGAAGGACGAGGACCTCAAGGCGCTCGCGCACTTCCTCGCGCACCAGCCGGCGTGAAGCGCGCGGATGCAGCTCAAGGACCTCGACCTCAACCTCCTGCGCCTGTTCGACGCCGTCTACCGCCAGCGCAACGTCAGCCGGGCCGCCGACGCGCTGGACCTGACGCAGCCGGCGGCGAGCCACGGCCTCACGCGCCTGCGCCTGCTGCTGCACGACCCGCTGTTCGTGCGCGCGCCCGGCGGCGTGCAGCCCACGCCCAAGGCGGAGCGGCTGGCCGAGGCGGTGCGGCAGGCGCTCGCCACGCTGGAGCAGGCGCTCGGCGAAAGCGCGGGCTTCGACCCGGCGCAGTCCACGCGCACCTTCCACATCCACATGAGCGACATCGGCGAGGGCCGCTTCCTGCCCGAGCTGATGGTGGCGCTGCGCGAGCGCGCGCCCGGCGTGCGCGTGCAGACGCGCCCGGTGCCGCGCGAGCAGATCGGCGAGGCACTGGACGCCGGGCGCATCGACTTCGCCTTCGGCTTCCTGCCGATGGTGAAGGACACGCAGCGCGTGAAGCTGCTGGACGACCGCTACGTGGTGCTGCTGCGCCAGGGCCACCCCTTCACGCGCAAGCGCCGCTCCGGCAGCGCGCTGCTGCAGGCGCTGCGCGAGCTGGAGTTCGTGGGCGTGCGCTCGCACGCCGACACCCTGCGCATCATCCAGCAGGTGCGGCTGGAGGACAGGCTGCGGCTGGTCACCGAGCACTTCATGGTGCTGCCCTTCATCGTGCAGGCGACGGACCTCGCGGCGATCATGCCGCGCAACATCGCGCGCGGCTTCGAGGGCGGCTGCGCGATCGTGGAGCCGGCCTTCCCGCAGCGCGAGTTCACCGTGTCGCTGCACTTCAGCCGCCGCTTCGAGGCGGATCCGGGCAACCGCTGGCTGCGCGCGCTGATCGAGGAGTTGTTCAGGGAGTGAGGGTGGGCGCGGACTCCAGCCGCCTGCGCCGCTCGGAGCGCCACTGCTGGTAGGCGCACATGGCGTCGGGGCCCAGCTTCCGTTCGACGGCGGCGCCCAGCCCCAGCTGGATGTCCAGGTCCGGTGGCGGCAGGCCGTCCCAGCGCAGCAGCGCCAGCGCGAGCTCCAGCGCCGCGACCATCTCGGCGTCGCCCGGCCGGTCACCGAGGCGCGCCTGCGCATCCAGCAGCAGCCGGTGCAGGAAGTCGAGCTCGGTCCGGGCCAGGTCCATGCCGCGAGCATGGTGCAGCCCGGGCGGTCCGCCTGTCGGAAGGAAGCGCCGGGGCCCGTAGGCTGGCGGTGAGGCGAAGCCGAACCCCAGCAATGCGGCCTACGCCCGCAACTTCTCCAACCGCGCCGCCGCCTCCCGCTTCCCGATCCCCCGCAGCGCGGCAATCGCTTCGAGCTGCGAGGCCCGCGGCCGCGCGCCGCCGTGCTCCCACTTGTAGACCGACTGGCCCGAGACGCCCAGCAGCGTCGCGAAATCCGCGGCCGAGAGGCCCAGCTTGCGGCGCTGGGCCGCCAGCCGCGTGGCGCTGAAGCGGCGCGGCGTGCCGGATTCGCCCTCGTCCTGCGCGGCGGCGGCTGGCGCGCGGCCGGCGGCCTTGCCCACGCGCTTGAGCTGGCGCTCCAGTTCCTCGATGCGGCGGCGCAGCGCCGCGATGTGCGCGCGATGCTGTGCGGATGCCTTCTTCAGTTCGGCGGTCTGCGAGCGCACTTCCTTGCGTGCGAGGCGGGCGATCTCTTCCTTGAAGACGGAGGCGATGTTCGGCATGTGCAGCTGGTGAAGGCCGGCGTGCGGCGGGCGGCGAGGCCCGGCGGCCGGTCGGTGGCTCCCTGGGCCCCATCATAGTCGGGCCGCCGGACCTTGCCCGCGGCCCTGCGACACAATCCGGCGCATGCCAGAACCCAAGCTCGCCGTCATCGACGTGAAGCCCGGCGCCGCCATGGAAAGCCAGTCGGGCCTGCAACTGCTGCGTCCGCGCATCTACGGCGCGTGGATCGAGCCGGCCGGCGCGAAGCGCGCCGCCGCGATCGTGATGCATCCCACCAGCAACTTCATGGGGCACTACCTGATCGCGCCGCTGGCGGCCCGCGGCGTGGCCTGCATGGGCCTCAATTCGCGCTACGCGGGCAACGACACGCTGCTGCTGATGGAGCGCGTGATCCAGGACCTGGGCGCCGGCGTGCAGTACCTGCGGGCGCAGGGCTACGACAAGGTCGTGCTGGTCGGCAACTCCGGCGGCGCCGCGCTGGCGTCCTTCTACCAGGCGCAGGCGGAGGAGCTCACGATCGAGCGCATGGTCGACGGCGACCCGGCCGGCCTGTCGCCGCAGGACCTGCCGCCCGTGCAGGGCCTGGCGCTGTGCGCGGCGCACGAGGGCCGCTCCACGCTCATGCGCAACTGGATCGATCCTTCGCTGGTCGACGAGCACGACGGCCTGTCCTGCGACCCGGAGCTGGACATGTACGACGCGCGCCACGGGCCGCCCTACAGCCACGCCTTCCTGGAGCGCTTCCGGAACGCGCAGCAGCGCCGCTACGAGCGCGTGGACCAGTGGGTGGGCGAACGCCTGCAGCGCTTGCGCAGCAGCACGGAGCCGGGCAGCCCGCGCGACGAAGTCTTCGTCGTCTACCGCACCCACGCGGATCCGCGCTTCCTGGACCTCTCGCTCGACGCGAACGACCGCGCGGTGGGCAGCGTCTGGGGCGCGGGCGCAGCGGGCGCGCGCGGCGTCAACTACGCGGCGAGCCAGATGGGCCGCGTCACGTCGCTCACGGCGTGGCTGTCCCAGTGGTCGCCGCGCAGCCGCGCCGACGGCCCTTCGAACCTGGCGCGCACGTCGGTGCCGGCGCTGCTGTGCACGTACACGGGCGACCAGTCCACCTTCCCGAGCACGCGCGCGGCGTGGCTGGCGGCCGGCGGCGCGCGCATCCGCGATGTCGACATCCCTGGAGGCAACCATTACCTGGCCGGGCAGCCGGCCCTGGTCGAGCAGGTGGCCGACACCATGGCGGAGTGGATCCTGCGGCTGTGACATCCGGCACGCCGGCGGTGCGCCGAGCGGCGGTGTCCGACAAGGCTGTCAGGCATGTCCTACATCCCGGAGCGCGGCCGGCACCTAGCATTCACGCTCCCCTGGAGCCCGCCCATGGAAGCCAAAGCACCGAACAGCGTGCCCGACCGGCCGGGCAAGACCTCTTTCTGGACGACCTCGCGCGCCGCGGGCAAGTACGACCTGCAGGAATCCGTTCCGAGCAGCACCCAGCCGCCGACGCTGAGCGTCGGCACGCTGGACAACGTCCGCTCGGCGTTCTGGCAGGCCTACCGCCACCTGTTCCCTCCGCACGCGCTCGCCGCTCAGACGCCGCAGGGCAGCGTGGTGATCTCCTGGTCGATCATGGACGAACCGGGCGCCACGTATCCCTACGCGGCGCCGGTGCTCCTGCGCTTCGACGATGCGCTGGTGGACGCGATGTGGAAGGCCGACGCACGCCAGCGGCTGCGCATCGCCCGCAACCACGAGCCCACGCTGCGTGAAGGCCTGCGCGGCTACGACCCCTTCGCGCGCCTGCCGAGCGCGCGGGTGGTGAACCTGGGCTGAAGGCCGCTAGCGCAGCGCCTTCAGCACGTTCTCCGCCGTCGCCGGCGCATCCATCTTCACCTTGCCGTCGCCGCGCGCCGCCGCGGCCGCGTCGCGCAGCGCTTCCCACACGCTGATGGCCAGCATGAAGGGCGGCTCGCCGACGGCCTTGCTGCCGCCGACGTTGTCCTCGCGGTTGGCCTCCGGCCAGAACGCGATGCGGAAGTGCGCCGGCACGTCGCCCGTTGCCGGGATCTTGTACGTGCTGGGTGCGTGGGTGGCGAGATGGCCCTTGTCGTTCCACACCAGCTGCTCGGTCGTGAGCCAGCCCGCGCCCTGGATGAAGCCGCCTTCGATCTGGCCCAGGTCGATCGCCGGGTTGATGGAGCGGCCCACGTCGTGGAGGATGTCGACCTTCAGCACCCGGTTCTCGCCGGTGAGCGTGTCGATCGCCACTTCCGTGCAGGCCGCGCCGTAGGCGAAGTAGAAGAAGGGCCGGCCGGTCAGCGTGTGCTTGTCGTAGTGGATCCTGGGCGTCTTGTAGAAGCCGTCGCTCCACAGCTGCACGCGCGAGTGGTAGGCGTCGTCCACCAGCTGTTCCCAGGACATGGCGGCCTTGGGCCCGCTGACCTGCCCGTGGGCGAAGACGACCTGCTCGGGCCGGCAGTCCTGCTTGGCGGCGACGTACGCCGCCAGGCGCTCGCGGATCTGGCGCGCCGCGAACTGGGCCGCGCGGCCGTTCAGGTCGGTGCCGCTGGAAGCCGCCGTGGCGCTGGCGTTGGGCACCTTGCCCGTGTCGCTCGCCGTGATGCGCACGCGGTCGAAGGGCACGCCCAGTTCGTCGGCCACGATCTGCAGCACCTTGGTGTGCAGGCCCTGGCCCATCTCGGTGCCGCCGTGGTTCACCTGCACGCTGCCGTCGGTGTACACGTGCACCAGCGCGCCCGCCTGGTTGAAGAAGGTCGCGGTGAAGGAGATGCCGAACTTCACGGGCGTGAGCGCCAGCCCGCGCTTGATCACGGGACTCTTCGCGTTCCAGCGCGCGATCTCGGCGCGGCGCTCGCGGTAGCGCGCGTCCTCCTCCAGCTTCGCCACCAGCGGGTGCAGGATGTTGTCCTCCACCGGCATCTGGTAGTGGGTGACGTTGCGCTCCTCGATGCCGTAGAAGTTGGCCTTGCGCACGTCCAGCGGGTCCTTGCCGAGCGCGCGCGCGATGTCGCCGAGGATGGCCTCGGTGACGATCATCCCCTGCGGGCCGCCGAAGCCGCGGAAGGCGGTGTGGCTCTGCGTGTTGGTCTTGCAGCGGTACGAGACGATCTCCACGTCGCCCAGGAAGTAGGCGTTGTCCACGTGGAAGACGGCGCGGTCGGCGACCGGCCCGCTCAGGTCGGCGCTGAAGCCGCAGTTGGTGAACATCGCGAGCTTCATCCCCGCGATGCGGCCGTCGTCGTCGAAGCCGACCTCGTAGTCGTACGCGAAGGGATGGCGCTTGCCGGTGACCATGAAGTCGTCGTCGCGGTCCAGGCGCAGCTTGACGGGGCGCTTGAACTTGCGCGCCGCGAGCGCGGCCCACACGGCGATGTGCCCGGCCTGGGTCTCCTTGCCCCCGAAGCCGCCACCCATGCGCCGGCATTCCACGGTCACCGCGTTGCTGGCGAGGCCCAGCGCGTGGGCCACCCAGTGCTGCACCTCGCCCGGGTGCTGCGTGCTGGACCAGATCCACCAGTTGTCCTGCTCCAGCGGCAGCGCGTAGCCCACCTGGCCTTCCAGGTAGAAGTGCTCCTGGCCACCGACCTCCAGCGTGCCCTGCAGCCGGTGCGGCGCGCGGGCGATGCCCTGCTCGGGCTCGCCGCGGCGCACCGTCACGGGCGGCAGCACGAAGCTCTGCGCCTTCGCCGCTTCGCGCGGGTCCAGGATCGCGGGCAGCGGCTCGATCCGCAGCTTCACCTTGCGGGCGGCGCGGCGCGCGGCCATCACGGTGTCGGCGACGACCACGCCCACCACCTGGCCGAGGAATTCGACCGTGTCGCGCGCGAACACCGGCTCGTCGTGCGTGAAGGTGGCGATGACCGGGTCACCGGGGATGTCCTGCGCCAGGACGACGCCCTTCACGCCGGGCATCTGCAGCGCCTCGGCGGCGTCGACGCCCAGCAGCTTGCCGCGGGCGACGTTGGACAGGATGGGCGCGGCATGCAGGGTGCCGCGCACCTCGGGGATGTCGTCGATGTAGGTGGCGCTGCCGGCCACCTGGGCGCGGGCGCTTTCGTGGAACTGCGGGCTGCCGGTGGCCGGCTGCGCGGCCACGCCCGCCAGGAATTTCTCGGGGGCGTTCATGGGGTGGTGACTTCCTCCAGGCGGAAGTTTTCGAGGTTGATCTGCCGCGCGCCCTGGCTCTCCAGCCAGAAGCGCTGCACGAGGTTGCCGAGCACTTCGGAGCGGTAGGACGCCGAGGCGCGCATGTCGGTGATCGGCTGGAATTCGGCGCGGAGGGTGTCGGTTGCCTTGCGGGCCGCTTGCTCTGTCCACGGCTTCCCGCGCAGCGCGGCTTCGGTGCGCACGGCCCGCACGGGCGTGGCGGCCACGCCGCCGGCGCCGATGCCGACGTGTTCGACCACGCCGTCCCGCAGGCGCAGGGCGATCGCGAGGCAGACGGCGGAGATGTCGTCGTCGTAGCGCTTGGAGATCTTGTAGGCACGCAGGAACTCGCCCTCCACGGGCCGCGGCACCTTGATCCATCCGACCACTTCGTCCGGCGCCAGCACGTTCTTGCGGTAGCCGGTGTAGAAGTCCTCCAGCGGGATGTCGCGGTGCCCGCGCTGCGACAGCAGCACCACGTGCGCGCCCAGCGCGATCAGCAGCGGCATCGAGTCGCCGATGGGCGAGCCGTTGGCGACGTTGCCGCCCAGCGTGCCGGAGTTGCGCACCGGCAGGCCGGCGAAGCGGTTGGCGAAGGTCTTCAGCTGCGGCCGCTCGCGCACCAGCGCCGCATAGGCGTCGGTGAGCGTGACCGCCGCGCCGATCGCGATGTGCCGGTCGTAGGTCTCCACGCGGCGCAGTTCCTCCACGCGCGTGACGTCCAGCACCTGCGGGAACTGCATGTGCATCTTGGTCACCCACAGGCCCACGTCGGTGCAGCCGGCGACGACCTGCGCCTTCGGGTTCTGCGCCCGCAGCGCCAGCAGCTCGGGCAGCGCGAGCGGCGCGAGATACGGGCCGCTCGCCGGCACCTGCTCGCGCCGGGCGCGCAGTTCGGCCAGCTGCGCCAGGATCGCCGGCTCGTCCACCTCCACGCGCGGCAGCTCGCCCATCTGCCGGGCGGCGTCGAGGATGGGGCGGTAGCCGGTGCAGCGGCACAGGTTGCCGGACAGCTCCTCCTGCGCCAGCTCGCGCGAGATGGTCTCGCCGCGCACCACGTGGTTCTGGTACATGCCGAACAGGCTCATCACGAAGCCCGGCGTGCAGAAGCCGCATTGCGAGCCGTGGGCCTGCACCATCGCCTCCTGCGCCGGATGCAGGGCGCCGTCGGCCGAGAGGTCCTCGACCGTCCAGAGCGCCATGCCGTCCACGGAGTGCGCCAGGCGGATGCAGCTGTTGATGGCCTTGTACGCGAGCCTGCCGTCCTGCGGCTCGGCGAGCACCACGGTGCATGCGCCGCAGTCGCCTTCGCCGCAGCCCTCCTTGGTGCCGGTGCAGGCGAGGTCCTCCCGGAGCACTTCCAGCAGCGTCCGCTCGGGTGGTACATTGGTCAGGCTGACGAGTTCGCCACGCCGGACAAATCGGATCGTCTTCGATTCCATGCGGTTCAGTATGGGGTCCAATTCCTTGGGGATGCTGCGAGATTAGGGGGAACCCTCGTGCCCCGCATATCGGCGATCTTATGGGCGGGATGCAGGCAAAGGTATGAGAGACCAGGCGCTTTTCGACAAGATAGACCTCCACTTGATCAGGGTCTTGCATACCGTGTTGACCGAACGCAGCGTTTCGCGAGCCGCATTGAAGCTGGGCATGTACCAGCCGGCGGTGTCCGCGTCCCTCAAGCGCCTGCGTGAACTCGCCGGAGACCCGCTGCTGGTGCGCTCCGGCACCGGCATGGTCCCCACCGACGCCGGCCTGCGCATGATCGAGCCCAGCGCCAGCATCCTGCGCGCCGCGGAGATGCTGTTCTCCGACGCCCGCGGCTTCGACCCCCAGACCGGCGCCACCACCTTCCGCGTGGCCGCCGCCGACTACCTGGATCCGCAGTTCCTGCCCGCCCTGGTGGCGCAGGTGAAGGCGCAGGCGCCGCACAGCCAGATCGAGATCCTTCCGCTCACCGCCGCCTCCGACTACCACGCGCAGCTCGCGCAGGGCGAGGTCGACGTCGTGATCGGCAACTGGCTCAAGCCGCCGGAAGACCTGCACCTGGGCAAGCTGTTCGCCGACCAGATCGTCTGCCTCGTCTCGCGCGACCACCCGGCCGCCCGGCGCGGCTGGACGCAGGAAAGCTGGCTGGAGATGGAGCACATCGCCCCCACGCCCACGCACCCCGGCGCGCGCGGCGTGATCGACGAATTCCTGGAAAGCCAGGGCCTCGCGCGCAACATCACCGCGCGTTGCCCGCACTTCGGGCTGCTGCCGCGCATGGTGGCCTCCAGCCTGCTGGTGCTGACGACCGGCCGCCAGTTCTGCGAACGCTACGTGGACGAGCTGCCGGTGCAGGTGCTGGAATGCCCGGTGCCTTTTCCCGAGCTGGTGTACTACCAGCTCTGGCACGAGCGGACGCACCAGTCCGCCGCCGGCCGCTGGCTGCGCGAACGCGTGAAGAACGTCGCCGCCGCCCTGCGGTCCTGAAAAAACACCTGGAGACACCCCCGTGAGCATTCCGCGACTGCAGCTCGCGCACATCACGAAGCGTTACCCGTCGGTGGTGGCCAACAGCGACGTGTCGCTGCTGGTCCAGCCCGGGGAGACGCACGCGGTGCTGGGCGAAAACGGCGCCGGCAAGTCGACGCTGATGAAGATCATCTACGGCTCGGTCAAGCCCGACGAGGGCAGCGTCCTCTTCGACGGCCAGCCGGTCCACATCCGCAACCCGCAGGAGGCGCGGGCGCTGGGCATCAGCATGGTGTTCCAGCACTTCAGCCTGTTCGACACGCTGACGGTGGCGGAGAACGTCTGGCTGGGCCTGGACAAGAGCCTCACCCTGAACCAGGTCACGCACAGCATCAGCGCCAAGGCGCGCGAGTACGGGCTGGACGTCGACCCGACGCGCCCCGTGCACACGCTGTCGGTGGGCGAGATGCAGCGGGTGGAGATCATCCGCGCGCTGCTCACCAACCCCAAGCTGCTGATCCTGGACGAGCCCACCTCGGTGCTGACGCCGCAGGCGGTGGAGAAGCTGTTCGTGGTGCTCAAGCAGCTCGCCTCGGAGGGCTGCAGCATCCTCTACATCAGCCACAAGCTGCACGAGATCCGCGAGCTGTGCACGGCCTGCACGGTGCTGCGCGGCGGCAAGGTCACGGGCGAATGCGACCCGCGCCGGGAGAGCAACGCTTCGCTCTCGCGCATGATGATCGGCGCCGAGCCGCCGCAGCTGGAACACCACGAGCGGCAGCCCGGCGAGGTGGTGCTGCGCGTGCAGGGGCTCACGCTGCCGCGCGAGGACCAGTTCGGCCACGACCTCGACGACATCTCCTTCGAGGTGCGGGCCGGCGAGGTGGTGGGCATCGCCGGCGTCTCGGGCAACGGCCAGCGCGAGCTGCTGTACGCGCTCTCGGGCGAGGACACGCGGGCGGCGCCGGACATGATCCGCGTGGGCGACAAGCCGGTGGGCCGCTTCGGCCCGGCGCACCGCCGCCACCTGGGCCTGCACTTCGTGCCCGAGGAACGCCTGGGGCGCGGCGCCGTGCCCACGCTGGGGCTGGCGCAGAACCTGCTGCTCACGCGCACGGACGCCGTCAGCCGCAGCGGCTGGATCCGCACCGGCGCGCTGCGCGAGCAGGCGCAGCGGATCATCCAGCGCTTCAACGTCAAGGCGGGTGGCCCGGACGCGGCGGCGAAGTCGCTGTCGGGCGGCAACCTGCAGAAGTTCATCGTCGGCCGCGAGATCGACGCCAACCCGAAGCTGCTGATCGTCTCGCAGCCGACCTGGGGCGTGGACGTGGGCGCCTCGGCGCAGATCCGCTCGGAAATCCTGGCGCTGCGCGACGCCGGCTGCGCCGTGCTGGTGCTGTCCGAGGAACTGGAGGAACTGTTCGAGATCTGCGACCGGCTGCACGTGATCGCCAAGGGCAGGCTGTCGCCCAGCATCGAGCGGGCGCGGGCGACGGTGACGCTGATCGGCGAGTGGATGAGCGGGTTGTGGGTGGTGCATCCGTTGCGCGAGACAGCGGCGGGCGCCCCTCACCCCAGCCCTCTCCCCAGAGAGAGGGAGAAAGGCAATCATGATCAAGCTTGAAGCCCGACCCGAGGCCTCCAGGTTCTGGAGCATCGCCTCGCCCCTGCTGGCGCTCGTGATCACCGTGGTGATCGGCGCGCTCATGTTCGTCGCCCTGGGCAAGGACCCGGTACGCGGCCTGGAGGTGTTCTTCTGGGAGCCGGTCAGCTCCGCCTACCGCATCGGCGAGCTGACGGTGAAGGCGACGCCGCTGCTGATCATCGCGCTGGGCCTCGCCGTCTGCTTCCGCTCCAACGTGTGGAACATCGGCGCCGAAGGCCAGTACGTGATCGGCGCCGTGGTCGCCGGGGGCGTCGCGCTGCTGGCCGACAAGGACACGAGCCGCTGGATCGTGCTGGCGATCCTCATCGCCGGCGTGCTGGGCGGCATGGCCTGGGCCGGCATCACCGCGCTGCTGCGCGACAAGTTCAACGCCAACGAGATCCTGGTCAGCCTCATGCTCGTGTACGTGGCCGCGCTCACGCTCAACTACATGGTGTTCGGGCCCTGGAAGGACCCGCACGGCTACAACTTCCCGCAGACCAAGACCTTCGAGGCGGTGACGCAGATCCCGCGGCTGATGCAGGGATCGCGCGTGAGCATCGGCGTGCTGATCGCGCTCGCCGGCGTCGCCGCGCTGTCGATCTACCTGTTCCGCACCCGCGCCGGCTTCGCGCAGCAGGTGGGCGGCCTCGCGCCGGCGGCGGCGCGCTACGCCGGCTTCTCCTCGCGCAAGGCGCTGTGGGTCGCGCTGCTGGTCTCGGGCGGCGCCGCCGGCCTGGCCGGCGCGCTGGAGGTCGCCGGGCCGCTCGGGCAGCTCACGCCCTACGTGCCGGTGGGCTACGGCTTCGCGGCGATCATCGTCGCCTTCGTCGGCCGCCTGCACCCCGTCGGCATGGTGTTCTCGGCCATCCTCATGAGCATGTTCTACATCGGCGGCGAGCTCGCCCAGTCGCGCCTGGGCCTGCCCAAGTCGCTGACGGGCGTGTTCCAGGGCCTGCTGCTGTTCACGCTGCTCGCCTGCGACACGCTGATGGCGTACCGCATCCGCTTCCTGCCCAACCCGCACACCCGAACCGCCAGGACCTGAGATGGACAGCTCCCTCAGCTACGCACTCCTGTTCGCCTCCATGCTCAGCGCCGGCACGGTGCTGGCGATCGCGGCCCTGGGCCTGTTGATCAACGAGAAGGCGGGCATCGTCAACCTGGGCGCCGAAGGCATGATGCTGTGCGCCGCCATCGCCGGGTTCGCCGCCGTGGTGCACAGCGGCAACGACTGGGTCGGCTTTCTCGCCGGCATGGCCACGGGCGCGCTGCTGGCCGCCGCCTTCGGCGTGCTGGTGATCTGGATGAACACCAACCAGTACGCCACCGGCCTGGCGCTGGCGCTCTTCGGCGCCGGCTTCTCGGCCTTCGCCGGCATCAAGTACGTGCAGGAGAAGCTGCCGGAGCGGCCGCACTTCTCGCTGCCGCTGCTGGGCGACATCCCGGTGCTCGGGCCGGCGCTGTTCCGCCAGCATCCCATGGTCTACCTCGCCATCGGGCTGGTGATCTGGCTCGTGTGGTTCCTGTACCGCTCGCGCACCGGGCTGGTGCTGCGCTCGGTGGGCGAGTCGCCCGAATCGGCGCACGCCCTGGGCTACCCGGTGCGGCGCATCCGGCTGGCGGCGGTCGTGGCCGGCGGTGCGCTGTGCGGCCTGGCCGGTTCCTACCTGGCGATCATCTATACGCCCCTGTGGGTGGAAGGCATGGTGGCGGGCAAGGGCTGGATCGCGCTGGCGCTCACGACCTTCGCCACCTGGCGGCCGGCCCGCGTGCTGCTGGGCGCCTACCTGTTCGGCGGCGTGACCATGCTGCAGTTCTACCTGCAGGGACGCGGCGTGGAAGTGCCCAGCGAATTCCTGAACATGCTGCCCTACCTGGCGACCATCGTGGTGCTGGCGCTGATCTCGCGCAACCCGACGTGGATCCGCGTCAACATGCCGGCGTCGCTTGGAAAGCCCTTCTATCCCGGAACATAATCGCACTTTCGTTGCAACCCGCCCCACCAGCAAGAGGGAACTCAGATGATCGACACGAAGAAGCGCGGCCTGCTCCAGGTGGCCGCCCTGGCCGCCGCCGTCGCGGGCCTGTCCGCCTGCAGCAAGCAGGAAACCCCGGCCCCCGCGCCCGCCCCGGCGCCCACGGCCGCCGCTCCCGCCGCGCCCGCGCCGGCCCCGGCCGCCGAGAAGCTGAAGGTGGCGTTCGCCTACGTCGGCCCGGTGGGCGACGGCGGCTGGACCTTCGCGCACGACAACGCCCGCAAGGCGGTGCAGCAGGAGTTCGGCGACAAGATCGAGACCAGCTTCGTCGAGAACGTGCCCGAGGGCGCCGACGCCGAGCGCGTGATCCGCGACCTGGTGAGCCAGGGCAACAAGCTGGTCTTCGGCACCACCTTCGGCTACATGGAGCCGATGCTGAAGGTCGCCGCCGACCACCCGGACGTCAAGTTCGAGCACGCCACCGGCTACAAGACGGCGCCCAACCTGCGCACCTACGACAGCCGCACCTACGAGGGCGCGTACATGGCGGGCGTGATCGCCGGCGCCATGACCAAGAACAACACGCTGGGCGTGGTGGGCTCGGTGCCGATCCCCGAGGTGGTGCGCAACATCAACAGCTTCACGCTGGGCGCGCAGTCGGTGAACCCCAAGGTCAAGACCAAGGTGGTGTGGGTCGGCGAGTGGCACAACCCGGGCAAGGAAACCGAGGCCGCCACGGGCCTGATCAACGGCGGCGCCGACGTGCTGATGCAGAACACCGACTCGTCGGCCGTGCTGCAGACGGCCGAGAAGATGGGCAAGCGCGCCTTCGGCTGGGACAGCGACATGAGCGCCTACGGTCCCAAGGCGCACCTGGGCTCCGCCATCATCAACTGGACCCCTTACTACAAGAAGGCGGTCAGCGACGTCCTGAACAACACCTGGACGACCGGCCAGAGCTGGTGGGGCGTGAAGGAAGGCGCGATCGACTTCGTCTCGGTCGCCGCCGACGTTCCCGAGGAAGCCAAGAAGAAGCTGGAAGAGGTCAAGGCGGGCCTGAAGGACGGCACGCTGCAGATCTGGAAGGGCCCGATCCTGGACAACACGGGCAAGGTGGTCGTCGCCAAGGACGCCGTGGCGGACGACAAGTTCCTGACGGGCATCAACTTCTACGTCAAGGGCGTGGAAGGCAAGGTGCCGGGCAGCGACAAGAAGTAAGGCGCGAAGCGCGCAGCGAAGGGGCCGCTCGCGCGGCCCTTTTTTGTTTTGCTGGGGTTCGCTGCGCTCACCGCCAGCCTACGAAGCCCGCAGACAATCACACGGACCCCGTAGGCTGGCGGTGAGCGCAGCGAACCCCAGCGACAATCGAACCATGATCGAGCAGCAGCATTGGCACCCGGTCGCGTCGAGCGAATCGCTCGCCGCCTCGCCGGTCTCCGCCCGCCTCCTCGGCGAAGACCTCGTCCTCTGGCGCGACGCCTTCGGCGCCGTGCACGCCTGGCCCGACCGCTGCCCGCATCGCGGCGCGCGGCTCTCGCTGGGGCGGCTCGAGGACGGCAAGCTGGAGTGCCCCTACCACGGCTGGCGGTTCGCACCGACGGGCCAGTGCGTGCACGTCCCCGCGCTGCCCGCCTTCACCCCGCCGGCCACGCATCGCATCGCGACCCACGAGGCGCGCGAGGCGCACGGCCTGGTCTGGGTGCGGCTCGCCTCCGGCGAGATCGCCATGCCCGCCTTCGCGGCGGAGGACGACGCCCGCCTGCGCAAGCTCAACTGCGGTCCCTACACGGTGGAGGCGAGCGCGCCGCGCATCATCGAGAACTTCCTCGACATGGCGCACTTCGGCTTCGTGCACGAGGGCTGGCTGGGCGCGCGTGGCGCCACCGCCATCGAGGACTACCGCGTCGAGGAGACGCCCACCGGCCTGCGCGCCACGCAGTGCAAGGCCTGGCAGCCGCAGTCCAACCTGCATTCGACGGCCCCTGCCCAGGTGGAGTACAGCTACGAGGTCACCGGGCCGTACACGGCCGTGCTGACCAAGATCCCGGAAGCCGGCACCACGGCCGTGCAGGGCTGGCGCGAGGCGATCGCGCTGTTCGTCTGCCCTCAGGAGCCCGAGCGCAGCACCGTGTGGTTCCGCCTCGCCGTCGCCGACTTCGATTCGCCCGACGCGAAGCTGCGCGCCTTCCAGGACACGATCTTCCGCCAGGACCAGCCGGTGCTGGAGTCGCAGTCGCCCAAGCGCCTGCCGCTGGACCTGCGGGCCGAACTGCACACCAGCGCCGACCGCGGCTCCTCCGCCTACCGGCGCTATCTTTCCCGCCTGGGAATCACCTTCGGAACCTGCTGATGCACACCGTGCCCGCCATCCCCGCCGAGCGCCTGCCGGCGCTGCTCGCCGCCATGCCCAAGGCGGAGCTGCACATCCACATCGAAGGCTCGCTGGAGCCGGAGCTGATGTTCGCGCTGGCCCGCCGCAACGGCGTCGCGCTGCCGTACGCGAGCGTGGAGGACGTGCGCCGCGCCTACGCCTTCAGCAACCTGCAGAGCTTCCTCGACATCTACTACGCCGGCGCGAACGTGCTGCGCGAGGAGCAGGACTTTCACGACATGGCCTGGGCCTACCTGCAGCGGGCCGCCGCCGACCACGTCGTCCGCGCCGAGATCTTCTTCGACCCGCAGACGCACACGGCCCGCGGCGTGCCCATGCAGACCGTGATCGCGGGCCTGCACCGCGCCTGCCAGGACGCGAAGAAGATCGGCGTCGACGCCGAGCTGATCCTGTGCTTCCTGCGCCACCTGAGCGAGGAGGACGCCTTCGCCACGCTGGAGCAGGCGCTGCCCTGGCGCGACCGCTTCATCGGCGTCGGCCTCGATTCCAGCGAGGTCGGCCATCCGCCGGAGAAGTTCGCGCGCGTGTTCGCCCGCTGCGGCGAGCTGGGCCTGCACCGCGTGGCGCACGCCGGCGAGGAGGGCCCGCCCGCCTACGTGTGGTCCGCGCTGGACGTGCTGAAGGTCGAGCGCATCGACCACGGCGTGCAGTCGGCCAGGGACCCGGCGCTGATGCGGCGGCTGGCGCAGGAGCGCATCCCGCTCACCGTGTGCCCGCTGTCCAACCTCAAGCTGTGCGTTTTTCCCGCCCTGGAGCAGCACAACCTGCGCGAGCTGCTCGATGCCGGCCTGGCCGCGACCGTGAACTCGGACGACCCCGCCTACTTCGGCGGTTACATGAACGAGAACTTCCTGCGGACATTCGCGGCCACGGGCATGGGGGCGGAGCACGCCTACCGGCTCGCGCGCAACAGCTTCGAGGGCAGTTTCGCGCCGGAGGCAGGCAAAAAGCGCTACATCGAGGCGCTCGACGCCGCGTTCGAGCAGGCGGCGCGGGCTTGACGCCGGCCCGTCGCCGGGGAGATGGATTTGCCCAAATGTAAAGTTGTCGAGATTGCGTCGTCGGCCCGGGGAACTTCCGCGCGTAGGAAGTGACTGACGGGAGCATGACGCCAACGCTCACTCCTCCGGGCCGCGCCGGCCGGGCCGCCTGGCTCCTCACCCTGTTCGCGCTGTTCTGGACGCTCGTCGCGTCCGAACCGGCCCTGGCCGCCCGCTCCGACAGCGGCAAGTCGCGGACGACCCAGCAGCACACCACGAAGAAGAAAGTCTCCAAGAAGAAGACGGTGAAGAAGCGCGTCGTGAAGAAGCGCAGCACCAAGCGGCGCGTGGTGAAGAAGCGCACGGTCAAGCGCCACGTCGCCAAGAAGCGGACCACGAAGAAGCGCGTGGTGGCGCGCAAGCGCGCGTCGACGAAGCACGCCGTCGCGCGCGGCCCGCTGAAGCTCACCTCCAACGTGGCCTACGTCATCGACCAGAAGACCAACAAGGTCCTGGTGCGCAAGAACGCCGGCGCCGTGCTGCCGATTGCCTCGCTCACCAAGCTCATGACGGGCATGATCATCGACGAGGCGAAGCTGCCGATGGACGAGAAGATCACCATCACCAGCGCCGACGTCGACCGCCTGAAGGGCAGCAGCTCGCGCCTGCGGGTCGGCACGCGCCTCACGCGCCGCCAGGCGCTGCGCCTGGCCCTGATGTCCAGCGAGAACCGCGCGGCCCACGCCTTGGCGCGCACCTATCCCGGCGGCGAGAAGGCCTTCGTGAGCGCGATGAACGTGAAGGCGGCGCAGCTGGGGATGGACGACACGCATTACGTGGAGCCCACCGGCCTGTCGCCGCACAACCGCTCCACCGCCCGTGACCTGGCGATCCTCGCCGACGCGGCCTACGAGCGGCCGACGCTGCGCAAGTACACCACCTCGCCGGGCTACCGGCTGGGCACGCGGCGCGGCACCCTGCAGTACGTCAACAGCAACCGCCTGGTGCGCAGCGGCCACTGGGACATCGGCCTGCAGAAGACGGGCTACATCTCGGAGGCGGGCCAGTGCCTGCTGATGCAGGCGGAGCTGGCCGGCCGCAAGGTGATCATGGTGTTCCTCGACGCGGCCAGCAAGGTCGCGCGGATGCGGGATGCGGAGCGGGTGAAGCAGTGGATCCGGGCGCATCCGGACTTCGCGGGCACGGCGCCGGTGCCGGCGACCTGACCCTCACCCCAACCCTCTCCCGCAAGCGGGAGAGGGATCCCGTATTCCTCCCTCTCCCGCTTGCGGGAGAGGGCCGGGGTGAGGGCAAGCGCGTCACCGCCCTTGACGCGGCAGCACCGCCTCCAACTGCGTATCCCACCGCCACGCCGCCGTCTCCGGGTTCGGCACGCACACGTAGATTTCCTCCGCCGGCCGCGCCGTGACGCGCAGGCCGCTGGAGCGCAGCATCGCCTCGATGCCCGCGTGGTTGGGCACCCACCAGTTGGTCGGGTCGCCCGAGAAGCGGTGCTCGATGAAGGCCATCTTGGGCCAGCCCGGATCCATCAGCGGTTCGCGCTCGGTGATCGGGTGGTCGGACGTGTCGGGATAGACCTCCTCGCCCCCCATGGACAGGGTCTGGAACACCATCATCCGTCGCGTGCGCTGCGCCAGCAGGTCCAGCGCCAGCAGCGGATAGCGCAGGTGGTAGAAGACGCCCATGAACCACACCAGGTCGAAGCTCTCGTCCATGCGGGCGATGTCGTAGACCTGCAGCTGCCGGAACTCCACCCGGTCCTGCAGGCCGTACTGCCGCGCGGCCCAGCGGGCCTGCTCCAGGTACAGCGGCTCCATGTCGATCGCCAGCACCGAGGCGCCTCGGCGCGCGAGCTCGAAGCTGTAGAAGCCGGCGTTGCAGCCCACGTCGAGCACGCGCCAGCCCTGCAGGTCCTGCGGGATGGTGTCGCGGATCTGCTGCCATTTGAAGGAGGGAAAGTCGCCGCCCAGGAAATGGTCGGGGACCGTCTGCAGCCCGCCGGGCAGGTGCAGGTTGTGGAACCACGGGCCCAGCGCATCGATCTCGCGCTGCAGTTCGGCTGCCTGGTCTGCCATGCTCTCTCCCGTCCTCAGGCGGCCACGCCGCTCAGGAGCGGGGCCGCGTAGCCTTCCAGTTCGGCCGCGCGGTGCGCCGCCGTGTGTTCCGCCAGGATGCGCCGGCGCGCGCGCTCGGCGATGCGCAGGCGTTCGTCCTCGCCGCAGCGGCGCAGGATCTCCACCACGTCCGCCGTGCGGTCCACCAGCAGGATCTCCTGGTGCGGAACCAGCAGCGATTCGATGCCGGGCCAGCGGTCGCTGACGATGGGCGTGCCGCAGGCGGCCGCCTCGAACAGGCGCACGCTGGGCGACCAGCCGGCCGCGATCATGTCGCGGCGCGTGACGTTCAGCGTGAAGCGCTGCGCGTTGTAGAAGCCGCGGTGCTCCGCCGGCGGCAGGTGCGGCAGGTAGCTCACGTTGCCCGGCCAGCCGTCGGTGGCGGGGTACTGCGGCCCCGCGACGACGAAGCGCGCGCGCGGCAGCTGCCGCGCCGCGTCGAGCAGGAAGGCCTTGACGCTGGGCTGGCGATCGTCGCTGTAGGTGCCCATGTAGCCCAGGTCCCAGCGCGGCTCCTGCGGCTCGGGGAAGTACAGCTCCGGGTCGAAGGAGCAGTACAGCGCGCGGGCCCGCGGCGCGCCGAACTCGCGCTCCAGGCGCTTGAGCGTGGGGCCGCCGGTGAAGGACAGGTACAGGTCGTAGCCGGGCACCTGCCGCGGATGCAGGTACTCGTAGTCGCCGCGGCCCATCTTGGCCAGCGTCACGGGCGTGTCGATGTCGTAGAAGGCCTTGAGGCCGCCGGCTTCCCGCTGCACCCAGTCGCCCACGCGCACGCCCTCGGGGACGTAGGAGCCGACGATCACCAGGTCGGCGTCGCGCACGCTGTCGGCGTGCGTGTCTCGCAGTTCGTCGAGGCTGCCGTACAGCACGGTGCGGCCCCAGGGCGGCCGCGGCAGGTCCCGGTGCTGCGCATACCAGGGCTGGTCGCGTTCCAGGAAGGTGACGTCGTGGCCGCGCTTCACCAGCTCGCGCACGAGGCCGCGGAAGGTGGTCGCGTGGCCGTTGCCCCACGACGAGGTGATGGACAGGCCCAGGATGGTGATCTTCATGCCGCCTCCGCCACCCGCGCGCGCGGCGTGCAGCCGGCCAGCACCGCATCGAGCTGCGCTGCGCGATGCGCATACGTGTGCTCCGACAGGACGCGGCGGTACGCGGCCTGCCCGATCTCGCGCGCCCGCGCCGCCGCCAGCGTGCGCACGTGTTCGGCGACCTCGTCGCCGCTGCGCGCCACCAGCACTTCGCGGCCGGGTTCGAAGAAGGTCTCCAGTCCTTCCCAGGCATCGGTGACCAGGCAGGCGGCGGCGCCCGCCGCCTCGAACACGCGCGTGGCCGGCGAGAAGCCGTAGCGCGCCATGCTCTCGCGGCTGACGTTCAGCACCGCGCGCGGCGTGCAGTTGAAGGCGTTGTGGTCGGCGGTGTAGACGTGGCCCAGGTACTGCACGTTGGGCGGCAAGGGCTTGTCGCCCCAGCCGCTGCCGCCCAGCAGCATGCGGCGTTCCGGCAACTGCGCGGCGGCGCGCAGGAAGAACTCCTCCACGCGCGCTTCGCGGTCGGGCAGGCGGTTGCCGAGGAAGGCCAGGTCGCATTCGAAGCGCGCCTGCGGCGCGACCGGATGGTGCGTGCCCGGGTCCAGCGCGTTGTAGATCGGGACGCACTCGCGCGCGCCCAGGCCCAGGTAGGCCTGGCGCACCGGCTCGCCGCCGCCGTAGGTCAGCACGATGTCGTAGCGGGGGATGAGCGCGCGGAAGGGATCGTCGGCGTTGCCGTGCACGCGGTCCAGCGTGGCAGGGGCGTCGACGTCCCAGAAGGCGACCAGCGTCGCCGGCCCCTGCAGGTCCAGCACGGCGCGTTCCAGCAGTTCGTCGTGCACGCCGACGCCGCTCGCCTTGACGACCAGGTCGGCGCCGCGGGCCTGCGCCACCGTGCGCAGCACCTCGTCTTCCGACCGGGCGGAATAGACGACCACGGTCGCCCAGGGCGGATCGTCCATGTCGCGGTGCTGCTGCCGCTCGAAGGCATCGGGCTCGTAGAAGGTGACCTCGTGCCCGCGCTCGTGCAGCGCCCGCACGATGCCGCGGTAGTAGGTGGCGGCGCCGTTCCAGTACGCCGAGACCAGGCTGGATGCGAAGAATGCGATTTTCATGGGGTTCGATTCAAGACGCCTCTGCGGTGAAGGCTGTTCCCTGCAGCTCTGCATACACCGCCAGCAGTTCGTCCACGCGGTGGGCGCAGGTGTGGCGGGCGAGGATGGTGCGCAGGCCGTGGTCGGCGAGCGACTGCGCGAGTTCCGGCTCGTTCAGGATGGTGCGCAGGTGCGCGCGCATCTCGGCACCGTCGCGCGCGACCAGGAAGTCGGCGCCGGGCTCGAACAGGCCTTCGCAGTCGTCCCAGGGCGCCGAGACCAGCGGGATGCCGCAGGCCAGCGCCTCGAAGACGCGGATGGTCGGGATGCCCGGCAGCGCCTGCACGTAGGGCCGGCGCGGCACGTGCACCGTGACGCGATGCCGCGCGAACACCTGCGGCGCCTCGTAATTGGGCAGCCAGCCGCCGTAGGCGATGCCCGCGTCGGCCAGCGCCCGCAGGCCGTGTTGCGGATAGCGCACGCCGTGGATGCGCGCCTTCAGGCCGAGGTCCTTGACCGGTTCGAGCAGGAACTCGTGCAGTTCGGCCGTGCGTTCCTCGTCGCCCCAGTTGCCGACCCAGACCAGGTCGCCTTCCTTCGTCGTGCCGGGCAGCGGATGGAACACGCGCGGATCCGCCGCCTCGTGCCAGGTCCAGGCGCGCTCGCACCAGCCATTGCGCCGGTACAGGTCGCGGATCGCGCTGCCGAAGGCCAGCACGCCGTCGTAGTGGCGCAGGTCGTAGGCGGCCATGCTGCCGGGGTCGGTGACGGCGCGGTGGTGCGTGTCGTGGAACAGCAGGCGGTAGCCCGGATTCGCGCTGCGGTGCAGGCCGATGCGCCGCACCAGCGCGTGGTCGTTCCATTCGTGCACCAGCACCAGGTCGGCCGCCAGGGCCGCGTCCAGGTCCAGCGTGGCGGGATCGAAGGGCGTGCTCTGCAGCTGTGGATAGGCACGCGCGAAACCCTTCAGCGGGGCGGTGCCATGCTCCTCCACGAGGTTGCGCACGCTCCAGGCGTCGGCCGGCTCGTAGACCCGCAGTTCGTGGCCGCGCGCCACCAGCTCGCTGCACACGCCGCGCAGGAAATGCGCGTTGCCGTGGTTCCAGTCGGACACCAGGGAATGGCAGAAGACGATCACGCGCATGCGGCTTCCTCCCTGCTGCGCGAGGCGAGGGCGGGCGCGATGGCGCCGTAGGTGGCGAGGTAGCCGTCGGCCATCGCCGCGGCGGTGTAGCGCTGCGCCCGGGCCCGTGCCGCTTCGGCGAGGCGCCCGCGCTGCGCGGCGTCGTCCATCAGTTCCTGCAGCGTCCGGCGCAGCGCCTGGCTGTCGTCCGGCGGCACGTAGCGCGCGGCCGCGCCCCACACCTCGCGCAGGCTGGGGATGTCGCCCAGCACCAGGGCGCAGCCGCTCAGCGCCGCTTCCAGCACGGAGAGGCCGAAGGGTTCGTAGCGCGCCGGCAGCGCGTAGAGCGCGGCCTGCGCCAGCTCGCGCGCGAGCGCCTCGCGCGGCAACTCGCCCAGCCACTGCACGCCGCGGGGCTGCACGACGCCGCCGTCGGGGTGCACCGCCGAGCCCGCGACGCGCACCGGCCAGGGCAGGCCCACCGCGGCCTCCTCGAGCGCGGGCAAATTCTTCGCCGCGTCCCAGAAGCGGCCGGCCGCCAGCACCCGCGGCTGCTTGGCCTCGACGGCGAACTGCGCCGGCGAGCAGCCGTTGGGCAGCACGCGCCCGCGGCCGTTCCAGCCGTATTCGGTGGCGAGCGACGAGAGCATCGCCTGCGTCGGCGCCGCCACGCACGCGGCGCCGTCCAGGCCGGCGCGCACGCGTTCGCGGTAGACGTCCCAGGACGCCGGCGCGGCCTCGCCGTGCACGGCGCGCCACCACGAGGCGACGCAGGAATGCGCGACGACCAGCCTGGGTGCGCGGAAGGGCAGGGCGCCGAAGGCGAACTGGTTCAGGTGCACGAGGTCCGGCTGCAGTTCGCGTTCCAGCCCCAGCAGCCAGGCGCCGGCCGCGGCTACGTCGGGCCACGGGTCCTGCATCCACTCGAGGCGGAAGGTGCTCTCGTGCAGCGTCACGGCGGCGCAGCCCGCCAGCGCCGCACGCTGCTGCGGCGACACCGGTGCGCCCATGGTGGCGAGGGCCACGCGCAGGCCGCGCGCGTCGAGTTCTCGCGCCAGTTCGACCGCATAGGTCCAGACGCCGCCGACGGTGTCGGCCGTCATCAGCACGGAAGGACGCTCAGCGGCCATAGATGCGGTCCAGCACGGAAGCCACGGGCAGCAGGGTTTCGATCGCGCTGCTGTAGCGCGCGCCGGCGCCCAGCCGCCGCGCCCAGTCCACCAGCGCCCGGCCGCCCCAGGCATCGGGCGGGTCGGCCAGCGGGATGCGCTGGTTGCCCTGGAAGCGCGCGGCCGCGAAGTCGTAGAAGGAGCCGTTCACGTTCTGCATCGCGGCGCCGCCGCGCGCGCCGTGGAAGTGCGCCTCGATCACCGCGTCGCGCCCCGTGGAGCTGTTCCACGAGCAGGCGATGCGCACCACGGTGCCGCCGGCGAGGTCCAGCTGCGCGACCGCATGGTCCTCCACCTCGCCGCTGTTCGGAGCCAGCAGGCGGCCCTGCGCGTAGAGACGGCTGCGCACGTCCCGGACCTCCGGGAAGCCGAGCGTCCAGAGCGCCAGGTCCACGAGGTGGATGCCCAGGTCGATGGCGCAGCCGCCGCCCGAGAGCCCCGCGTCGCGGGCCCAGGACTTGTCGGGCCCCCAGGTGTTGTGGAACACCAGGTCCACCGCATGCACGGGCCCCAGCTCGCCTTCGACCACGCAGTTGCGGATCCGGCGCATGGCCTCCGTGTAGCGGTACGAGAGGTCGCAGCCCAGCAGCCGGTCGGCCTGGCGCGCCGCTTCCACGACGGCGGTGTTCTCCGCGAGCGTGCGCGCCAGCGGCTTCTGGCAGAACACGGCGAGGCCGCGCTCCAGGGCCGCGAGCGCCTGGCCCGCGTGCAGCGCGCTGGGCGTGGCGATCACCACGCCGTCCAGGTCCTGCTGCAGCAGTTCTTCCAGCGTGGCGAAGGCGGCGGCCTGCGGCACCAGCGGCTGCACCCGCTCGCGCACTTCGGCCGAAGGATCGGCGATGGCGACCACCTGGCCCGCCCGTTCGGCCAGCAGCGCCTGCATGCGGTTCTGCCCGATCCAGCCCAGGCCCAGGAAACCGAGGCGGGGGCGTTCGTTGTTCTTCTGTCCGGAGCTCATGTCGTGACGAGTGCTTTCATGAAGCCGTCGGGGCGCGTGCGCGTGAGTTCCAGCGCTTCGCCCAGGCGGTCGAGCGGCAGCTTGTGCGTGTACAGCGGCGTGGGGTCCATGACGCCCTCCGTCATCCACTGCACCGCGCGCTTCATGCCGTCCACGTAGGCCTGCGGGTCGCGCTCGTGCGCGTTGATGACGTCGATGCCCCGCCAGTTCCACAGCTGCAGGTTGACCTGGCGCAGGCCGTCCTGGTGGTAGCCGGCGATCACCAGGCGGCCGCGCTCGGCGGTCATCTCGCCGGCGAGGTCCAGCGGCCACTGCAGGCCGGTGCACTCGATGACGCGCTCGCACCATTTGCCGTCGGTGAGCGCCTTCACCTTCTCGAGGATCTTCCAGTGGTCGTCCAGCACGAGCGTGTGCCCGGCGCCGGCCGCGCGCGCGAACTCCAGCGAGAAGGGCCGCCGCGACAGCGCGATCACCCGCGCGCCGGCATGCGTCGCCAGCTGCGTGAGCAGCGCGCCCAGGAATCCGATGCCGACGATGGCCACCGTCTGCCCGGCGCGGATCTCGCTGCGCTGGAAGATGTTGGTGGCGCAGCCCAGCGGCTCGCCCAGCACGGCCTTGTCGGCCAGCGACTCGGGCAGGCGCACCACCGCGTCGGCGGCGGCCAGGTCGTACTCGGCGTGCGCACGGTAGGTGAGCGCCGCGACGCGGTCGCCTTCCTGCAGTCCGATCACGCCTTCGCCGAGCGCGGCGATCCGGCCCCAGCCCTCGTGGCCCGGCGCGCCGGGCGGCTGCGGGTAGCTGAACCACTCGCGGCCTTCCCACAGCGGGAGGCTGGAGGCGCAGACGCCCGAGCCTTCCAGGCGCACGAGCACCTGCCCCGGCCCGGGGGCGGGCGGCTCGACTTGCTGGAGGGCTGCCTGCCCCGGGGCCGCGATCACACCTGCTTGCATGTGACCGGCCGGCATCAGTGCGCTCCTGCGGCCACGCGCGGGCTGCGCGCCGCGGGTGCGCTGCGTTTGCCGTGGCGTTCCGCCAGCCAGGCGTACAGCCGCGCGATGCCTTCGTCCGCGGGCACGCGCGCCTGCCATCCGGTCTCGCGCTGGAAGGCCTGGGTGTCGGACACGTAGTAGCGCTGGTCGCCGGTGCGCCAGGCGTCCAGGGCCACCGGCGGCCGCTGGCCGTGCAGCTGCGCGATGCGGTCCAGCAGGTCCTGCAGGCTGATCGCGTTGCGGGGCCCGCCGCCCATGTTGAAGGCGCGGCCCTTCAGGCGCGGGGCATGCTGTTCGGCGAGCAGGAAGGCGTCCACGAGGTCGTCGACGAACAGCACGTCGCGCACCTGCATGCCGTCGCCGTACAGCGTGATGCGCTCGCCGCGCAGCGCCCGCAGGATGAAGTGCGCGACCCAGCCCTGGTCCTCGGTGCCGAACTGGCGCGGGCCGTAGATGCAGCTCATGCGGAACACGAGCGTGGTCATGCCGAAGCTGCGCGCGTAGTCGACGACGTACTGGTCGGCCGTGCCCTTGGAGCAGCCGTAGGGGCTGTGGAAGTCCAGCGGGCGGTCTTCGCCGATGCCGCGGGCCGTGACCTCCGGGTCGACCGGCAGGTAGCGCTGGCCCTGCACGGAGAGCTGCAGGTCCTCGAGGCCGCCGTAGACCTTGTTGGTGGACGTGAGGATCACGCCCGGCGGCACCGGCCGCGCGCGCGCCGCCTCCAGCACGTTCAGCGTGCCTTGCGCGTTGATCGCGAAGTCTTCCTGCGGGTTCTCCAGGCTGGTGGTCACCGCCACCTGGGCGGCGAAGTGGAAGACCTGCTGCACGCCCGCGACGGCCTCCGACACGGCCGCGGCGTCGCGCACGTCGGCCCGCACGAACTCGAGCAGGTCGCCGTGCTGCTGGCGCAGCCACTGCAGGTTCTGCTCGACGCCGGGGCGCGAGAGGTTGTCCAGCACGCGCACCCGGCGGCCCTGCGTGAGCAGCCGGTTGGCGAGATTGGACCCGATGAAGCCGGCCCCGCCGGTGATGAGCGTCGTGGACTGGCTCATACCGTCAGCCCGCGTGCGCTCAGTTCCGCACTGGCCTGCGCCACGCGGTCCACGGCCGCCTGGCTGGCGAGCCACGCGGACAGTTCCACCAGCCCGTCCTCCAGCCGCACCTGCGGCGTGAAGCCGAGGATGCGGCTGGCCTTGGCGATGTCCGCATAGCAGTGGCGGATGTCGCCGACGCGGTACTTGCCGAGGATGTCGGGCGCGATGTTCTCCTTGCCCACCACCTTGGCCAGCTTGGCCGCGATGTCGCGCACGGTGTGCGGCTGGCCGCTGCCGATGTTGAAGGTCTCGCCGGCCGCGCCGGGCGTTTCCAGCGCGAGCCTGCAGGCGCGCGCGATGTCGTACACGCTCACGAAGTCGCGCTGCTGCAGCCCGTCCTCGAAGATCGCGGGCGGGTTGTTGTTCAGCAGGCGCGAGGCGAAGATCGCCAGCACGCCCGTGTACGGGTTCGACAATGCCTGCCGCGGACCGTAGGCGTTGAAGAAGCGCAGCGCCACGGTGGGGATGTTGTAGGCGCGGCCGATCATCAGGCAGAGGCGCTCCTGGTCGTACTTGGACAGCGCGTACACCGAGGCCAGCGCCGGCTGCTTGGTCTCGGGCGTGGGCATGGGCTGCAGCGCGCTGCCGTCCTCGCCCAGGAATTCCCACTGGCCGGCCTTCAGCTGCTCCAGCGTGCGCTCGCCGACCAGGCGCGGACCGCCGGAGGCGCCGCGGTAGAGACCTTCGCCGTACAGGCTCATGCTGGAAGCGACGAGCAGGCGCTGCACCGGGTTCTTCGCGATCGCCTCCAGCAGCACCGCCGTGCCGAGGTTGTTGGTGCGCGTGTAGTGCGCGACCTCGTACATGCTCTGCCCCACGCCCACCGCGGCCGCGAAGTGGAACACCGCATCCATGCCCTGCAGCGCCTGGTCGACCTTCGCGCGATCGTTCACGTCGCCGACGACGAGCTCCACTTCCTTCGCGAGGTATTCGGGCCGGCGGCGGCCTTCGCCGTGCACCTGCGGCTCGAGCGAATCCAGCACCCGCACGCGGTAGCCATGCGCCAGCAGCTCGTCGGCCAGGTGCGAACCGATGAAGCCGGCGCCTCCCGTGATCAATACTTTCTGCATGCAGCTTCCCTGTTGTTTGTTGATCCTTCATGTTATGTCGATGGCTCAACCAGTGGGGGCGTTTTCAATGAAATTTGGAAAACGCCCCACGGCCGAGTTCTGAATCGGTACGATGCCCGTCCGCCTTGTCGATGAGCCATGCGCAACGCGACAGCAAGATAAGGTGCCGACGAAAAGGGAGAAGAACATGGGCAAGATCCGCGTAGCGATCATCGGCGTGGGCAACTGCGCTTCCTCGCTGGTGCAGGGCGTTCACTTCTATCGCGACGCCGCCGCCGACGATTTCATCCCCGGCCTCATGCACGTGGACCTCGGCGGCTACCACCCGCGCGACATCGAGTTCACGGCCGCGTTCGACGTGAGCGCGTACAAGGTGGGCCTGGACCTCTCGGAGGCGATCTGCGCGGAACCGAACAACACGTTCCGGTTCGCGGAGGTGCCCCACCTCGGCGTGCCGGTCTCGCGCGGCATGACGCACGACGGACTGGGTTCCTACCTGAAGGACGTGGTGCCGAAGTCGGAGCGCAGCACCGACGACATCGTCGGCATCCTGAAGGCGACGAAGACCGACGTCGTGGTGTCCTACCTGCCGGTCGGCTCGGAAATGGCGACCAAGTGGTACGTCGAGCAGATCCTGGAAGCGGGCTGTGCCTTCGTCAACTGCATCCCCGTGTTCATCGCCTCGCAGCCGTACTGGAACAAGCGCTTCGCCCAGCGGCACCTGCCCATCATCGGCGACGACATCAAGTCGCAGGTGGGCGCGACCATCGTGCACCGCATGCTCACGGACCTGTTCCGCAAGCGCGGCGTGAAGGTGGACCGCACCTACCAGCTGAACGTCGGCGGCAACACGGATTTCCTCAACATGCTGGAACGCGAGCGGCTCGTGTCCAAGAAGATCTCCAAGACGCAGGCCGTCACCAGCCAGCTCGGGCATCCCATGCTGGAGCGCGACGTGCACGTCGGCCCCAGCGACTACGTGCCCTGGCTGGCCGACCGCAAGTTCGCCTTCATCCGCATGGAAGGCACGTCCTTCGGCAACGTTCCCCTCAGTTGCGAGCTGAAGCTGGAGGTCTGGGACTCGCCCAACTCCGCCGGCGTGGTGATCGACGCCATCCGCTGCGCCAAGATCGCGCTGGACCGCGGCATCGGCGGCGCGCTCAACGGCCCCTCCAGCTACTACATGAAGTCGCCGCCGCTGCAGTTCACCGACGACCAGGCGCGCGAGCTGGTCGAGGCCTTCATCCGCGGCGACGAGGAAATCACGCTGGAACCGCGCCGGCCCGCCGGCGGCGGCAAGCCCGAGAAGCTGGGCACCCTGCAGCAGAAGAACATCTGACCCACCCGCCATGATCGAAGCCGCGAAATTCTGGAACGAGCCGAACAACAAGTCGCATTGGGATCCGGAGGTCGACCCGGGCTGGGTGAAGTACGCGGAGATGGTGAAGCTGGCGACGGCGGCCGTGCGCGCGGAGTCGCCGCGGCTGACGCGCGTGCTGGGCGGCATCTCGCCCATCGACCCCGGCTTCATCCAGAACCTGCAGGGGCAGGGCGTGCTGGACTGCGTGGACGCGGTGGCGGTGCACGGCTTCCCCCTGGACTGGAACCACTGGCAGATCGACCAGTGGCCCGAGCGCATCGCCGAGATCGAGGCGGTGACGCACCTGCCCGTGTGGGTGACCGAGGTCGGCGTCTCCACCTTCGGCGCCGAGGAGGTGCAGGAGTTCGGGCTCAAGCGCACGGCGCAGCTGCTCGCCGGCCGCGTGCCGCGCATCCACTGGTATTCGCTCTACGACCTGCCCAAGGCCTGGCCGGCCACCACGCGGCACCGCGAGGCCGAAGGCTCCAGCTACTACCGGCATTTCCACATGGGCCTGCTGCGCGAGGACGGTTCGCCCAAGCTCGCCTGCCGGCACTTTTCCGATTTCACGCCGGAGTTCGGCATCTGCCAGTGGTTCCATTTCGAGGACCACCGCCTCGACGATGCGGTGCGCTGGCTGAAGAAGCTGGGCGTGAAGAAGCTGCGCACGGGCCTCAGCTGGGCGGACAGCTTCCGTCCCGGCGCCGACGCCTGGTTCGACCGGCAGATGGCGGCGCTGGACGATTTCGACGTGACGCTGACCTTCTGCTTCACGCCCGAGCACCGCGGCATCCAGCCGCACCACACGAGCGCGCCCCAGGTGCCCGAGGAATTCGCCGAGTTCTGCGGCCGCATGGTGCGGCGCTACGCCGGCGGCTCGGCCACGCCGGTGGAGCGCGCGGCGGCCGCCGTGGCGTGACGACGTTTCTTCTGGTGCGCCACGCGGCGCACGACTGGCTGGGGCGCGGGTTCGCCGGCAGGCTGCCGGGCGTGGGCTTGAACGAGGCGGGGCGCGCGCAGGCCGAGCAGCTGGCCGTGCGCCTGCAGGGGCAGCCGCTCGCCGCGATCTACTGCAGCCCGCAGCCGCGCACGCGCGAGACGGCGGCGCCGCTGGCCGCGCAGCGCAGCCTGCCGATCCGCATCGACCCGGCCTTCGACGAGATCGACGTGGGCGACTGGCAGGGCCGCAGCTTCGACGAGCTGCGGGCGCTGGGGGAGCCATGGACGCAATGGTGCGAACGCCGCGGCAGCGCCACGCCGCCGGGCGGGGAGCCCTTCGCGGGTGTGCCGGAGCGCGCGGTCGCGGGGCTGCGGGCGCTGGCGGCGGAACATGGCGATGCGCAGGTGCTGGTGGTCTCGCACGGCGACGTGATCAAGGCGATGGTGGCGCGATGCCTGGGGCTCTCGCTCGACAACCTGGAGCGCTTCGAGGTCGCGCCGGCGTCGGTGAGCGTGATCGTCATGCAGGGAGACTGGATGCAGTTGCGGCTGCTGAACTCGCTCGGCGGGATCTAGCTGGGGTTCGCTGCGCTCACCGCCAGCCTACGAGGTGATCGCCGCAGGCCTTTCGTAGGCTGGCGGTGAGCGAAGCGAACCCCAGCATTCCAGCCCTTCACGCACCGCGCGCACCACGCTGTCCCAATCCCCCGGCCGCGGCTGCCTGAACAGGTGCGCCGTCGGATACCACGGGCTGTCGGCGCGGCGCTCCATCCAGCGCCAGTCGGCGTCGTTCTTGAGCAGGACCCAGGTGGGGCGGCCGAGCGTCGCCGCCAGGTGCGCGGGCATGGCGTCGATGCTGATCACCAGGTCCAGTCGAACCATCGCGGCGGCGGCCTGCGTGAGCTCGCGCGTGCGCGGCGACAGGATGTCGATGCCGAAGCGCTGCAGCAGCGGGTCTTCCGCGGCCGGCCCCTGCTGGAGCGAGAAGAAGCGCACGTGCGGCAGTGCGAAGAGCGGCGCCAGCGCCTGCAGCGGCACGGAGCGCGAGAGGTCCCATTCGCTGGACGCCCACAGCAGGCCGACGCGCAGGCGGCCGTCGTCCTCCGGCAGCAGGTCGTCGCACGGCGGCAGCTGCGCGGCCAGGTGCGGGCAGGGCGGCGGCAGCGTCGCGGCCGTGACGCGCAGGGCGTAGGCGAGTTCCATCACTTCCATGTCCACGTCGTGCGGCGGCAGAGGGTCCTCGGTCCAGTAGTTGCGCACCTCGCCCAGCCCGGGCGCGCCGCGCAGCAGGCCCACCAGCGGCGGCTGCACGAGGAAATGGACGTGCCGCGCGCCCAGCCGCGGCAGGAAGCGCATGAACTGCAGCGTGTCGCCGAGTCCGTGTTCGCAGCGCACGAGCACCGTGCGGCCGGCCGGCGGCGTCCCGTCCCAGCGCAGGTGTTCGGGGCCCGGCGTGAAGCCCGGCTGCCGCTGGCGGGCGCGCCGCGGCAGCTCGATCCGGTCGGTGGCGCGCCACGCGGCCTCGAAGTCGCCGCGGCGCATGGCGGCGAGCCAGTCGCCGCAGACGTCGGGGGAGCGGACCTTGCTCAAGCGGCCAGCACCGCGCTCCGGCCGTTGGCGCGGCGGCCGTTCACGCGGCGGCGGGGCGCCGGGCTGGCATCGGCCGGATGCGTGACGGCGCCGTTGGTGAGCAGTTCGTCGAAGTACGCGATGGTCTTCACCAGGCCATCCTTCAGGTCGACGGTCGGCACCCAGCCCAGCTTCTCCTGCGCGATCGTGATGTCGGGCCGGCGCAGCATCGGGTCGTCGACCGGGCGCTTGGCGAACACGATCTTCGACTTCGAGCCCGTGAGCTCGATCACCTGCCGGGCCAGCTCCAGGATGGTGAATTCGCCCGGGTTGCCGAGGTTGATCGGCCCGGGGCAGGGCGCCTCCAGCGCCATGAAGCGCAGGAAGCCCTCGATCAGGTCGTCCACGTAGCAGAAGCTGCGCGTCTGCTCGCCCTGGCCGTACACGGTGATGGGCTGGCCGCGCAGCGCCTGCACGATGAAGTTGGACACCACGCGGCCATCGTTGGGGTGCATCCGCGGGCCGTAGGTGTTGAAGATGCGGCCGACCCGGATGTCCACGCCGTACTGCCGGTGGTAGTCGAAGAACAGGGTCTCGGCGCAGCGCTTGCCTTCGTCGTAGCAGCTGCGCGGGCCGATCGGGTTGACGTTGCCCCAGTAGCTCTCCGGCTGCGGGTGGTAGTTGGGGTCGCCGTACACCTCGCTGGTCGACGCCTGGAAGATCCGTGCCCGCGTGCGCTTGGCCAGCCCGAGCATGTTGATCGCGCCGTGCACGCTGGTCTTGGTCGTCTGCACCGGGTCGTGCTGGTAGTGCACGGGCGAGGCCGGGCAGGCGAGGTTGTAGATCTCGTCCACTTCGACGTACAAGGGCAGCGTCACGTCGTGGCGCACCAGCTCGAAGCGCGGGTCGTCCAGCAGGTGCTCGATGTTGTCCTTGGTGCCGGTGAAGAAGTTGTCGACGCACAAGACGTGATGTCCCTGCGCCACCAGCCGCTCGCACAGGTGGCTGCCGAGAAAGCCAGCGCCACCGGTGACCAGGATGGTGCTGCAGCCGTTGTACTTGCGCATGTCGTTTTCCCTGTCGTGATGAATTTTGTCGAAGCACTCTTTGCGGTGCTTCGGGTTTCTTTATACGCAAACACGGGCCTTCCGTGGGGCGATGGAACGCGGCCTTGCGGCACGGCCGCGCTTAAAATGCGTGGATGAGGTCGCGCCCCGGCGGCCTTTTTCTTTTTGTCATCCCGGGGCCATGTAGAGGAACACCATGTACAAAAACCTCGCCGCCATCGCCATGGCGGCACTCTCCTTCTCCCTGGGCGCGCAAGCACAGCAGGCGGAACCGCTGAAGGTCGGCTTCGTCTACGTCGCGCCGCTCTCCGACGCCGGCTGGGTGCACCAGCACGAGGTGGCGCGGCAGGCGGTGCAGGCCGCCTTCGGCGCGCGCGTGAAGACCTCGTACGTGGAGAACGTGCCCGAGGGTCCCGACGCCGAGCGCGTGATCCGCGACCTCGCGGCCACGGGGCACAAGCTCATCTTCACGCCCAGCTTCGGCTACATGGAGCCGACGCTGAAGGTCGCGAAGGATTTCCCCGGCGTGAAGTTCGAGTCGATCACCGGGCTGAAGACAGCGCCCAACGTCGCGATCGCGAACGCGCGCTACTACGAAGGCCGCTATCTCGCCGGCATCGCGGCGGGCCGCATGACGAAGAGCAACCTGGCCGGCTACGTCGCGGGCTTCCCGATTCCCGAGGTCCTGCAGGGCATCAACGCCTTCACGCTGGGCATGCGCTCGGTCAACCCGAAGGCGCAGGTGCGCGTGGTCTGGCTCAACACCTGGTTCGATCCGGGCAAGGAACGCGACGCGGCCATGGCGCTCATGGACCAGGGCGCCGACGTGCTGTCCTTCCACACCGCGTCCACGGCCGTGATGGCGGCGGCGCAGGAGCGCGGCAAGCTGGCGATCGCGTACCACTCGGACATGCGCAAGGTGGCGCCGGACGCGCAGGTCCTGGCCGTCACGCACCAGTGGGCCGACTACTATAAGGCGCGGGTGAAGGCGGTGCTGGACGGCACCTGGAAGCCCGTGGCCGTCTGGGGCGGCGTGAAGGAGGGGATGATCCGCGTCGGCTGGTTCGGCAGCAAGGTGCCCCGGGCCGTGCAGCAGGAGGTGCTGGCGCGGCAGAAGGACATCGCGTCCGGGAGGCTGCGGCCCTTCGCCGGCCCGATCGCCGACAACCAGGGCCGGCAGGTGCTGGGCAAGGGCCAGGTGATGACGGACGCGCAGATACTGTCCATGAACTTTCTCGTATCGGGCGTGCTGGGCAAGGCTGGACAATAGCGGCCATGCACGCCTACCGAGCCGCGCTCCTCTCCTTTGCCGACGACGGTTCCGCCCGCCTCGAAGAAGACGGCCTGCTGGTGGTCGGCCCCGATGCAGGCGGCCGCCGGGTCGTGCGCGCGGCCGGCCCGCATGCGCAGCTCGCTTCGAATTTCCCCGGCGTGGCCGTCACGCACCTGCCGGGCCGCATCCTGGCGCCGGGCTTCATCGACCTGCACGTGCACTTCCCGCAGACGGACGTGATCGGCTCGCCGGCCGCCGGCCTGCTGCCCTGGCTGGAGAACTACACCTTCCCGCACGAGGCGCGCTTTTCCGACCACGCTTATGCGCTGGGCGTCGCCCAGGTGTTCCTGGACGAACTGCAGCGCAACGGCGTCACCACCGCGCTGACCTTCTGCACCTCGCATCCGCACTCGGTGGATGCGCTGATGGAGGCGAGCGAGGCGCGCGGCCTGCGCATGATCGCCGGCAAGGTGCTGCAGGACCGGCATTCCCCGGACGGCGTGCGCGACGAGACCGAGCAGTCGCTGGTGGACACCGAGGCGCTGATCCGCCGCTGGCACGGGCGCGGCCGCCTGGGCTACGCCATCACGCCGCGCTTCGCGCCCAGCTGCAGCGAGGCGCAATTGCGCGGCGCCGGCGCGCTGGCGGCGCAGTATCCCGACGTGTGGATCCAGTCGCACGTGGCCGAGAACCGCGACGAGGTCCGCTGGGCGCGCGAGCTGTTCCCGCAGGCGCGCAGCTATCTCGCGATCTACGAGGGCTTCGGCCTGATGCGCGAGCGCGCGATCTACGCGCACTGCATCCACTTCGACGACGCCGACCGCGCCCTGATGCGCGACACGGGGGCCGCGGCCGCCGTCAGTCCCACCAGCAACCTGTTCCTGGGCAGCGGCTTCTTCGATTACGAGGGCGCGCGGCGCATCGGCTTCCGCCACGGCCTGGCCAGCGACGTGGGCGGCGGCACCAGCTTCTCGCCTTTCCACACCATGCTCGCGGCCTACTACGTCGGGCGCGAAGGCCAGACCAAGCCGGGCCTGAGCCTCAGCCCGCAGGACCTCTGGTGGCAGCACACCGCCGGCGCCGCGCAAGCCCTGGGCCTGGACGGCGTGATCGGCAACCTGCGCCCCGGCTGCGAAGCGGACTTCCTGGTGCTGGATCCCCGGGCCACGCCCCTGCTGGCGCGCAAGACGGAGCACGCGCGCGACCTCGACGAACTGCTGTTCTCGCTGATCGTGCTGGGGGACGACCGGGTCGTCGAGCGGACCTACGTGAACGGCCAGGCGCTCTGAGGCCCATACAATCCGCCCGCAGGAGCCCCCGCAAATGAGCATCAAGAGCGACAAGTGGATCCGCCGGATGGCGGAGCAGCATGGCCTGATCGAGCCCTTCGAGCCGGGGCAGGTGCGCGAGGTGGAGGGGCGGCGCGTCATCAGCTACGGGACGTCCAGCTACGGCTACGACATCCGCTGCGCCCCGGAATTCAAGGTCTTCACCAACATCCACAGCACGGTGGTGGACCCGAAGAACTTCGACGAGAAGAGCTTCGTGGACTTCCACGACGACGTCTGCATCATCCCGCCCAACAGCTTCGCGCTGGCGCGCACGCTCGAATACTTCCGCATCCCGCGCAACGTGCTGACCATCTGCCTGGGCAAGAGCACCTATGCCCGCTGCGGGATCATCGTCAACGTGACGCCCTTCGAGCCCGAATGGGAAGGCTACGTGACGCTGGAGTTCTCCAACACCACGCCGCTGCCCGCCAAGATCTACGCGGGCGAGGGCTGCGCGCAGGTGCTGTTCTTCGAGAGCGACGAGGAATGCGCGGTCAGCTACAAGGACCGCGGGGGGAAGTACCAGGGGCAGCATGGGGTGACGTTGCCGAAGGCCTGAGCCTCGCGACCGCCCTCACCCCGGCCCTCTCCCGCCAGCGGGAGAGGGAGCAAGAAGCGCCGCGCGCGCGGCGGCCAGGTCCCAGCCGGCCCAGCCGCAACTCTTGAACAGCACCGGCCCGCGCCCGCGCGGCGCGGACGCATCGACATCGCGCAGGCTGGGGATCGCCGGGACGTCGAGTCCCGCCTGCAGCAGGTCGCCCGCTTCGTGATCGGCGTCGCGCGTGTCCACCACGATGCGCCCGTGGCGCGCGCAGTGCCGCGTGAACGCGGGATCCAGTTCGATCATCTGCGGCGTGAACGCGCCGACCGCCGCCACGAAGGCGTCGTCGCGCGGCAGGGCGCGCAGCACCACGCCCGCGGCGGGCGTGCACGTGACCACCAGAGGGCATTCCGCGAGTGCGGAATCAGGTTCGGAAATCACGCGCGCGTGTAGTCCCAATTCACGTGCCCGGGAGGCCAACACGTGTGCGCTCGCTTCGGTGCGTGAATGGATGAGCACCTCGCGGATGCCCAATCCCTGGGCAAATGCCTCCACGTGGGCGTGTCCCTGGGCCCCCGCGCCGACCACCAGGAGGGGTCCTTGCGTGTTGGGCGCAAGCCACTGCGCCGCCAGCAGCGACACCGCCGCGGTGCGCCGCGCCGTCACCGCGGGCCCATCGAGCACCAGGCGGCGCGCGCCCGATTCCACGTCGAACACCACCACATCGCCCTGGATCGTCGGCGTTTTCGTGCCCGTATTGCGGGGCGTGAAGGTAATCAGCTTGGTGATGGCGACGCGCGCATCGCACGCCGGCATGACCAGCAGGCTCCCGCCGCCGGCCAGTTTCTGCACCAGGCGCGGTGGCACTTCCGCAACAGGGTCGTGCATGACATTCACGAGCTCGCGCACCAGCAGCGGGTAGGGCAGGCGCGCGGCCGTGGCGCGCGGATCGAGGGTGTCGTTCATGGTCGGCATGGCTCCAACGGTAGCGCCAGGATTTTGTCCTACAGCATGTCGCGCCAGCCACTCTGGCGCGGCGGCAGGGCCGGGCCTAGGATCGATTCACTCAAGGAAGTCCGCCATGTCCCTCGCCGCCAACGCCATGCAACCCGCCCCGCAGCAACAAGAACGCGGCCGCCTCTGGTGGGTGCTGCTCGGCGCGCTGGTGGCGGGACAGCTGTTCGCGTTCTGGCTCGTGTGCAGCCACCAGGTCCGCAAGGCCGAGGCCCGCCACAACGAGCAGATCGTGCAGCAGATGGCCCTGGCGGACTGCCTGCAGTACATCCCCGGCTCCACCATCGCCAGCTGCACCAGCCAGAGCGATGCGGTGCAGGCCGCTTCGCATCCGACGGTGACCACCGTCAGCGGTGCCGTCCCGGTCAGTTTCAGCTATCGCTGAGGTCGCCATGAACCGCTTGCACGCGCATCCCGCCGCCCCCGAGGTCCAGCCAAAGGTCGAAGCCCCGTCGCTCGAGGCGAGCGACGACCTCGAAGGCCTGCAGTCTTCGCCGCGCTACTGCCCCACCGGGCTGCTGGCGAGCTTCGCGCTGCTGATGGCGGGCCACGGCCGCTGCGTCATCACCGACATGATGCTGGGCGACCGCGAATACGCGATGTGGCAGCTGGCCTGCGCCCGCGCCACCGAGGACCGCGAACTCCAGGAAGTGGCCGCGCGCCTGTTCGCCTACTTCGACGAGCCGCAGCAATCGGCGCTGCCGGTGATGGGCACCGCCTGACCTAGAGCTCCGCGCCTTCCACCAGGAAGCGCACCCTCCGCGTCCCCTGCCACTCGTCCGCCTCCAGCCGGAAGGCGATCTTCACCTTCGCCGGGAGCGGTTCGGTGTGGCCGAACCAGATGCCCTCGACCGGCTGGCCCTGGTGGCGCAGCTTGATCGCGAGGTGCTTCTCGCCTACCAGCTTCTGCGACAGGATCTCCACCTCCTCGCTGAACACCGGCGGCGCGAAGCCCTGGCCCCAGACTTCCTGGTGCAGCGTGTCGACCAGGTCGGGGCGGCGGTACTCGGGCGCGAGCGGGCCGTCGGTGTGCAGGCTGCGCAGCAGCGTCGCCGTGTCCAGCCATTCCTGCGCCACCTGCGCGAGCGCCTGCTCGAAGGTGTCGAAGTGTTCTTCCGCGACGGTGCAGCCCGCGGCCATGGCGTGGCCGCCGAAGCGCAGCAGCACGCCCGGATGCCGCTTGGCCACGAGGTCCAGCGCGTCGCGCAGGTGGAAGCCGGGGATGGAGCGGCCCGATCCCTTCAGCTCGTGTTCCTTGCCGGGCGCGGCGCTCGCGGCGAAGACGAAGGTCGGCCGGTGCAGCTTGTCCTTGATGCGCGAGGCGACGATGCCGACCACGCCCTCGTGGAAGTCGGGGTCGAAGACGCAGATCGCGGGCGGCGGCTCCTCGCCCTCCTCGAACAGCGATTCCGCCATGGCCAGCGCCTGCTCGCGCATGTCGCCCTCGATCTCGCGCCGTTCGCGGTTGATGCCGTCGAGGGTGCGCGCGAGTTCGTCCGCGCGCGCCGCGTCGTCGGTCAGCAGGCATTCGATGCCCAGCGTCATGTCGGCCAGGCGCCCGGCCGCGTTCACGCGCGGGCCCAGCGCGAAGCCGAAGTCGAAACTGGTCGCCACCTCGGGCTTGCGCGCCGCCACGGCGAACAGCGAGCGCAGGCCGCAAGGCATCGCGCCCGCGCGGATGCGCTTGAGACCCTGCGCCACCAGCCGCCGGTTGTTGGCGTCCAGCTTCACCACGTCGGCGACGGTGCCCAGCGCCACCAGCGGCAGCAGCGCGTCGAGCTTGGGCTGCGTGCGCTCGTCGAACACGCCGCGCGCGCGCAGCTCCGCCCGCAGCGCCAGCAGCACGTAGAACATCACGCCGACGCCGGCGATGGACTTGCTCTCGAAGCCGCAACCCGGCTGGTTGGGGTTCACGATCAGCGCGCCTTCGGGCAGCACCGGGCCGGGCAGGTGGTGGTCGGTCACCAGCACCTGCAGGCCCAGCTCCCGTGCCGCCGCCACGCCGTCGAGGCTGGCGATGCCGTTGTCCACGGTGACCAGCACGTCCGCGCCCTGCGCCTTCACGCGCTGCGCGATCGGCCGCGTGAGGCCGTAGCCGTCCACCACGCGGTCCGGCACGAGGTAGCCCACGTGCTGCGCGCCGAGCAGGCGCAGCCCGCGCACGGCGACGGCGCAGGCGGTGGCGCCGTCGCAGTCGTAGTCGGCCACGATGCACAGCCTGCGCCCGGCGGCGATGGCGTCGGCGAGCAGCACGGCGGCTTCGGCCGCGCCCTTCAGCGACGCGGGCGGCAGCAGGCGGGCGAGGCCGTTGTCCAGTTCCTCCTTGGCCAGCACGCCGCGCGCGGCATAGAGGCGCGCGAGCAGCGGGTGGATGCCGGCCTGTTCCAGCGCCCAGGCGGCGCGCGGGGGGACGTCGCGGGTGAGGATCTTCACAGTCCCTCCAGCAGGCGGGCCGCCGTGGGCGCCGAGAACAATTGCTTCACGCGCTGCCAGCCGCTGGCCGCCGCCGACGACCAGGTGCGGGCGCCGGCTTCGCCGCACAGCGTGATGCGCACCGGGCGGCCGCGTTCCAGTTCCTGCAGCAGCAGCGCGCACTCGCGTCCGTCGAGGCGCTGCCAGGCGGCGGCCCAGGCCCGCCAGTCGCCCAGGAGGGCGGCGTCGCGCAGGTGCGGCGAGACCTGCAGGCCGGGCGCGCGCGGCGCCGTGCCCGCGGGCAGCGCGCCGCTGCCGCTGGCCCAGAAGGAGTTGATCGGCAGCAGCCCGCCGCGCTCCCGCGCGTCGTTCAGCGGCAAGGTGTAGAGCAGCATCTGCATTTCCTGTTGCAGCCGGCGCAGGGGCGCGCCGGACTCGCCGGCGGGCAGCCAGCGGTCGATCGCGCGGCCGACCACGCGATCGAGCGAGGCGGTGGGCAGCCGCCGGAAGAGCGGGCCCCGCGCCAGCCAGCGCAGCGGGGCCTCGTAGCTGAGGGTGATGCCGTCCTCGGCGAAGAAGGGCTGCATCGCCGCGAGCAGCGCCTGCGAGTCCTCGGCATCGAGCTGCAGGTCGCGCTGCAGCGCCATGGCGACGTGGTCGCGGCCGACGTTCCAGTGGCTGGGGCTGATCCAGGCCCAGCCCTCGCCGGCCGCGTCGCCGCCGGCCTGCAGCACCTGCAAGGCCGCCAGGGGCACCAGGCCATCGGGCACGTCCAGGCCGTAGGCGCGCGCCAGCGCCCGCTCGTGCGGCGGCGACAGGCTGGCTTCGTCGCCGGCGTCCTCCGCTTCCAGCGCGAGCCGGCGCAGCAGCCGCTGCAGGTTGGGCAGGGCGAGGGCGCCCCGGGCCTCGGCGCAGCCGGCGGCCGAGCACGAGGCGAAGGGAACGAGCAAGTGGACTCCGTCTGACACAGCCGTATTGTCGGGGATGCCACAATGCCGCCGGAATGGAAAAACGATCCTGAGGGCCACGATGGCCCTTCCCTACGAGCTCGTGCTGGGCTGGCGCTACACCCGCGCCGGCCGCGCCACCCGCCGCAACGGCTTCATCTCCTTCATCTCCGGCGTCTCGATGCTCGGGATCGCGCTGGGCGTGGCCGCGCTGATCATCGTGCTGTCGGTGATGAACGGCTTCCAGAAGGAGGTGCGCGACCGGATGCTGGGCGTGGTCTCGCACATCGAGGTCTACGGGCCGGGCGGCGGCGTGCTGCCGGACGTCAACCGCACGCTCACCGAGGTGCGCCGCAACCCCGAGGTGGTGGGCGCCGCGCCCTTCGTGGCGGCGCAGTCGCTGCTGGCCCGGGGCGACGACATGCGCGGCACCATCGTGCGCGGCATCGACCCGAAGCTGGAGCCACAGGTGACCGACCTCGCCGCCACGGCGCCGCGCGCGCTGGACCGGCTGGTCTCGGGCGAATTCAACATCGTGCTGGGCGTGGAACTGGCGCGCAACCTGGGCGTGCGCGAGGGCGACGCCGTGACCATGATCGCCCCCGGCGGCCAGGTGACGCCCGCGGGCATCGTGCCGCGCCTGAAGCAGATGAAGGTGGTGGGCACCTTCGACTCCGGCCACTTCGAATACGACAGCGGCCTGGTGCTGATGCACATCGAGGACGCCGAACGCCTGTTCCGCCTCGACGGCCCCACGGGCGTGCGCGTGAAGCTGCGCGACCTGGACCGCGCACGCGAGGTGGCCGCCCAGCTCACGCAGACGCTCAGCGGCGACTTCCTGGTGCGCGACTGGACCCAGCAGAACCGCACCTGGTTCGCCGCCGTGCAGCTGGAGAAGCGGATGATGTTCATCATCCTGACCCTGATCGTCGCCGTGGCCGCCTTCAACCTGGTGAGCACGCTGGTGATGACGGTCACCGACAAGCGCGCCGACATCGCCATCCTGCGCACGCTGGGCGCGAGCCCGGGCAGCATCATGGGCATCTTCGTCGTGCAGGGCGCCGCGGTGGGCGTGATCGGCACCCTGGCGGGGCTGGTGTTCGGCCTGGCGGTGGCGCTCAACATCGACGTGATCGTGCCGGCGCTGGAGCACGCGCTCAACGCGAGCTTCCTGCCCAAGGACATCTACCTGATCAGCCGCATGCCCAGCGACCCGAAGTCCTCGGACATCGTGCCCATCGCCCTGATCTCGCTGGCGCTGGCCTTTGTCGCCACGCTGTACCCGAGCTGGCGCGCGAGCCGGGTCAACCCGGCGGAGGCCCTGCGCTATGAATGACACGACGCTCGCCGCCGCGCCCGCGCCGCTCGCCGCGGTGGAGCCGCACACCGGCGTCGTGCTGGCCTGCCAGGGGCTCACCAAGCGCTTCAGCGAGGGCGGGCTGGACGTGGAGGTGCTGCGCGGCGTGGACCTCGAGGTGCATGCCGGCGAGACGCTCGCGATCGTCGGCGCCTCGGGTTCGGGCAAGAGCACGTTGCTGCACCTGCTGGGCGGGCTGGACGCGCCGACCTCGGGCTCGGTGCAGCTGATGGGCCAGGAGATGGCCAGGCTCGACCCGGCCGCGCAGGGGCGCCTGCGCAACCAGCACCTGGGCTTCGTCTACCAGTTCCACCACCTGCTGCCGGAGTTCAGCGCGCTCGACAACGTCGGCATGCCGCTGCGCATCCGGCGCATGGCCGTGGAGGACATGCACCGCGCCGCGGCCGACATGCTGGGCGCGGTGGGACTCAAGGAGCGCATGCAGCACCGTCCCGCCGAACTCTCGGGCGGCGAGCGCCAGCGCGTGGCGATCGCCCGCGCGCTGGTGGCGCACCCGGCCTGCGTGCTGGCCGACGAGCCCACGGGCAACCTCGACCGCGGCACGGCGGACGTGGTGTTCGCGCTGATGCTGCGGCTGGCGAAGGAACGCGGGACGGCGTTCGTGATGGTCACGCACGACGAGGCGCTGGCGGCGAGGTGCGGGCGCACCTTGCGGTTGACGTCGGGGCGGTTGGGCTGAACAGCCTTGTCATTGCGGCCTTGAGCCGCAATCCATGGTGGAGTGGCACGCAACCGTGGATCCCGGGTCAAGCCCGGGATGACAAGGCATGGTGAGGGACGACGCTCAGAGGATCCGGTTGAACCACACCAGCGACAGCCCTGCCGACAGCAGGGCCAGCGCCGCCGCCGCCATCGCGAACAGGGCGGAGATTTCCGTTTCCTTCTTCTCCACCGTCAGGCGCGAGCTGAGCGTCTCGTAGACCTTGCGCAGGTCCTGCGCCGTGCCGGCGTAGAAGTATTCGGCCGAGGTCTTGTTGGCGATGGCCTTGAGCGTTTCCTCGTCCAGGCGCACGCGCATGGACCAGCCCTCGAAGCCGATGGTCTCGCCGTCGACCGTGCCGATGCCCACCGTGTAGACGCGCACGCCGCGGTCGGCGGCCATCTTGGCGGCTTCGATCGGGTCCACGCCCGTGGTGCGCTGGCCGTCGGTCAGCATGATGATCGCGGCGGAGGGGTAGGAGCCCGGCGCCACCGGCACGAAGTCCTTCCTGGGCTTGCGCTCGGCGTCGATCGCGAAGCCGCGCTGGCGGTCGCGGCCGACCTGCAGCGACTCCAGCTCGATGCCGGCGTCGGGGAACAGCGTCGCGAGCGAGATCACGATGGCGTTGCCCGTGGCCGTGGCGCGCTGCAGCTGGAAGCGGTCGATGGCCGTGACCAGGTCCTCGCGGTTCACCGTGGGCAGCTGCGCGACCTGCGCGGAGCCGGCGAAGGCGACCACGCCCACCTTCACGTGGCGCGGCAGCTCCTGCAGGAAGGCCTTGGCGGCATTCTGCGCGGCGACCAGGCGGTTCGGCTGCACGTCCGTGGCGCGCATGCTGCCCGACACGTCCATCGCCAGGATGATGGTCTGCTGGTTCGAGGGCAGCGTGACCACCGCCACCGGCCGCGCCGCGGCCAGCAGCAGCGCCGTGATCGCGAGCAGGAACAGCGCCGGCGGGATGTGGCGGCGGATCTGCGAGCCCGTGCCCATCGCTTCCTTCACGATGGACAGCGAGGCGTAGCGCACCGCCATCTTCTTCTTGCGCCGCAGCAGCAGCACGTACAGCCCCACCAGCAGCGGCAGGGCCAGCAGCAGCCAGAGGAATTGGGGCCAGAGGAATTGCATGGTCGTCTCCGGATTCAGGCGGCGTGGCGCAGGTGCGCGGGCAGGCTGCCGCCCGCCAGCTGGCTGCGGCGCTTGCGCATCTCGACGAAGCGCACGATGGCGTCCACGAGGTCGGCGTCGGTGGCGAGCTCGAGCGCGTCCACGCCGCTCGCGGCGAGCGCCTGGCGCAGTTCCGACTCGCGCTGCGCGGCGATGCGGGCGAAGCGCTTGCGGAACCCCGCGTCGTGCGTGTCCACCACGACCTGCTCGCCGGTCTCGGCGTCGCGCAGGGTGAGCAGGCCCAGGTCGGGCAGGTCCAGTTCCAGCGGGTCGAGCACGCGCACGGCCACGACCTCGTGGCGCTGCGCCAGCTGCGCCAGCGCCTTTTCCCAGCCGGGCTCGCTGATGAAGTCGGACACCACGAACACGGTGGAGCGGCGCTTGATCAGGCTGGCGGCGGAAGCCAGCAGCTCGTGCAGGCGGGTCGGGCCCGCTTCGGCGACGGTGACCCGGTCCAGCATGCTGTGCAGCAGGTGCAGGACGTGGCGGCGGCCGCTGCGCGTGGGGATCACGGTGTCCACGCCCGATCCGTACAGCAGGGCGCCGACGCGGTTGCCGTGGCGCGTGAGCACGCGCGCGAGCACCGTCACGAATTCGGCCGAGACGTTGCGCTTGCGCAGTTCGCCCGAGCCGAAGTCCACCGAGGGGCTCAGGTCCAGCAGGAACCAGGCCGACATCTCGCGGTCCTCGGTGAACACGCGGACGTAGGGCGACTGCATGCGCGCCGTCACGTTCCAGTCGATGTGGCGCACGTCGTCGTGCACCTGGTATTCGCGCAGGTCGGCGAGGTCCAGGCCGGTGCCGCGCAGCAGGGTGCGGTAGTCGCCCTGCAGCAGGCCGTCGAGGCGCCGGATCACCTTCCATTCGAGGCGGCGCAGCACCTGCTCGGCGTGGTGCGCGGCCGTGGGCAAAGCCGCGCTCGCCTCCGCCGCGGCGGGAGTTTCTCCCGCGCCTTTACGCCACCAGCTTTTCATGCTCGAGCGGCTTCGCCGGGGGCGGGATCTTGGCCATGATCTTCTGGACGATGGCGTCCGAGCTCAGGCCTTCGGAGAGCGCCTCGTACGAGAGCACGACGCGGTGGCGCAGCACGTCGGGCACCAGGTCCACCATGTCCTCGGGCAGCGCGTAGCCGCGGCCCCGCAGCATGGCCAGCGCGCGCGCGCCTTCGGTGAGGTTGATCGTGGCGCGCGGGCTGGCGCCGTAGGTGATGAAGCGGCTCAGGTCCTTCAGGCCGTGGCGCTCGGGCGCGCGCGTGGCCGACACGAGCTTCACCGCGTACTGCACCAGCGAGGGATCGACGTAGACCTGGCGGCATTCGCGCTGCAGGGCGGCCAGCTGTTCGGTGCTCGCCACCGGCGCCACGTCCACGGCGGCGCCGGTGACGCGCTGGACGATCACGAACTCCTCCTCGTCGGTCGGGTAGTCCACCAGCACCTTCATCATGAAGCGGTCCACCTGCGCTTCCGGCAGCGGGTAGGTGCCCTCGGTCTCGATCGGGTTCTGCGTGGCCATCACCAGGAAGGGGCTGGGCACCTTGTGCGTCTCGCCCGCGATGGTCACCTGGCGTTCCTGCATCACTTCGAGCAGGGCGCTCTGCACCTTGGCGGGCGCGCGGTTGATCTCGTCGGCCAGCAGCAGGTTGGCGAACACGGGGCCCAGCGAGGTGGAGAAGTCGCCCGTCTTCTGGTTGTAGATGCGCGTGCCCACCAGGTCGGCCGGCACGAGGTCGGGCGTGAACTGGATGCGCTTGAACTCGCCCCGCATGGTGTTGGCCAGCGTCTTCACCGTGAGCGTCTTGGCCAGCCCGGGAACACCCTCGACCAGCAGGTGGCCCTGCGCCAGCATCGCGACCATCACGCGCTCGAGGAAGCGGTCCTGGCCGACCACGACGCGCTTGACCTCGTAGAGGATCTGTTCCATCAGTTGCGCCGTGGCGCTGTCGGTGCGGCTGGTGTTGTCCATGGAGTCCCTGGGTGGAGGAAAGGAAGGCTCAGAAGGGCGGCAGGCCGGCGGCCGCGGCGGCGTTCTCGATCGGCACGGCGAAGCCGATGCCGAGGAAGGTGCGGGCGGACGTGGGGTTCAGGATCGCCGTGACGATGCCTACCACCTCGCCGTCCATGGTGACCAGCGGGCCGCCGGAGTTGCCGGGGTTGGCCGCCGCGTCGAACTGGATCAGGTTCTTCATCTCCTGCTTGCCTTCCGGCGAGCGGAACACGCGACCCAGGCCGGAGATGACGCCGCCGGAAGCCGAGGGGCCGATGCCGAAGGGGAAGCCGACGGCCATCACCTTGTCGCCGGGGGCGAGGTCGCCGGTGGAGCGCATGGTGGCGGCGATCAGGTCGTCGGGGATCTTGCTGGCCTGCAGCACCGCGAGGTCGTTCTCGGCCTGCACGCCGGTGATCGTGGCCTGCGATTCCAGCCCGTCGTGGAAGGTCACGCGGATCCGGTCGGCGCCGTTCACCACGTGCAGGTTGGTGAGGATCACGCCCTTGTCGATGATCACCACGCCGGTGCCCACGCCGTTCTCGACCTCGTCGTTCTCGGGGCCCCCGTCGGCCGCCGGGCCCAGCGACTTGGGCCGGGCGCGCAGCGCCTTCTGGTCCTCCTCGCGCAGGCGGCTCTTCTTGACGTAGCTCACCACCCGCACCACGGCCGGGCGGATGTTGTCGTAGGCCCGCGCGTACTCGGACGGCATGACCTGCGTTTCCATGGTCTTGAGCACCGCGGCGTTGATGTCCTCCTGCGTCAGCTTGCGCTGGGTCGGCCGCAGCGCCAGCGAGCTGGCGAGCGCGATGCCGAGCAGCAGGATCGCCGCCCACAGGAGGGCGGGGCTGGAGGGCGAGAGGAGACGCCGCCAGCGGCGCGGCGCCGGCGCGGCCACCGCGGGCTGCGGATCCACAGGGGAAGGCGCCGCCCCGGAAGGGGCCGCCGCGGTGCGGGCAGGGCGGCTGGAGCTGTAGAGGGCGGGCCTGCGCATCCGTAATCCTTGGCTGTTCCGGGAAAGCTGGGGCCACGCCGTTGCAGCCCTGGCGATGGCACACGGTATCACGGTTTTCCCCCCGCTGCACGGCTTGCGGCATCATCGCCGGCGCGATGTGGATTGATACGCACTGCCACCTGGATGCGCGTGAATTTGACGCCGATGTGGACGCCGTGCGCGGCCGGGCGGCGGCCGCCGGCGTGGCCCATTGCGTGCTGCCGGCGGTGGCTCCCGGCAACTTCGACGCGGTGCGGACCCTGGCCCGCTGCCACGGCGACAGCTACGCCCTGGGCATCCATCCGCTGTGCACGCCGACGGCGACCGACGAGGACCTGCTGCGGCTGGACCGCGCGCTCGCCGCGCACCGCGACGACCCGCGGCTGGTGGCGGTCGGCGAGATCGGCCTGGACTACTTCGTGCCCGGACTGGACGGCGCGCGCCAGGAGCACTTCTACCGCGAACAGCTGGCGCTGGCCCGCCGGTACGGGCTGCCGGTGCTGCTGCACGTGCGCCGCTCCGCCGACCAGCTGCTCAAGGAGCTGCGCAAGGGCGGCGTGGGCGGGATCGCCCATGCGTTCAACGGCAGCGCGCAGCAGGCGGCCGAGTTCGTGCGGCTGGGTTTCCGGCTGGGGTTCGGCGGCACGGTGACCTTCGACCGCGCGCTGCAGATCCGCCGGCTGGCGCGCGAGCTGCCGCTGGAGTCGCTGGTGCTGGAAACGGATGCGCCGGACATCCCGCCGCACTGGCTGTACCGCACCGCCGGGGAGCGCGAGGCCGGCGCGGCCCAGGGCCGCAACGAGCCGGGCGAGCTGCCGCGCATCGGCGGCGTGCTGGCGGAACTGCGGGGGATGACGCCGGAGGAGCTGGCGGCGGCGACGACGCGGAATGCCTGCGAGGCCTTGCCGCGGTTGGGCGCCCTGCTGTGCCCCTGACTTCAGCCCAGCTGCCGCGCCTTCTCCGCCATCTCCTGCAGCTGGTTCGCGATGTCCTGCTCGCCCGCGCGCAGTTGCGCGACCTGCGCGGCGGCCTGGGTCAGCGCGACCTGGAGGGTGTGGCGGGCGTCGATCGCGCCTATCAGTTCGGTCGGGACCAGCGCCCGGTAGCCGGCCGCGTGCAGCAGGGGCTGCAGCGCCTGCTCCAGTTCCTTGCAGGCCGGCAGCACCTCGGCCTGCAATTGCGTGCACAAGGCCGAGCGCTCGGCCGCGACCTGTTCGCACAGGCCGTGCACCGTGCGCGCCTGCCGGCACAGCCGGTGCGCCGTCTGCAGCTTCTCGTGCATGGCGGCGCCGCGGCGGGCGAGCTGCTCGATCGCGCGCAGCGTCACGTCGGTGTTGGAGCCCCTGCGGCGCACCTGCAGGTCCCGGTCCATCTCGGCCAGCCAGTGGGCGCCCTGGCGCACGCGCTTGTGCAGCGAGCCCGATTCCAGCACCAGGTCGATCCAGACCAGGCGCGCCACCGGCGATTCGCTGCCGTGCCGCTCCACGAAGGGCGTGACCAGGCCGGCGACGGCCTCCATCGCCGCGGCGAGGACCTCGCCCTGGCGCAGGAAATCGGTCGACTGCTCGCCGCCGCAGCGGCCCGCCAGGAAGTCCAGCGCGGTCGTGGCCCCGTGCAGGGCCCGCAGCGCCTCCTCGACGCCATCGAGCTCCATGCCCGTGCGGGCCTGCACGACCCGCTCGCGCACGGCGTCCAGCCGGGGCACCCGCTTGCGGGCCATCGATTCGAGCAACTCGTTCACGTCGGCCGCGAGCGCGGGCGCGGAGCGCCGCAGCGCGCGCCCGGCCGGCCGGGCGGCGTTCGCTTCCTGGTTCGGCGCGGGGCGGCTGGACTCCCAGAACTCGGGGGCGGCCGTCGAAGGCGTATCGGACCAGCGGGACTGCGGCATGAAATCCGTCATCGAAAGGTGTCGTGCATGGGAATGGCTACATTCTGTAACGACTCGCGTGCGCGACCCCGCCGCCGCCCGTGAATTGCGTCACGCGTGCGTGCCGGTCCGCCCGCCTGCCCGCGCACGGCGACGGACGGCGGGGCCGTTGTGGCGAATGGTCATAATCCGCCGCCGTGAAGTCCGCTGTCCGCAAGCTCCCCGAAGTCAACTTCTCCGACCACGGGGACGTGCGCTACCTCCACCTCGGCACCGAATGGGTCCAGGGCTCCATGCGGCTCGACGCGCCCTTCGAGCTGGAGCTGGAATACGTGCAGCGCATGATGGCGTGGCTGCTGTTCGTCGACCCCAAGACGGTGCCCGCTCGCCACGCGATGCAGCTGGGGCTGGGCGCCGCGGCGCTGACCAAGTTCTGCCGCCGCAAGCTGCGCATGCGCACGACAGCCATCGAGCTCAACCCGCAGGTGGTGGCCGCGTGCCGCCTCTGGTTCAAGCTGCCGGCGGACGACGCCAAGCTCTCGGTGATCCTCGGCGACGCGCAGGAGGTGGTGGCGCACGAACACTGGCGCGGGCAGGTCGATGCCCTGCAGGTGGACCTGTACGACCACGAGGCGGCGGCGCCGGTCCTGGACAGCGAGGAGTTCTATCGCGGCTGCCGCAGCCTGCTGACCGAGGACGGCTGCATGACCGTCAACCTCTTCGGCCGCTCCTCCAGCTACCAGCGCAGCCTGGGCCACATCCAGTCCGCCTTCGGCCGCGACGCCACCTGGGCCTTCCGGCCCACGCGCGAAGGCAACACGGTGGTGCTGGCGCTGCGCGAACCCGTCTTCCCCCTGCGCGGCCAGCTCGCCGCCCGCGCCGACGAAATCGAATCCCGCTGGGGCCTGCCCGCGCGCAAGTGGCTGCGGGTCTTCAAACCGGCCTGAATCCGGACATCCGGACGCAAAAGTCGCAAAGGTTACGCAAAGATCGCCAAAAAGCCATTGGATGTCCTTTCGCGACTTTCGCGGAACCTTTGCGACCTTTGCGTCCGGTAGTCCTGTTCCCCTGAGTACCATTCGTCCATGAGCGCCCAGCCCCGCATCTCCGCCCGCACCCCGCCGCGCGGGCCCTTGCATTGGCAGCAGCTGGTGGAGTGGTTGTCGGAGGACGGGGTGATCTCGGCGGAGGAGGCGCGCCGCACGATCGCGCGCTGCGCGCAGGCGGAGAGCGCGCAGCACCCGCTGGTGCGCCTCGCGGCCGTGGCGATGACGCGCGCGGCCGACGGCAAGCCGCTGGACATCGAGTCGCTCACGCAATACCTCGCGGGGCGCGCGCAGATGGAATACCTGCGCATCGACCCGCTGAAGGTCGACGTCGCCAAGGTCGCCGACGTGATGAGCGCCGCCTACGCCGAGCGCCACCGCGTGCTGCCCGTGCAGGTGAACGCCAACGAGGTGGTGGTGGCGACGGCCGAGCCCTTCCTCGGCGACTGGATCGAGGAAGTGGAGCGCCAGGCGCGCCGCAGCGTGCGCCGCGTCGTCGCGAACCCGCAGGACATCCACCGCTATACGGCGGAATTCTTCGCGCTCGCCAAGTCGGTGCGCGCGGCGCAGAAGTCCGGCGGCAACAGCGGCGCGGCCAGCTTCGAGCAGCTGGTGGAGCTGGGCAAGGCCAACAAGCAGCTCGACGCCAACGACCAGGGCGTGGTGCAGGTCGTCGACTGGCTGTGGCAGTACGCCTTCGACCAGCGCGCGAGCGACATCCACCTGGAGCCGCGGCGCGAGCAGGGCGTGATCCGCTTCCGCATCGACGGCGTGCTGCAGCCGGTCTACCAGATGCCCATCGCGGTGCTCAACGCCATGACCGCGCGCATCAAGCTGCTGGGCCGCATGGACGTGGTGGAGAAGCGGCGGCCGCAGGACGGCCGCATCAAGACCCGCAACCCGCGCGGCGACGAGGTGGAGATGCGCCTGTCCACGCTGCCCACGGCCTTCGGCGAGAAGATGGTGATGCGGATCTTCGACCCCGACACCGCCGTCAAGGACCTGGACGCCCTGGGCTTCTCGCCGCACGACGCGCAGCGCTGGGAGGCGCTGGTGCAGCGGCCCCACGGCATCATCCTGGTGACCGGGCCCACCGGCTCGGGCAAGACCACCACGCTCTATTCCACGCTCAAGCGCCTGGCCACCGAGGAGGTGAACGTGAGCACGGTGGAGGACCCCATCGAGATGATCGAGGCCTCCTTCAACCAGACGCAGGTGCAGCCGCAGCTGGATTTCGGCTTCGCCGAGGGCCTGCGCGCGCTGATGCGGCAGGACCCGGACATCATCATGGTGGGCGAGATCCGCGACCTCGCGACGGCGGAGATGGCCGTGCAGGCCGCGCTCACCGGCCACCTGGTGTTCTCGACGCTGCACACCAACGACGCGCCCTCGGCCATCAGCCGCATGCTGGAACTGGGCGTGCCCTCCTACCTGATCAACGCCACGGTGATCGGCGTGCTGGCGCAGCGCCTGGTGCGCACCCTGTGCCGGCAATGCCGGCAGCCGGACACGGCGACGCCCCGTTCGGCGCTCGACGACGTGGTGAAACCCTGGAAGGTCACGGGCACCTGGCAGCCGTACCGGCCCGTGGGCTGCGTGGACTGCCGCATGACCGGCTTCCTGGGCCGCATGGGCCTGTACGAGCTGCTCGCGGTGAGCGACGCGTTCAAGGAGCAGGTGACGCGCGAACCGAGCATGCAGGCGCTGAAGCGCCAGGCCATCGCCGACGGCATGCGGCCCCTGCGCCTCGCCGGCGCGCTGCGGGTCGCGGAAGGCCAGACCACCCTGGAAGAAGTCCTGAGCGCCACGCCTCCCCTCGACTGACGGGCGCGTAACGGGATGTAGGTGGAATCCACATCCGGAGCCCCTTTCTTTGCCTCCAGAATCCGCCGGTTCCATTTCCGTGACTGGAGACAACAATGAGGATCAAGAGCCAGAGGGACTTCTATTCCGGGCTCATGTTCATGGCGGTCGGCATCGCCTTCGCATGGGGCGCCACGAACTACACCATCGGTGAGGGCGCCCGCATGGGCCCCGGCTACTTCCCGCTGATGCTGGGCATCCTGCTGGCGGTCATCGGCCTGTTCATCACCTTCGAGGCCATGGTGGTCGAGACGGAAGACGGCGAGAAGGTCGGCAAGTGGGCCTGGAAGCCCCTGTTCTTCATCATCGCGTCCAACGTGGTGTTCGGCATCTGCCTGGGCGGCATCCCGAAGATCGGCATTCCCGCCATGGGGCTGATCGTCGGCATCTACGCGCTCACCTTCATCGCGGCGCTCGCCGGCGAGGAGTTCAAGGCGAAGGAAGTGGCGGTGCTCGCCACCATCCTCGCGATCCTCAGCTACGTCGCCTTCATCGTGCTGCTGAAGCTGCAGTTCCCGGTGTGGCCCAGCTTCCTGACGGCCTGACGGACGGAGTACGACATGGATCTCTTCAGCAACCTCGCCCTCGGCTTCAGCGTCGCCTTCACGCCGATCAACCTGCTGTACGCCTTCATCGGCTGCGTGCTCGGCACGGCCATCGGCGTGCTGCCCGGCATCGGCCCGGTGGCGACCATCGCCATGCTGCTGCCCGCCACCTACGCGCTGCCTCCCGTGTCGGCGCTGATCATGCTGGCCGGCATCTACTACGGCGCCGCCTACGGCGGCTCCACGACGGCCATCCTGGTGAACCTGCCGGGTGAATCGTCCTCGGTGGTGACAGTCATCGACGGCTACCAGATGGCGCGCCAGGGCCGCGCGGGCCCCGCGCTCGCGGCCGCCGGCATCGGCTCGTTCACGGCGGGCTGCTTCGCCACGCTGGTGCTGGCCGGCTTCGCCGCCCCGCTGACCGAAGTCGCCTTCAAGTTCGGCCCGGCCGAATACTTCTCGCTGATGGTGCTGGGCCTGATCGGCGCCGTGGTGCTGGCCTCCGGCTCGCTGGTCAAGGCGATCGGCATGATCGTGCTGGGACTGCTGCTGGGCCTGATCGGCACCGACGTGAACTCCGGCGTCGCCCGCTACTCCTTCGACATCCCGGAACTCACCGACGGCATCGGCTTCATCGTGATCGCCATGGGCGTGTTCGGCTACGGCGAGATCATCTCGAACCTGGGCAAGCACGAGTCCGAGCGCGAGGTCTTCACCTCCAACGTGCAGGGCCTGTTCCCGACCAAGGAAGACTTCAAGCGCATGGCCCCGGCCATCCTGCGCGGCACGCTGCTCGGCTCCGGCCTGGGCATCCTGCCGGGCGGCGGCGCGCTGCTGTCCGCCTTCGCGGCCTACACGATCGAGAAGAAGACCAAGCTGAAGCCGGGCGAGGTGCCCTTCGGCAAGGGCAACATCCGCGGCGTCGCGGCGCCGGAGTCGGCCAACAACGCCGGTTCGCAGACCTCCTTCATCCCGCTGCTGACGCTGGGCATCCCGCCCAACGCGGTGATGGCGCTGATGGTGGGCGCGATGACCATCCACAACATCCAGCCGGGCCCGCAGGTGATGACCAGCAACCCCGAGCTGTTCTGGGGCCTGATCGCCTCGATGTGGATCGGCAACGCCATGCTGGTGATCCTGAACCTGCCGCTGATCGGCGTGTGGATCAAGCTGCTGACCATCCCCTACCGCTGGCTGTTCCCCGCCATCGTGCTGTTCTGCGCCATCGGCGTGTACTCCACGAACAACAACACCTGGGACATCTGGATGGTCGCGATCTTCGGCGTGATCGGCTACCTGTTCATCAAGCTGGGATGCGAGCCGGCGCCGCTGCTGCTCGGCTTCATCCTCGGCCCGATGATGGAGGAGAACCTGCGCCGCGCCCTGCTGCTGTCGCGCGGCGACTGGGGCGTGCTGGTCACGCGGCCGCTGTCGGCCGGCCTGCTGGCCGCGGCCCTGCTGCTGGTGGTGATCGTGGCGCTGCCCGCGGTGAAGAGCAAGCGCGAGGAAGCCTTCGTCGAGGACTGATCGCGCGAAGCCTCGCTTCGCCAAGAGAGAAGGGCGCCCCGCGGGGCGCCCTTTCGCATGCGCGACAATCGACGCATGCCCCAGACCACCGCGTCGCCGCCCCAGGCGACGCTGCCACAGACCAGCCCCCGGCTGACGGGCATCCTGCTCGCCCTGGGCGGCGCGATGGCCTTCAGCGGCAAGGCCATCATCGTGAAGCTCGCGTACCGCTACGGCGTCGATGCCGTCACGGTGATCATGTACCGCATGCTGTTCGCGCTGCCCATTTTCCTGGCGATGTCCTGGTGGGCCGGGCGCGGGCGCGCGGCGCTCACCGGCCGCGACTGGCTGGGCGTCGTGGGCCTGGGCTTCAGCGGCTACTACCTCTCCAGCTTCCTCGACTTCATCGGCCTGCAGTACATCACCGCCTCGCTGGAGCGGCTGATCCTGTACCTGAATCCGACGCTCGTGCTGCTGCTCGGATGGCTGCTCTATGGCAAGCGCTGGTCGCGCGCGCAGGTCGCCGGCATGGCGATCAGCTACGCCGGCGTGGTGCTGGTGTTCGGCCAGGAGGTGCGGCTGGAGGGCAGCAACGTGGCGCTGGGCGCGCTGCTGGTGTTCGTGAGCACGATCAGCTACGCGCTGTACATGGTGTACAGCGGCCAGATGGTGCAGCGCCTGGGCGCGCTGCGGCTCGTGGGGCTCGCGACCAGCGTGGCCTGCGTGCTGTGCATCGTGCAGTTCCTGCTGCTGCGGCCGGTGTCCGTGGCGCTGACGGTGGCGCCGGAGGTGATCTGGCTGTCGCTGCTGAACGCCGTGCTCTGCACCGCGGTGCCGGTGCTGCTGGTGATGATGGCCATCGAGCGCGTCGGCGCCTCGGTGACGGCGCAGACGGGGATGATCGGCCCGGTGTCCACCATCCTCATGGGCGTGTGGCTGCTGGGCGAGCCCTTCACCGCCTGGGTTGCGGCGGGCACGGTGCTGGTGATCGCGGGGATCTTCGTGTTCAGCCGCGGGGCGCGCTGAATTTCTCCCTCTCCCGCTTCGCGGGAGAGGGAGAAAGAGTATCAACGATCGTCGATGGTGACGATCAAATACTTTCACTATCCTTTATCGCTGCGGCCCCCTAGATTTCCTTCCAGTTCGCATCGAAGGAGATCATCTTGCTGCCCCAACCCCTGCACCCGCCCGCACCGGCCGACGCGGCCTCCGAGGCGCACCGCCACGCCTACAACAGCGCCTTCCACGCGCTGGACCTGCCCTGGCACTGGGACCGCGAGACCTTCGCGCGCCTGCACCCCTACGGGCGCGCCGGCATCCGTTCCTACCTGGAGAACGAGCAGCCGCACCTGCTGCGCGCCTACGAGGCCGACTTCCTGGTCGACGTGATCGAGCGCACGCAGGCGGACTGCCACGCCCGCATCGTCCAGGCGCGGCACGCGCCTGCCGAGGGAGCCCGCGCCACGCGCCGCTTCGGCTAGGAGCCGCCATGCAGCTCCAGTGGGTGCGCTTCAGCGAAGGCGGCACCGTGCGCTTCGGCACGCTCGAGGGCGAGCGGGTGCGCGTGTGGCACGGCGACATGTTCGAGTATCCGCAGCGCGGCGACCGCACGGTCGCGCTCGCCGACGTGCGCCTGCTCACGCCGGTGCAGCCGAGCAAGGTGATCGCGCTGTGGAACAACTACAAGGCCCTGGGCGACAAGCTCGGGCTGGCCGCCCCGGCGGAACCGCTGTACCTGGTGAAGACGCCCAACTCCTGGCTGGAGCCGGGCGGCACCATCCGGCATCCCGGCGGCAGCGCCAAGGTGGTGTTCGAAGGCGAGCTCGGCATCGTGATCGGCAAGGCCTGCAAGCAGGTGGCCGAAGCGGATGCGCTGCGGCACGTGTTCGGCTACACCTGCGCCAACGACGTCACCGTGGCCGACATCCTGAACCGCGACGCCTCCTTCGCGCAGTGGGTGCGGGCCAAGGGCTTCGACACCTTCTGCCCCTTCGGGCCGGCGGTGGCCTCGGGGCTGGACCCGGAGAAGCTCACGGTGCGCACGCTGCTCGACGGCCAGGTGCGGCAGGACTACCCGGTGAGCGACATGCGCTTTTCCGTGGCGCAGCTGGTCAGCCTGATCTCGCAGGACATGAGCCTGCTGCCGGGCGACATCATCCTGTGCGGCACCTCGGTCGGCGTGGGCTCCATGAAGCCCGGCAGCCTGGTCGAGGTGGAGATCGCCGGCATCGGCCGCCTCAGCAACCGCTTCGAATAAACCCCTCAATCCCTCCGGGAGGGACCATGAAGATCGCGATCATCGGCGCCGGCGCCATCGGCGGCTATGTCGGGGCGAAGCTCGCCCTGGCGGGCGAGGAAGTGACCTTCGTCGTGCGCGGCGACAACCTGCGCGCCATCCGCGCGCAGGGCATGCGCCTCGTGCTGCACGACGGCACGGAGCAGGTCGCGCGCGACGTGCGCGCCACCGACGACTACGGCGAGGCGGGGGCTCAGGATTTCGTGATCCTCGCGACCAAGGCGCACCAGGTCGCTGCCGTCGCCGGGCAGCTGCCGCGCCTGTTCGGCCCCGGCACGGCCGTGGTGACGATGCAGAACGGCATCCCGTTCTGGTACTTCCACAAGACCGGCGGCGCGCTGGAGGGCAGCGCGGTGCGCAGCGTGGACGGCGACGGCCAGCTGGCGCGCCTGATCCCGCCGGAGCGCGTGATCGGCTGCGTCGTCTATCCCGCCTCGGAGCTCGTGGCGCCCGGCGTGGTGCGACACATCGAGGGCGACCGCTTTCCGCTGGGCGAGCTCGATGGCAGCCGCAGCGAGCGCGTCGTGCGCATCTCGGAATGCTTCGCGCGGGCCGGCTTCAAGGCGCCGGTGCTGGAGGACATCCGCTCGGAGATCTGGCTGAAGCTGTGGGGCAACCTGAGCTTCAACCCGATCAGCGGCCTCACGCACGCGACGCTGGTGGACATCTGCCAGGACACGCTGTCGCGCGGGCTGGCGGCGGACATGATGCGCGAGGCGCAGCAGGTGGCGCACAAGCTGGGCATCGCCTTCCGCGTGCCACTGGACAAGCGCATCGCCGGTGCCGAGAAGGTGGGGAAGCACAAGACGTCGATGCTGCAGGACATCGAGGCGGGTCGGGCGCCGGAGATCGATGCGCTGGTGGGGTCGGTGGCGGAGCTGGCGCGGTTGACGGATACGCCGACACCGCATATCGACACGGTTTATGCGTTGGTGAAGTTGCTGGCGAAGAACATGGAGGCGGAGGGGGCGGGGGTGCGGATGATGGCGGGTTGAGTGCTGGGGTTCGCTGCGCTCACCGCCAGCCTACGAAAACCCGGCGCTCTACGAACACCCGGCGCTCGTAGGCTGGCGGTGAGCCGAAGGCGAACCCCAGCTCCCGCGCTCACCGCTGCTGCACCCGCCTCTCGATCGCCACCGACGGCTTGCCTGAGAGCGCGTCCAGCCGCGATCCCATCGCGACCTCCAGCTGCTCCAGCCGCCGCTGCGCCGGCGGATGCGTGCTCAGCGTCAGCGTGAACAACGGGTTGTCCGGCGCCGCGCTGCGCAACTGCTGCAGCACCGCCGGCAAACCGTAGGGATCGAACCCCGCCCGCGCCGCGAGCGCGACGCCCTGCCGGTCCGCGTCGAATTCATCCGCCTGGTCCAGCCCGCTGGAATACAGGTCGCGTCCCAGCGCGAGCATCCGCGACGAGATCGCGCCGCCCAGGTTGTTGCGCAGCTGCGAGCCGATCAGCTGCGCCGCCAGCCCCGAGCGCGCCTTGGCCGCCAGCGCCTGCAGGTGGTGCTTCGCCGTGACGTGCGTGATCTCGTGCGCGAGGATGCCGGCGAGCTCCGCCTCGTCGACGCGGTCCACCAGTCCCTTGGTGACGAACACGTAGCCGCCCGGCGCCGCGAAGGCGTTGAAGCCGGGGTCGTCCAGCACCCCGAAGGTCCACGGCAGCTGCGGCCGCGGCGACTGCAGCGAGATCCAGCGGCCGAGGCGGTTGACGTAGCGCTGCAGCGCCATGTCGCGGTGCAGCGGCTTGCTTCCGAGCAGCACCGAGGCGAGCTGCCGGCCGATCTCGATCTCCTTGGGCTCGTCGATGTTCTCGAGCGACTGCGACAGCAGCTCGACCAGGTCGCCCGCGGCCGGCGCGCGCTGCGGCGCGGGCGGCGTGAACAGGTTGCCCGGCGTGACCTGGCGCAGCAGGCCGCCCAGCGCCTTGGCCGGATCCTGCGCGTGCGCCGTGGGTGCGAGGGCCAGCGCGGCGGCGAGCGCGAACGCGGCCAGCATCGAAGGCCGGCGGCTCATGGCAATTGCTCCGGGTTGCGGTTGCCGGCCGCGGGGGCGGGCGCAGGCGCGGGCAGCGGATCCACGGCTGCGGGGACCCACGGCGCGCGCGCGGCGAACGAGCGCGCCTCCGCCTCGCTTTGCCGCAGCCGTTCCATCTGCGTCACCGCGGCGGCATCGGGCTGCGCCTGCGCGAGGTCCTCCGCGCCGAGGCCGCGGATGCCGCTGGTGGTGGCCGCCTGCGTCGCGGGCCGGCCGCCGAACAGGCTGGTGACGCCGCGCAGCGCACCGCCGACGATGTCGCTGCCGCCGCTTGCCGACCCGCCGGCCGAGGCCGGACCCAGGTCGAACAGGTGCACCCAGCCGGTCGTGCCGTCCGCCGTGCGCACCTGCACCCAGGGGCCCTTGCGTTCGGCGGTGCGGGTGACGGGCGCCTGCGCCGGCAGCGCCGCGAGGCTGCGGCCGCCGTCGGCCGGCGCGTCGCGCAGGTCGGTGGCGCGGCGCGTGAGCGCGGCTTCCTGCGCCCAGGCGGCGGGCAGCAGGAGCAGGGCCAGGAGGGCGGCGTGCAGGGCGATGCGTATCATTCGCGGGTCATTCCTCTTCACTGTCGGGCATTCTATGAACTTGGGCATCACGGGCAAATGGGCGCTGGTCTGCGGGGCCAGCAAGGGACTGGGCTACGGTTGCGCGCAGGCGCTGGCGCGCGAAGGCACGCACGTCGTGATCGTGGCGCGCGGCGCCGAGGCGCTGCAGGCGGCCGCCGAGCGGCTGCGCGCCGACCCGGAGGTGCCGAAGGGCACGCAGGTCGAACCGATCGCCGTGGACATCACCACCGCCGAGGGCCGCGCGAAGGTGTTCGCCTTCCGCAAGGACTACGACATCGTCGTCACCAACGCGGGCGGCCCGCCGCCCGGCGACTTCCGCGACTGGGACCGCGAGGCCTGGATCAAGGCCGTGGACGCCAACATGCTCACGCCCATCGAGCTGATCAAGGCGACCGTCGACGGCATGGCGGCGCGCGGCTTCGGGCGCATCGTCAACATCACGTCGAGCGCGGTGAAGGCACCCATCGACATCCTGGGCCTGTCGAACGGCGCGCGCAGCGGCCTCACCGGCTTCGTCGCCGGCGTCGCGCGCACCAGCAAGCTCGCCTCGGCCAACGTCACGATCAACAACCTGCTGCCCGGCGCCTTCGACACGGACCGGCTGAAGGCCACGATGGAAGGCGGCGCGAAGAAGAGCGGCAAGTCGGTGGAGGAAGTGCGCCAGCTGCGCATGAAGACCATCCCCTCGCTGCGCTTCGGCACCTCCGACGAATTCGGCGCGACCTGCGCCTTCCTGTGCAGCCAGCACGCGGGCTACATCACGGGACAGAACGTGCTGATCGACGGCGGCGCGTACCCCGGTACGTACTGACCTTGACTTCCCTCCCCCTCTGGGGGAGGGTCAGGGTGGGGGCACCCCGTCGCGCGCCGCGCTCTTACGGCACGCACTGCTCCCCGTTGTCGGACGGCTCGTCGCGCTCGCGCTTCTTCCTGGCCACCAGCTTCACGGGCTCGATGACCGTCGTCTCGAGCTCGGCGACGCCTTGCCGCACATCTGAAACGGAGGCCTTGCCTTCGAGGATGTCCTCGATGCGGTCGTTCTGCGAAGCGGGCGGGGGCGCGGGTGCGGGCGTCGGCGCCGGGCTCGGGGCCGGTGTGGGCGCAGGGCTCGGGGCAGGCGTCGGCGCGGGACTCGGAGCCGGCGAAGGCGCAGGCGTCGGCGCTGGTGTTGGCGCTGGTGTTGGCGCGGGAGTCGGTGCCGGCGTCGGTGCCGGCGTCGGTGCCGGCGTCGGAGCAGGCGTCGGTGCAGGCGTCGGCGCAGGAGTCGGCGCAGGAGTCGGCGCTGGTGTCGGCGGGGGCACGGACTCGCCTGCGAGCGCGAGTCTCAGCGCGCTTGCTTCTGCGTCGGTACTCCAGTCATTCGAGGGAAGCACCGTAGCGAGCCCGTTCAGCGAAACGCCTGAACTGGCGGACACCACGTCAAAGGTCGCGCCTGGATGCAGCGTTGATGTCCCCGTCCTGATCGCTTCGAGCGTGCCGCTCAAGAGGGCTGATCCATTGACGCTCAGCTGGTCGAATTCAGCGGGCGAGGCGATCCGCACGATAAGCCGGCCGCTGCTGCCCTGCACGTAATCGCCAAAGATCGTCAGTGTTCCGGGTTGGGAAGCATCCCCCGGACGGATCGTCCCGTCGTTGCGTAACGTGGCCCCAGCGAGCACGCCGGCGCCTCGGATCAGGCCCGTGTTGACGAGGTCGTTCTCACCCGTCGTAAAGGCAGCACCGCTGCGAACGTCGATCGTGCCGGCATTGTGCAGAGGGACCAGCATGCCGAGCACGCCGCGTTCGACGCGGACCACCGAGTTCGCGCCCAGCTGGACGGTCAAGTCCGTTCCGACCAGACCTGCGGTGCCGTCGCCTGTCTTCGTCACCAGGCCTTCGTTGTTGAAGCTGCACGGGTTGCAGCTGGTGTTGGCACCGACGAAGCCACTGCTGCCGAACGCAAAGACGCCACCCGCCAGATTGTTGATGACGGCGTTCCCCTGCGTGATGTCGCCATCGATCACGAGCGGCCCGTTGACGTTGACGGTGCCGGCGTTGTCCAGCGTGTTCGACAACGTGGAATGGATTCCCTCGCCATTGATGTTCAGCCTCGCGCCGCCGGCGATGGCGAGCGTGCCGCCGGCCACCCTGGTGCTCCCGTCTGGAGGGCCTCCGCTCCAGTTGAAATCGGCGCCGGCCGGAATGGTCAGGGTCTCGCCCTTTTCGATATCGATGCTGCCAGCCTCGAAGTTGGTCCCGGCACCCAGGCTGACGGTGCCGAAGTGGGCGGCAGCCCCGCGCAGGTTCAGGTTCCCCGTGATCGATGCACCGCTGGTGAAGGAATGGGTTCCGCCTGTGAAGCCCACGTCGCCCAGCAGCTGGATGTGCCCGCTGTGGGTGTTCTCGGCCATGCTGGAAATGAAATCGATCCCGCCCGCCCGGGCATCGATGATTTCGTCCCGGCCTTGATAGAGCAGCCAGTCGCCGCCGATCGCGCTCCGCCCGGTGCCATCGGGGGCCCGCAGCAGCGTGCCGCGGTTCTCGAATCGCGAGTTGGCGTTGGTGGTGTCGTCGCCGCCGATCAGCCCGGCGCTGTGGAACGTGAACGTCGCACCAGCCTCGTTGCGCAGCAGCGAGCCTGCGTTGACGAGGAGTCCGTCCGAATCCCGGTAGTTCACCGCCCCGCTGTTGGCCAGCGTATGGTTCGACAGGCGATGCTCCCCACCGTGCACGAGGTTGAGCGTCGCCGCCGGGCCGATGGTCACGCTACCGTTCTGCCAGGTCGTGCCGCCGGTCCAGTTGGCGGTGCCGCTCTCGATGGTCAGGTTGCCACCCGTCAATCCGAAAGGCAGCTCGATGCTGCCCGCCGACCTCAGGTTTCCGGAAACGGCGACATTGGAGATGCGGATACCGTTCGTGCCCGGCACGTCGATGTTGCCGCCGTGCGTGTCGACATCGGCCTTGACCTGCACGTTGCCGTTCACCGCATTCAGGTTCAGGTCGAGCCGGCCCTGTTCCGAGGTGATCGGCTTGTTGATGATGATGTTCTGGTCGGCGTTGAGCGTGAGGGTGCTTTCTTTCTCGGTATGACGCTCGATCGCCTTGCTGATGGTGATCGTGCCGCGGCGGGCGGTGCCTCCTTCGACGGTCGTGTCGATCGACATGCTCATGCCGAGATCGAGCGCCCTCGTGAGTTCCTTGACGTCCACCTTGCCCTTCGCGCCTTCGGCATGCGGCTTCTTCCCGTGGCCGTGCGTCTCGATGTTCTCGTCCACCGGGTAATCGTCGATGTCGACGTCCTCCGGATCGAGCAGCCAGGTTCCGCCCTTGCCCTTGCGCGCCGAGGCATCCACGCCCTGGCTGACCGACAGCACGCGCGCCGACGTCTCCACGAACCCGCCATCGCCGCCCTTCGGCCCACCGCGCGCGGTGATGCTCCCATGCACCCCCGCCGTCTCGTCGCCCCACACGATCACCCGCCCGCCGTTGCCGTTCTCCAGCGCGTCGGCGCTCACCACAGTCCCTGCGCCCAGGTGCACGTCGCGCGCGTTGTCCACGCCCGCCACCGCCATCGCGCCGCGCTGCTCGCCACCGACCAGCACGGTGCCGCCACCGCGCGCGCCCGACGCATCGATGCGCCCGGGAGCTTCCAGCGCGATGTCCTTCGCGAGCAGCACGACCTTCCCGCCTTGCTGCAAGGCCGTCGTCGCGGAGATCACGCCCGAATGCCGCAGGGTCCCGGCGAACACGCCCACCGCATCGCCCTCCAGGCGGCCGAGGTTGCGCGCCTCGCCCGTGGGCTTCAGCTCGAAGTGGATGCCTTCCAGGCCGCGCCCCGTGATCGCGGCGGACTGGCCGGCAGCGAGCACCACCGTGCCGTTGGCGGCCTGCACCACGGCGGGCGCGCCCACCTCCACCTTCGGCGCGAGCAGCACGACGTCGCCGTTGCGCGAGCGGATGCTGCCGTCCACCTGCAGCGGCCCCGCATTGCCCGCGTCCCGGAACAGCAGCCGCCCGGCCGACCAGTCCGCGTCGCTGATCGAGAGCGTCGACGCCGTGAAGCCCGCCGTGTCCACCATCGCGCCGCGGCCGACCGCGATGCCGGCGGGATTCACCAGGATCACCTTGCCGTTGGACGTCATCGTGCCCAGCAGTTGCGAGGGCGTCGCGGTGGTCACGCGGTTGAGCACGCTGCTGGCCGCATTCGGCTGCTGGAAGTGCGTCGTCTCGCCCGGCGCGATGGAGAAGCTGCGCCAGTCGATCGCGGCGCCCGCGGAATTGGTGACGGTCAGGCGGTTGCCGATGGTGCGGAAGCTCGCCTGCCCGTGCACGACCGTCGCCCCTTGCGGATTCGCGTGGACCACGCCGGGAAGCAGCAGCGACAGCAAGCTGCCCGCGAAGGCATGCGCGAGCGCGCGGCTCAATGGATGAGGTGAAGCGGCAGGCGAAGGTGCGGCGGCACGCGTTGCGCGTGGTCTGACGTGCGCAGAGGGTGACGCCATGGAGCCTCCGCGGTCCCGGGACATGCGGACCGAGGCGCGAGATTACCCGTTTTCGGCACGCGTAAGGTGCCGTAAAAATGCCGCTTTCGAAGTTTCAGTGCGTCACGTCCTGCGCGAGGACACGACGATGCCGCCAACGATGAGCACGAAGGCCACCGCGTGGAAGACATGCGGCGGCTCGCCGAGGAAAGCGGCCGAGAGGATCGCCGCGAACAGCGGCGTGAGGTTGGAGAAGAAGCTCGCGATGTTGGGCCCCACGCGCTGCACGCCCAGGCCCCAGCTGCGGTACGCGAGCAGCGCGGGGCCCAGCGCGATGTAGGCCAGCGCGGCGGCGAGCGGCCAGCCCCACTGGATCGTCTGCGTGCCCAGCACCGTCTCGCCGGCGGCGAACAGGCCGGACCACAGCAGGCCGGGCACCATCTGCGCCATCAGCATGGCGGCCCAGTCGCCGCGGATCTCCTGCGGGTCGCCGGGGCGGGTGAGCAGCCAGCTGTAGAGCGCCCACGACGCCGTGGCCACCAGCATGTACAGGTCGCCCGGGACGAAGCGCACCTGCGCCAGGTGCGTGATCTCGCCGTGCGACAGCACGACCAGCACGCCGCCGATCGAGAGCGCCGCGCCCACCAGCTGCCGGCGCGTGATGCGCTGGCCGAAGAAGGCCGCGCCCAGCCCCAGCATGAAGGCCGGGATGCTGGAGCCCACCAGCGTCACGTTGATCGGCGTGGAGGTCTTCAGCGCCAGGTACTGGAAGGCGTTGTACGCGCCCACGCCGAACAGCCCCAACGCGGCGAAGCGCGGGAAGCGCTGCCACAGGGGGCTGCCGCCGCGCAGCAGCTGCCAGGCCAGCGGCAGCAGGATCACGAAGGCGAGCGCCCAGCGCAGGAAGTTGAGGGTGAGCGGCGGCACGAGCGGTGCCACCACGCGCCCCACCACCGCGTTGCCCGCCCACATCAGCGGCGGCGTGGTGAGCAGGAGGGCGGTGCGGAGATTCAGTCGCTGGTCCATGGCCAACCGCGCACTTTAGCCGACGCGGCGAACGGCCCCTGCGCGGACGGTGGCGTGCGATTCGTGGCAGGATGCGCCGCATTCGAAGCCACACACAGGAGACACAAGTGAGCAAAGCGGTCCAGATCCGCCAGAACGGCGGCCCCGAGCAGATGGAACTGGTGGACGTGCAGGTCGGCGACCCCGGCCCCGGCGAGATCCGCATCCGCCACCGTGCCATCGGCCTGAACTTCATCGACGTGTACCAGCGCACCGGCCTGTACCAGCTGCCGCTGCCGCTCACGCTGGGCATGGAAGGCTCCGGCGTCGTCGAGGCGGTGGGCGAAGGCGTCACCCACCTGAAGGTGGGCGACCGCGCCGCCTATGCCAGCAACCCGCCCGGTTCCTATTCCGAGGTGCGCGTGATGCCGGCCAAGACCGTGTGCAAGCTGCCCGACGCGATCAGTTTCGAGACCGGCGCGGCCATGATGCTCAAGGGCCTCACCGCCCAGTACCTGCTGAAGCGCACGCAGCCGCAGGGTGGCCTGAAGCCGGGCGACCACGTGCTGTTCCACGCGGCCGCCGGCGGCGTCGGCCTGATCGCGTGCCAGTGGGCCAAGGCCATGGGCCTGCAGCTGATCGGCACGGCGGGCAGCGACGCGAAGTGCGAGCTCGCGAAGTCGATGGGCGCCGCGCACGTCATCAACTACAGCAAGGAAGACTTCAAGGAGCGCGTCAAGCAGATCACCGGCGGCAAGGGCGTGAAGGTCGTCTACGACTCGGTGGGCAAGGACACGTGGGAGAAGTCGCTCGACTGCCTGCAGCCTTTCGGACTGATGGCCAGCTTCGGCAACGCCTCCGGCCCGGTGCCGCCGTTCGCGCCCGGCATCCTGGGCGTGAAGGGGTCGCTGTACGTCACGCGCCAGACGCTGTTCACGCACATCGCCACGCGCGAGGCGACGCAGGAGATGGCCGACGACCTGTTCGGCGCCGTCACCAGCGGCAAGGTGCAGATCCGCATCGACCAGACCTTCCCGCTGGCGCAGGTGCGCGAGGCGCACCAGGCGCTGGAGGCGCGCAAGACCACCGGCTGCACCATCCTCACGCTGTGACGCAGCTGCGCGTCGCGCCGGCCTGGCGCGCCGCGCTGGCCGCCGCCCTGCGCTCGCCGCCCGCACGGGCGCGCGAGCCCCTGCGCTGGCGCGGCCACGCCCTCGGCTCGATCGAACCGGACCTGCCCGCGCGCGCCGGCCTGCAGCAGCTGCTGCGGCGGGATGCCGAGGGCTGGGAGGTGCAGGGCGAACTCACGCCCGCCATGGAAGCGATCGCGCAGGCCCTGCGCGACGCCGGACTCACCGGCGCGTGGCGCGGCGAGCTGCTGGCCGTGCGCAATCCCGCGCGCGAGGTGCTGGGCGTGGTGGAGCGCGCCGCCGCGCGGCCGCTGGGCCTCTTCACGCAGGCCGTGCACCTGCTCGCCACCGATGCGCAGGGCCGCCACTGGCTGCAGCGGCGCTCGCTCGCCAAGGACAGCGACCCCGGCCTGTGGGACACGCTCGTGGGCGGCATCGTGCCGGCGCACGAGAGCGTGCCGCAGGCGCTGGAGCGCGAGACCTGGGAAGAAGCGGGCCTGCGCCTCGCGCGGCTGCGTGAGCTGCGGCGCGGCGGCGTCGTCGGCGAGACGCGGTCCTGTCCGGGCCGGCTCGCGCACGCCTACATCGTGCAGGACCTGGAGTGGTTCACCTGCGTGCTGCCCGAGGACGTGCGGCCGCGCAACCAGGACGGCGAGGTCGCCGAGTTCCGCGCGATGGAGCCCGCCGAGGTCGCGCGGCGCATGGAGGCGGGCGAGTTCGCGCCCGACGCCGCGCTGCTGCTGCTCACGGCCTTCGGCAACGGCTGAGCAACACATTCCTACACGGGCATGGCTTCGCCGCTTTCAGCGCGGCGGGGTGCGCGCGCCCAGAATCGATCCCCAGGCGCGGCCCGGACGCCCTGGACCGCCGCATGGAGACACCGCAATGACGTTTCGCGCGTACATCGTCGAGGACAGCTCGACGATCCGGGACAATCTCGTCGCCACCCTGAAGGAACTCGCGCAGTTCGAACCGGTGGGCACCACCGGCTCGGAACACGAGGCGAAGCGCTGGCTGGCCGGCAACCCCTGGGACCTGGCCATCATCGACCTGTTCCTGCACGAGGGCAGCGGCATGAACGTGCTGGAAGCCTGCCGCACGCGCCAGGCCGGGCAGAAGATCGTGGTGCTCAGCAACCATTCCTCGCGCGACGTGCGCTGGCGCTGCATGCAGCTGGGCGCGGACGCGGTGTTCGACAAGTCGACGGAGCTGGAGGCGCTTGTCGCGTATTGCGACGAGCTGCGGGCGCGGAATGCGCGGGAGGATGCTGGGGTTCGCTCCGCTCACCGCCAGCCTACGGGAACCGCTGTCGATGGCGCTGCGGCACAAGCCGCGTAGGCTGGCGGTGAGCGCAGCGAACCCCAGCTTGCGGGTGGTTCCGTAGGCTGGCGGTGAGCGCAGCGAACCCCAGCGATCACATCGCTTCGGAAGGCTCCTCCGGCAACACCTGCCGATAACGCGTCGGCGCCAGCGCGCCCGCCGAATCGAGGATCGGGTACGCGATCGCGCAGATGTGCGAGTTGATGCGCTTCAGGTCGCTGATCAGGTCCAGGTGCAGCGAGCTGGTCTCGATGCTCTGCACCGTGTTCTCGGCCAGGCGCGTGAGGTGCGTGTCCGAATAGGCGCGCTCCAGGTCGCGGAAGCGCGCCTTCTCCTCCAGCAGCTTCTTGGCATCGCGCACCGAGCCGTTGAGGAACACGCTCATCCCCAGGCGCAGGTTGTCCACGAGGCGCGCGTGCAGCTCGCAGATCTCCGCCATGCCGGCGTCGGAGAAGCTGCGGCCCTTCTTGATCTTCTTGTCCTCGATGTCCTGCAGCACCCGCTCGATGATGTCGCCGATCTGCTCCATGTTGATCGTGAAGCTGATGATGTCGGCCCAGCGGCGGCTCTCCTCCTCGCCCAGCGCCTCGCGCGAGATCTTGGTCAGGTAGTACTTGATCGCGGAATAGAGCTGGTCGACCGTGTCGTCCATGCGGCGCAGCTCCTGCGCCAGGGCCAGGTCGTTGTCCTTGATCACGCGCAGCATGCCAAGCAGCATGGTCTCCACCACGTCGGCCTGGTGCAGCGCCTCGCGCGCGGCATTGGAGATGGCCAGCGAGGGCGTGGACAGCGCCGAGGGATCCAGGTGGTGCGGGCGGCCCGCCACCAGGCTCTTCTCCCCCTTGGGCAGCCACTGCTCGACCCAGCGGGCGATCACGTGGGTGAAGCCCAGGAAGATCGCGCCGATCAGGATGTTGAAGACCAGGTGGTACAGCACCACCACCGTGGCCGGCTCGGGCAGGTAGGGCGCCAGCAGCGTCAGCCACATGTCGACGAAAGGTGCCGCCAGCACCACGCCCACGGCCTTGAACACGAGGTTGCCCATGGGCACCTGGCGCGTCTCCACCGAGGACTTGGCCATGGCCAGCACGCCCAGCAGGCCGCTGCCCAGGTTGGCGCCGAGCGTCAGGCCCAGGGCGACGTCCAGCGGGATGGCGCCCGAAGCGGCCAGCGTCGCCGTGAGCAGCACGATCGCGAGGCTGGAATAGGCGACCACCGAGATGACGGCGCCGACGGTGATCTCCAGCAGGATGTCGCTGGAGAGGGACTCCAGCAGCGCCTTCACGGCCGGCGACTGCACGATGATGGCCGTGGACTCCGAGATGAGCCGCAGGGCCAGCAGCATCAGCCCCAGGCCGATCAGCACCCGGCCGAAGCGGCCGCCGGCGCTCGCCTGCCTGGTGATGAACAGGACGACCCCCACGAAGATGAACAGGGGCGACAGCCAGGAGAGGTCGAAGGAGAAGACCACGACCATGAAGCTGGTGCCGACGTCGGCGCCGAGCATCACGGCGAGCGCGGTCGGCAGCGCCACCAGCCCCTGGCCGACGAAGGACGCGACGATCAGCGCCGTGGCCGTGCTGGACTGGACCAGCGCGGTGACGCCCAGGCCGGCCATGGCGGCCGCGGGTCGCGTGGAGATGCTGCGGGCCAGCACGTGGCGCAAATTGGCGCCGAAGACCCGCAGGATGCCCGTGCGTACGAGATACGTACCCCAGACCAGCAGCGCAACGGCCGCCAGCAGGTTCAGCAGATGCTTCATGTTTGAAGCATGATACGACGCGGAACGCTGCGGATGGGTAAAGCTGTCTCGGGGACGCGTCAGGTCCTCGCACCCTCTCCCGCTTGCGGGAGAGGGCAGGGGTGAGGGCAGTGGCGCGCCTCCTCCCCCTCACCCCAGCCCTCTCCCCCAAGGGGGAGAGGGAGGAAGTCGAGTCAGCGGGTTCGCCGGACCCGCAGCAGTTCGTCGAGGATCAGCCCGGCCGCGCCGACGGTGATCGCCGCGTCGGCGATGTTGAAGGCCGGGAAGTACCAGCGGTTGGCCCAGTGGAACTGCAGGAAGTCCACCACGTAGCCATAGAGCAGCCGGTCGATCACGTTGCCCACCGCCCCGCCCAGGATGCAGGCCAGCGCGAAGCAGAACAGCTTCTGCCCGGCGTGCTTGCGCATCAGGTACAGGATGAACAGCGTGGCCGCCACCCCGATCCCCGTGAACAGCCAGCGCTGCCAGCCCGAGGCCGCCGCCAGGAAGGAGAAGGCTGCGCCCGTGTTGTGGGCACGGACGATGTTGAAGAAGGACGTGATCGTCGTCGACTCGCCGTACTGGTAGGTGCCCAGGATCAGGATCTTGCTGAACTGGTCGGCGATCAGGATCACGAGCGCGAGCGCCAGCCAGGGCAGCATGCTGCCCGTGCGCGTGCGGTCGCTCAGGAAGCTGGGCCCGGCCCCCATCAGGCGTGCACCCGGTCTTCGCCGGTCCCGTACAGGTTGGTCACGCAACGCCCGCAGATCGTGGGATGGGCCGGGTCGCTGCCGACGTCGGCGCGCCAGTGCCAGCAGCGCTCGCACTTGGTGTCGGGGCTGGGCAGCGCCTGGATCCCCAGCGCCTCGCCGCGCTCCAGCCGCACGGCGGACGTGATGAAGACGAACTTCAGGTCCTCGCCCAGGCCGGCCAGCAGCGCGTGGTCCTCGGGCCCGGCCGTGATCACGAGGTTGGCCTGCAGCGAGGAGCCCACCTGGCCCTTCTCGCGCAGCGCCTCGATCTCCTTGTTGGCCGCCTCCCGGATCTCGCGGATGCGCTGCCACTTCGCCAGCAGCGTCGTGTCGGGGCCGCCGATCTCGGCGTACTCCTCGATGAAGATCGAGGGCGAGTGGCCGAAGACCTGCCAGGCCTCTTCCGCCGTGAAGCTGAGGAAGGGCGCCATCCAGCGCAGCATGGCGTGCGTGATGTTCCACAGGGCCGTCTGCGCGCTGCGGCGGGCCAGCGACTTGGGCGCCGTGGTGTACAGGCGGTCCTTCAGCACGTCGAGGTAGAAGGCGCCCAGGTCCTCGGAGCAGTACACCTGCAGCTTGGCGACCACCGGGTGGAACTCGTAGACCTCGTAGTGCGCCAGCACTTCGGCCTGGAATTCGGCCGCGCGCGACAGGGCATAGCGGTCGATCTCCAGCATCTCGGCGAGGGGCACGGCGTCCTTCGCCGGGTCGAAGTCGCTCACGTTCGCCAGCAGGAAGCGCAGGGTGTTGCGGATGCGGCGGTAGGCGTCGACGACGCGGGCCAGGATCTTGTCGTCGCCGGCGATGTCGCCCGAGTAGTCGGAGGCGGCCACCCACAGGCGGATGATCTCGGCGCCCAGCTTGCCGCTCACCTGTTGCGGCTCGATGCCGTTGCCGAGCGACTTGCTCATCTTGCGGCCCTGGCTGTCCACGGTGAAGCCGTGCGTGAGCAGGCCGCGGTAGGGCGCGCGGCCATACATGGCGCAGGCCGTCAGCAGCGAGGAGTGGAACCAGCCGCGGTGCTGGTCGTGGCCTTCCAGGTAGAGGTCGGCTTCCGGGCCGTTCTCGTGCGCGGCGCCGGCGTGCGAGCCCTTGAGCACCGTGGTGTGCGTGGTGCCCGAGTCGAACCACACCTCCAGGATGTCCTGGCTCTTGGTGTAGTTCGGAGCGTCCGCGGCCGCGCCCACCCTGGCGAGGATCTCCTCGGTGCTCGCCTTGCTCCAGGCCTCGATCCCGCCGCCGGCCACCATTTCGGCGGCCACGTCGAGGATCTCCATCGTCTTCGGGTGCAGGTCGCCCGAGTCCTTGTGCAGGAAGAAGGGCAGGGGCACGCCCCAGCTGCGCTGGCGGCTGATGCACCAGTCGGGCCGGCCGGCGATCATGTCGCGCAGGCGGGCCTTGCCGTTTTCCGGGAAGAAGCTGGTGTCCTCGATCGCTTCCAGCGCCATCTGGCGCAGCGTCTGGGGCGCCTTGTCCTTGGTGAACACGCCCTCGCCTTCGTCCATGCGGATGAACCACTGGGCCGCGGCGCGGTAGATCACCGGCGTCTTGTGGCGCCAGCAGTGCGGGTAGCTGTGGGTGATGGTCTCGGTGGCGAACAGGCGGCCGGCGTCGCCCAGCGCCTCGATGATGCGCGGCACCGCCTTCCAGATGTTCTCGCCGCCGAACAGCGCGAAGTCGGCGGCGTAGGCGCCGTTGCCCTGCACCGGGTTGAGGATGTCGTCGTACTTCAGGCCGTGGGCGACGCAGCTGTTGAAGTCGTCCAGGCCGTAGGCGGGCGAGGAGTGCACGATGCCGGTGCCGTCCTCCGCCGTGGCGTAGTCGGCCAGGTACACGGGCGACAGGCGCCGGTAGCCGGCGTCGACGTCGTAGAGCGGATGGCGGAACTCCAGGCCGCCGAGGTTCTTGCCTTCGGTCGTGGCGAGGACCTTGCCTTCCAGCTTGAAGCGCTCGAGCGCCTTTTCCACCAGCGACTCGGCGAGGATCAGCTTGCCGCGCGGCGTGTCGACCAGCGCGTACACGATCTCGGGATTGAGGTTCAGCGCCTGGTTGGCCGGGATGGTCCAGGCGGTGGTGGTCCAGATGACGGCGAAGACGTCGCCGGCGCCGCTCGCCGGCAGCCCGAAGGCCGCCAGCACCTTCGCCGGTTCATCCGCGAGGAAGCCGACGTCCAGCGTCTGGCTCTTCTTGTCCGCGTACTCGATCTCGAACTCCGCCAGCGAGGAGCCGCAGTCGAAGCACCAGTACACCGGCTTCAGGCCGCGGTAGACGAAGCCGCGCTCGATCACGCGCTTGAACGCGCGGATCTCGTCGGCCTCGTTGACGAAGTCCATCGTGCGGTAGGGATGGTCCCAGTCGCCCAGCACGCCCAGGCGCTTGAAGTCGGCCATCTGGATGCCGATCTGCTCGGTGGCGAAGGCGCGGCTCTTCGCCTGCATCTCGTCGCGGGGCAGGTTGCGGCCGAACTTCTTCTCGATCGCGTTCTCGATGGGCAGGCCGTGGCAGTCCCAGCCGGGGATGTAGGCTGCGTCCAGCCCCTTGAGCTGGCGCGACTTCACGATCATGTCCTTCAGGATCTTGTTGACCGCGTGCCCCATGTGGATCTGGCCGTTGGCGTAGGGCGGGCCGTCGTGCAGCACGAACTTCTGCCGGCCGGCGCGGGCGTCGCGCAGGCGCTTGTACAGGCCTTCCTCCTCCCACTTCTTCACCCAGCCGGGTTCCCGCTTCGGCAGGTCGCCGCGCATGGGGAAGGGCGTGTCCGGGAGGTTGAGGGTGGCGCGGTAATCGGTCTTGTCGGTCATGGAAAAGCCTTGGCGAACTTGTCATGCCGGGCTTGACCCGGCATCCACGGTGGCGTGCACCCGTGGGATGGATTGCGGCTCGGTGGCCGCAATGACAAGGCCGCTAAATTCGGTCGCGCGTGGTCTGCCGCCGGGTCTCGGCGTGCGTGGAAGCGAAGAACGCCCGCGCGGCGTCGCAGTCGCGCGCGATGCCGGCCTTCAGGGCGTCGAGGCCGTCGTAGCGCAGCTCGTCGTGCAGTTTGTGCAGCAGTTCCACGCGGATGATTTTACCGTACCCCCCTTCGGCCCCCAGGCTGGCGGGCCATTGGAAGCAGTGGGTCTCCAGCAGCACGCGCCCGCCGTTGGCGTCGCGCGGGTCCAGCGAGGGCCGCACGCCCAGGTTGGCCACGCCCTCCAGCGGCGCGCCGTCCAGGCCGTGCACCAGCACCGCGAAGATGCCGCTGGCGGCCGGCTTCCAGTGGGCGAAGCGCAGGTTGAGCGTCTTGAAGCCCAGGTCGCGCCCCAGCTTGCGGCCGTGCACCACGTGCCCGCTGATGGCGTAGGGCCTGCCCAGCAGCGCGGCCGTTCCCGCCATGTCGCCCCGGGCCAGGGCCTCGCGCACCGCCGAGCTGGACACGCGCAGTCCGTGCACCTCGTAGCTGTTCATGCGGGCCACCTCGAAGCCGTTGCGGCTGCCCGCCGAATCGAGCATGGCGTAGTCGCCGGCCCGCTTGGCGCCGAAGCGGAAGTCGTCGCCGACCAGCACGTACTTCGCGCCCAGGCCGCGCACCAGCACGTCGTCGATGAAGGCCTCGGGCGACAGGCTGGACAGGTCGCCGTCGAACTTGAGGATCACGGTCTGGTCGACGCCGCAGCGGCACAGCTCGGTCAGCTTGTCGCGCACGGTGGCGATGCGCGCCGGCGCGAGCTCCGGCTTGCGGTGCACGGCGGCGAAATAGTCGCGCGGGTGGGGCTCGAAGGTGAGCACGCAGCTGGGCACGCCGCGGTGGCGGGCCTCGCTGTTCAGCAGGGCCAGCATGGCCTGGTGGCCCCGGTGCACGCCGTCGAAGTTGCCGATCGTCACCGCGCAGGCCTTGGCGATCTGGGGATGGTGGAAGCCGCGCAGGATCTGCATCTGGAGTGGTATCTTTTTGATAGCAGCACGCTACGTGGCAAAAGGCCTACGCACGCATGGCTTGCCACAAGTGCCTGGTGAAAACACGGTATATTGTGTCTCACGCCACGGAGCCTGGACACCCGGGCCCGCGAGGCGCGATCGGTCTGTTCGTCGTTGAATGGAGGCGCGTTTTGAAGGTGTTGAAGTTGTCCGCCCAGGGACTGCCCCAGTCCTGGATCTCGCTGGAGCAGGCCGTGCTGCACTATGCGGCCGACCAGGTGCGCTGGGAGGCGGGGGCGGACGTGGCCGTGTTCCGGGGCGGCATCAACGCCGCGAGCGGCCAGCAGTCGGTCATCCGGGTCAACAGCATCATCGGCACCAAGGGCGTGCCGAACATCAACCCCTTCGACCTCAAGCCCGGCCTCACCAACGGCAAGCTGTTCGCCCGCGACCGCAATGTGTGCGCCTACTGCGGCGGGCACTTCCATGAGGAAGAACTCACCCGCGAGCACATCGTGCCCTTCGCGCAGAACGGCCGCGACCACTGGATGAACGTGGTGACGGCCTGCCGCTCCTGCAACCACCGCAAGGCCAACCGCACGCCGGAGCAGGCGGGCATGTCGCTGCTGTACACGCCCTACGTCCCCAGCCTCTGGGAAGACTTCATCCTGCGCAACCGCCGCATCCTGGCGGACCAGATGGAGTTCCTGATGGCGCATTTGCCGAAGAACTCGCGGTTGCACGCCTGAGGGCGGGCACGCGGGAACGGAAGGGACAGAAGGGTTGTCATCCGGGGCTCCGGGTGTCATCCCGGGCTCAGGGGTTGTCACCCCGGGCTCGACCCGGGATCCATCGTGGAGCCGTGACACGCATGCATGGATTGCGGGTCAAGCCCGCAATGACAAGTCAGGGGTGGGTCAGGGACGCGTCAGTACGTCAGTTCCAGCACCGACACTTCATCGTTCGCCATCGGCCACGTCCGCCCCACCACCCGTTCCCCGTTGAATTCCGCCACCACCGTCCGCGGCGGCCCCGCCGGCCGGATGCGTGAGGTCGAGACCCCCGCGCCCGGCACCGCCCCCGGCGGGGGGCTCTGCCCGTCGAAGGACATCCGGTCTCTCGCCGGGTCGAAGTAGCCGCGCGGGCGCGTCATCAGCACCAGTGCCGGCGCCGCCCGGTCCGCCGCCGCGACGCGCTCCGGCCGCATGTTCACGATGCTGCTCGAGCGCGGGAAGCCGCTGCGGTAGATGTGCGTCGTCGCATACCCGGGCGCCGCGATCACGAATTCGAGCGGCATGCCGGGCTGCGTCGTGATCGGACCCCACATCCCGTCCGCGCCGATCACCTTCGCATACGCCGGCCCACCGCGCCGCTCGCTCGTGGCCGGATCGATCGCGTACACCTCCAGCCGCGCTCCCGGCAGCGGCAGGTTGTTCGCGTAGTTGCCGCTGGCCGGATCCGTCGACGACAGCCCCAGCCCCGTCACCTTGCCCGAGAGCTCCACCTGCGACTCGCGCAGGATCTCCGTCGTCGCCGGCGCCTTGCCGGTGATGAACCGGTACGCCGCCGCGAAGGCCGCCGGCGAGAACGCCGTCTCGCGGTGGTCCACGCCGGGGATCACGACGTTGGTCGCGCCCTTCAGCTCCGGGCCGGCGTACGTCACGCCGGTGGCGAGCTTCGGGTCCCCGATCCACGTGCCCAGCGGCTGCGCGTACTTGTCGTTGCGGTCCGAGCGGATGGTGAGCCACTTCACCGGGCCGGTGACCTCGTCGCCGGCCGCGTTCTTCGGTGCGTTGAGCGCCTGCAGGAAGGGGCCGTTGCCCGCGAACTCGTTGTTGGGCGCGCGGCCCGGCACGTTCCATACGCCGTGGTTCGGGACGCCGCCGAGGATCGCGTGGCTCACCTTCGCCGCGCCGCCGCCGTTCTGGATGTAGTTGCGCACCGCGTAGCCGCCGCGCGAATTGGCGAACAGCACGACCTGCTTCGCGCCGGTGGCGGCCAGCACCTTCTCGACCTCCGAGCGCAGGAAGGCCATGTGCTCCGCGGTGGACGTCCGCCCCGGCTCCGCCTTCGTGTCGTCGCCGCGAGCGAGCGGATAGGGCAGGTCGATGGCGTGCAGCCGCTCGCGCGGCCAGCCGTTGGACTCGAAACGCCAGAGCGTGGTCTGCCACAGGGCGGCGGTGTCGCCGTTGCCGTGGACGAAGACGATGGGCGGATATTCACGCAGCGACACGCCGCTGGCGCAGCCGCCGAGGGCCAGCGCCGCGGCGCTGCCGAGGAAGTGGCGACGGGTGGCCATCAGGCGAACACCCCGGCCGTGTCCTGCATCCGCGCGGACACTTCGCCCAGGTGGTGCAGGGTGTCGCCGAAGGCGAGCTCCAGCTGCGTGAGCTTCTTGAAGTAGTGGCTGCCCACGTATTCGTCCGTCACGCCGATGCCGCCGTGCAGCTGCACCGAGTTCTGGCCCACGAAGCGCATCGCCACGCCCAGCTGGTACTTGGCGCGCGCCATCGCGCGGCGGCGCTCGTCGGCCGGCGCGTTGAGCTTCAGCGAGGCGTAGTAGCTCATGGAGCGGGCCAGCTCCTGCTGCATCTTCATGTCGGCCATGCGGTGGCGCAGCGCCTGGAAGGTGGCCAGAGGCACGCCGAACTGCTTGCGCGTGTTCAGGTATTCGGCCGTCAGCTCCATCGTCTTGTCGATCGCGCCGACGGCTTCGGCGCAGGTGCAGGCGATGGCGATGTCCACCGCGTGTTCCAGCGCCGTCAGCCCGTCCGCCGTGACCAGCGTGGCCGGCGCGTCGCGCAGTGTCACTTCCGCGGCGCGGCCGCCCTCCAGCGTGGGATAGCCGCGGGTGCTGACGCCCTGCGCCGTCCGCTCCACCAGGAACAGCGCCATCTTCCCGTCCGCCTGCGCGGGCACGAGGAAGGCGTCGGCCTGGTCGCCGGCGGGAACGATGCTCTTCTCGCCCGAGACCTTCCAGGCACCGCCGGACTGCGTCGCCTTCGCCTCGCAGACGTCCAGCCGGTACCGCGCCTTGCGCTCCTGCTGCGCGAGCACGACCAGCGCCTCGCCGGAAGCGATCTTCGGCAGCCACTGCGACTTCACCGCATCCGGCGCGTACGCGCCGATCACGCCGCTCGTGACGAGCGCCTGCGCCAGCGGCTCCAGCACGATGCCGCGGCCCAGTTCCTCCAGCGCCACCATCGCCTCGACCGGGCCCATGCCCATGCCGCCCTGGTCCTCGGGGACGTAGATGCCCGCGAGCCCGAGCTCCGCCAGTTCGCCGTAGGCCTTGCGGTCGAAGCCGCCCGCCTGCGTGATCGCGCGCCGGCGCTCGAAGCCGTAGCTGCGGTCCACCCACTTGCGCACGGCGTCGCGCAGCTGTTCCTGGTCGTCGGTGAAATTGAAGTCCATTTGTGTTCTCCGGAAGCCATGGATTGCGGCTCGAGGCCGCAATGACAAGACGGGGTCAGCCCAGCACGACCTGCGAAACGATGTTGCGCTGCACCTCGTTGGAGCCGCCGTAGATGGTGGTCTTGCGCATGTTGAGATAGGTGGCGGCGAGCGGCGCGATGTAGGCGGCGCCGACGTAGTCGCCCTGGTAGCCCGCTTCCATCGCCTCGCGGATGAAGGGGATCGCGTACGGGCCGGCGGCCAGCATCATCAGCTCCGTGTAGCGCTGCTGGATCTCGCTGCCCTTGATCTTCAGCAGGCCGGCGATGTCCAGCGGGTTCTTGCCCGACTTCTCGGCCGACAGCACGCGCAGCACCAGCATCTCCAGCGCCACCACGTCCACTTCCAGCTTGGCGATCTCGTCGCGGAAGCGCGTGTCGTCGTACACGCCCTCGCTCTTGGCGATGCGCTTCAGGCGCTCCAGCTCGCGCTTGGCGCGGTTGACGTCCGCGATGTTGGTCCGCTCGTGCGACAGCAGGTGCTTGGCGTAGGTCCAGCCCTTGTTCTCCTCGCCGATCAGGTTCTCGGCCGGCACTTCGACGTTGTCGAAGAACACCTCGTTCACCTCGTGGCCGCCATCGAGCATGATGATCGGGCGCACCGTGACCCCGGGCGACTTCATGTCGATCAGCAGGAAGGAGATGCCGGTCTGCGGCTTGCCCTCGGTGGACGTGCGCACCAGGCAAAAGATCCAGTCGCCGTACTGCGCCAGCGTCGTCCAGGTCTTCTGGCCGTTGACGATGTACTTGTCGCCCTTGCGCTCGGCGCGCGTCTTCAGCGAGGCGAGGTCCGAGCCCGAGCCCGGCTCGCTGTAGCCCTGGCTCCACCACACCTCGCCGCTGGCGATGCCGGGCAGGAAGCGCTTCTGCTGCTCCGGCGAGCCGAAGGCCATGATCACCGGCGCCACCATCACCGGCCCGAAGGGCACGATGCGCGGCGCGCCGGCCAGCGCCGTCTCTTCCTCGAACAGGTGCTTCTGCACCGCCGACCAGCCCGGGCCGCCGAACTGCTTCGGCCAGCCGTAGCCCAGCCAGCCCTTCTTGCCGAGGATCTTCGCCCAGCGCTGCATGTCGTCACGGGTCAGGTGCAGGGCGTTGTGCACCTTGTGCGCGATGTCCTGCGGCAGGTTCTCGCGCACCCAGGCGCGGACCTCCTCGCGGAACTTCTGTTCTTCAGGGGTGAATGCAAGGTCCATGGAATCTCTCCGATGCAGGCGGGGATTTAAGCACGGTCGTTCGATTCGGGGTGTCCAGGGGGTGACAAACCGAGCTGCGCGGCGAGGTCCGCGAACTGCGCGCGCAGTTGCGCGACTTCCTCCTCCAGGGCGGCGACGCGCTGGGCCAGGCCGGTCGGCGCTTCCGGCGCCGCCGGGGCGGCCATCGCTGCCACGTCCACCGGCCCGCACAGCAGGTGCGCCCAGCGCGCCTCGCGGGCGCCGGCGGCGCGGGGCAGCTGCACCACCAGCGGGCCGCCCTTGTCCTCGCTGCGGTTGGCCAGTTCGTCCAGGAAGGCCTCCACCGAGGAGATGTCCGCGAAGCGGTACCAGCGCTCGGCGTGGATGCGCAGCTCGCCCGCCGTCTGCGGGCCGCGCAGCATCAGCAGGCCCAGCAGCACGGCCGACTGCTCCGGCACCACCAGCGCGCGCTGGAAGTTGTGCTCCCAGCGCGCCACCCGGCCGCCGCTCGACGCGAAGGCCAGCGAGCGCCGCTTGAGTCCGTCCAGCGCCTCCTGCACCTCGGCCTCGCCCAGGTTGGTGATCGGCTCGCGGCTGCTTTTCTGGTTGCAGCCGGCCACGATCGCGTTGAGCGTCATCGGGTAGCTGTCGGGGACGGTACGTGCCTTTTCCATCAGCGTGCCCAGCACGCGGGCCTCTGCAAGCGTCAGTGGTTCCATGGGCTCGCAACGATAATCGCGCTCGACATGAAGAACATCGTGATCCTGGTCTCCGGCGGGGGCTCCAACATGGCCGCCATTGTGCGCGCCGCCCGGCGCGAGCACTGGGCCCAGCTCTACGGCGCGGAGGTCGCGGCGGTGGTCAGCAATCGGCCCGACGCCGGCGGCCTGGCCTTCGCGCGCGAGCAGGGCATCGCCACTGCCGTCGTGGACCACAAGCAGTACGCGCGGCGCGAGGACTTCGACGCGGCGCTGGCCGCCGCCATCGACCGGTTCACGCCCGCGCTGGTCGTGCTGGCCGGCTTCATGCGCATCCTCACGCCCGGCTTCGTGGAGCGCTACCGCGGCCGCCTGCTGAACATCCATCCCTCGCTGCTGCCGGCCTTTCCCGGCCTGCACACGCACCAGCGCGCGCTCGACGCCGGCTGCCGCTTCGCCGGCGCCACCGTGCACCAGGTGACGGCGGAACTCGATTACGGTCCCATCCTGGAACAGGCGGTGGTGCCCATCCTGCCCGGCGACACCGCCGACGCGATCGCCGCGCGCGTCCTGACGCAGGAACACCTGATCTACCCGCGCGCCATCGCGCAGCTGCTGCCCACCCTGTAGGAACCATGCATCCCAAGGCCTTGCTGGAGGCCTGCGCCGAACTGGTGGCGCAGGTCCTCAAATTCGAGCATCCCGCCGACGCCGTCGTCTCGCGCTACTTCCGCGAGCACCGCGCGCTCGGCCCCCGCGAGCGGGCGACGCTCGCCGAAACCGCGTACACCGTCGTGCGCAAGAAGCTGCTGTTCGAGCACTTCGCCGGATCCGGCAGCGGCCCGCGCGAGCGGCGCCTCGCCATCCTGGGCTTCGCCGGCCCGCGCGACTTCCTCAAGAGCGCGCTGAACGAGCAGGAAAAGGCCTGGCTGGACGCCTGCGATGCGGTGGACCCGGCAACGCTCTCGGAGCGGCACCGCCACAACATGCCGGAATGGCTGGTCGAGCCGCTGAAGGCACAGCTCGGAGACGACTTCTGGCCGCTGGTCGAGGCCCTGCAGCAGCCCGCTCCGCTGGACCTGCGCGTCAACGCGCTCACCGACAAGCGCGAGGACGTGCGCCAGGAGCTGAAGCTCGCCGGCATCGCCGCCCAGCCCACGCCCTATTCGCCCTGGGGCCTGCGCGTGGACGGCAAGCCGGCGCTCACCAGGCTGGACGCCTTCGCGCGCGGGGCGATCGAGGTGCAGGACGAGGGCTCGCAGCTGCTGGCGCTGCTCACCGATGCCCGCCGCGGCCAGATGGTGGTGGACTTCTGCGCCGGCGCCGGCGGCAAGACCCTGGCGCTGGGCGCGGCGATGCGCAACACGGGCCGGCTGTACGCCTTCGACGTCTCGGCCCACCGGCTGGACAACCTGAAACCGCGCCTCGCGCGCAGCAAGCTCTCGAACGTGCACCCGGCCGCCATCGCCCACGAACGCGACGAGCGCATCAAGCGCCTGGCCGGCAAGATCGACCGCGTGATCGTCGACGCCCCATGCTCGGGCCTGGGAACCTTGCGCCGCAATCCGGACCTGAAGTGGAGGCAGTCGCCGCAGTCCGTGGCTGAACTGGTGGCCAAGCAGGCGGCCATCCTGGAGAGCGCGGCGCGCCTGCTCAAGCCCGGTGGCCGCATCGTCTACGCCACGTGCAGCCTGCTGCGGGCCGAGAACGAGGACATCGCGGCGGCCTTCAGCGCCGCCCACCCGGGCTTCCGCCGGCTGGCTGTGCAGGAACTGCTGGAACAGGCCAAGGTGCCGGAGGCGGCGAGCCTCTGCAGTGACGGCGGGCAGGACCTGCGGCTCTGGCCGCAGAGGCACGGCAGCGACGGTTTCTATGCCGCTGCGTGGGAAAAAGGCCAATCCTGACGCGGTCTTGCCAAAAAAATGGCCCCCCCGGTGAACCCCGCGCCCTAGAATCCCTCCAACCCGGGCACGCAGCGCCCCTGCGCGCTTTTGACTTACAAGAGAAAGAGACTCCCCACCCATGTTGCTTCCCGATTGGGCCGTCCTGAACGCGGCGATCGACTGGCTCGCCAACGGTCTTTGGGATCTGTCCTGGTGGCAGATCGTGCTGTACACGCTGGTCACCACGCACATCACCATCGCCAGCGTCACCATCTTTCTGCACCGCGCCCAGGCGCACCGGGCGATGGACCTGCACGCCATTCCCTCGCACTTCTTCCGCTTCTGGCTCTGGCTGGGCACCGGCATGGTGACCAAGGAGTGGGTCGCGATCCACCGCAAGCACCACGCCCGCTGCGAGACGCCGGATGACCCACACAGCCCGCAGACCCGCGGCATCGAGACCGTGCTGTGGCGCGGCGCCGAGCTGTACCGCGCCGAGGCCAAGAACAAGGAAACCATGGCCAAGTTCGGCCACGGCACGCCGGACGACTGGCTCGAGCGCAACCTGTACACCCGCTACAGCTGGCAGGGCGTGGGCCTCATGCTGATCCTGAACCTGGCCCTGTTCGGCGTCATCGGCCTGGCCGTGTGGGCCGTGCAGATGCTGTGGATCCCGATCACCGCCGCCGGCATCATCAACGGCATCGGCCACTACTGGGGCTACCGCAACTTCGAGGCGCCGGACGCCAGCACGAACGTGTCCCCCTGGGGCATCATCATCGGCGGCGAGGAACTGCACAACAACCACCACACCTACCCGACGTCGGCCAAGTTCTCGGTGAAGCCCTACGAGTTCGACCTCGGCTGGGTCTACATCAGCCTGATGCGCAAGATCGGCTGGGCCACCGTCAAGAAGGTCCCGCCGAAGCTGCGCCTGGGCGCGATCCGCCCCGTGGCCGACGAGAAGACGCTCGAGGCCGTGATCGCCAACCGCTACGAGGTGATGGCCGGCTACGCCCGCGAAATGAAGCGCGCCTGCAAGGCGGAAATCGCCGCCCTGAAGGAAAAGGGCCACGACATGGCCCAGCTGAAGTCCGCCAGGCGCTGGCTGCACCGCGACGCCGACAAGGTGCCGGCCGCCGCGCGCCCGCAGCTCGAGCAGGTGCGCGCCGCCCACCCGGTGCTGGACCAGATGGTCAGCATGCGCGAGGAACTGCGCCAGATGTGGCTCAACACGAACCACTCGCGCGAGCAGCTCGCCGCCGACCTGCAGGCCTGGTGCCGCCGCGCCGAGGAAAGCGGGATCGAGGCCCTGCGGCAGTTCTCCCTGAAGCTCCGCGCCGCCCACGCCTGAGGCACGCCGCAGAGCTCGCGAAAAGGCCCCTGACGGGGCCTTTTTTCTTGGCTGTTACCTGCCGTCGCCGTCCCACAGCAAAACGCTACACGGGCGACATGCGCGCTCGACGTGGCGGCGCTCCAATGTCCACATGGCGGGGTGTCCCCGCGAAGGAGTTTCGAATGAAAAAACTGATCGTGGCATTGGCGGTGGCTGGAGCGGCCGGCATGGCGATGGCGCAGTCCGGCTCGGCCGAATGCGCCGGCGCGGCCTCGAACCCCAACGCCTTCCCGGACTACTGCTTCGGCGGGCCGCAGGGGCGTCCGTATTCGGGCTACCAGGTCTTCCGCGGGCCGGGCTACAACGTCACCCCGTACGGCGGCTACGGCAACCCCTGGGGGATCATCGCGCAGGCGCTGCCGTATGGGACGGTGCCGTACGCGTCGCAGTATCCGCGCACGCGCAACGACCGCGACGGCGACGGGATCCGGAACCGGCGGGACCGGTATCCGGATGATCCGCGGTATCGTTGAGGCATGAAAAAAGCCCCGCGTCGCGGGGCTTTTTCTTGGATTGCGGGTCGAGCCCGCAATGACAAGGCCGAGGTTGGTGAGCGGGAGGGTTGTCATCCCGGGCTTGACCCGGGATCCATGCCCCCCACCCAAGCCTCACTTCAGCTTCGTTTCCTTGTACTCGACGTGCTTCCGAGCCTTCGGGTCGAACTTCATGATCGACATCTTCTCGGGCATCGTCTTCTTGTTCTTGCTGGTCGTGTAGAAGTGGCCGGTGCCCGCCGTGGACTCCAGCTTGATCTTTTCGCGTCCGCCTTTTGCTGCCATGGTGGTGCTCCTTAAGCCTGGCCGCGGGCACGCATGTCTGCGAGCACGGCGTCGATGCCATTCTTGTCGATGAGGCGCAGCGCGGCGCTGGAGACGCGCAGGCGCACCCAGCGGTTCTCGCTCTCGACCCAGAAACGGCGGTATTGCAGGTTCGGCATGAACCGGCGCTTGGTCTTGTTGTTGGCGTGGGAAACGTTGTTCCCCACCATCGGGCCCTTGCCCGTCACTTCGCACACGCGTGCCATGTGGAATTCTCCGAAAACCGCCCGTCACTCCCGTGAGGGGCTCACCTCGCCCTGACGGGGGCGGTAACCGGCCGGGGGATGCCCGGCGAAGCCCGCGATTATAGCGCGGGTGGCCGGGGGAGTGCCGCGCAGGGGTGGATCCCGGGTCGAGCCCGGGATGACAACCCTTGACTTGTCATTGCGGGCTTGACCCGCAATCCATGCAACCTTGACTTGTCATTGCGGGCTTGACCCGCAATCCATGCAACCCTTGACTTGTCATTGCGGGCTTGACCCGCAATCCATGCAACCCTTGACTTGTCATTGCGGGCTTGACCCGCAATCC
>NZ_JBUDXE010000009.1:0-210709 GCF_054956735.1 Ramlibacter sp. bp-362
GGACGGGCTGGTGTACCGGAGGATTGCGTACGCCCGGCTCCACCCCCTCCCTCCCCCCCCCCCCCTCCCTCCCCCCCCCCTCCCCCCCCCCCCCCCCCCCCCCCCCCCCCCCCCCCCCCCCCCCCCCCCCCCCCCCCCAACGTGCCGGTCACCTTTACGTTAGAGCTCGCCAAGCGCCGTTCTTGACTTGACGTACGAATAAGCGTACGATTTGTGCTCATCGGAGAGCACCCATGGCAAACCCCGTCACCGCAAGTGAAGCCCGCGCCAACCTGTACCGTCTGATTGACGAGACAAACGAGTCTCATCGGCCGGTGGTCATTGCGGGGAAGCGCAGTAGCGCCGTTCTGGTTTCGGCCGAGGATTGGGACGCAATCCAGGAGACGCTGTATCTGCTGTCTGTGCCTGGCATGCGTGAATCGATCAAGAAGGGCATGGCTGAGCCTCTCGAGAAGAGTGTCAGAGAAGTCAAGTGGTGAAGTGGCAGGTCGTCTTCGCCAGGCACGCCTTGAAGGACGCAAAGAAGCTGTCGGCGGTGGGTCTGAGGGAGAAGGCGCAGGAAATGCTGGACGTGCTGGCGCAGGATCCATTCCAGAATCCACCTCCCTACGAAAAGCTTGTTGGCGACTTGGAGGGTGCGTACTCTCGACGCATCAACATCCAGCACTGGCTGGTATACGAGGTTTTCAAGAAGGAACGCACGGTTCGTGTCCTTCGAATGTGGACTCACTATGAGTGACCAAACCTGGGCGGGTTACCGTGCCGGGGAAGCCGAGCGGCTATGCGCTACGCGATCGTGATCGAAAAGGCGAAGGGCAACTACTCCGCATACGTCCCGGATCTTCCGGGCTGCATCGCCACGGGCACAACCATCGCGGAAGTCGAATCGGAGATTCGCGAGGCCATCGTGTTCCATCTCGCGGGTTTCCGCGAAGACGGTCTCCCTGTCCCTCCTGGTGTGAGCACGGCAGCGCGCCGTAGCCCTTGCGGCGGAGTTCCCTGAAATCCGCTCGCCGTACCTGTTCAAGACGAGGCGCGTCTTTCCCAGGCGCTTCCCTTTCTCTGAGGTGTATGTACGGCGCCGCAACGAAATCGTTGCTCTCGCTGTCGCTCCGTTCCGGCGCAAGCCGGGCTACTGGAGATCGCGTAGGCATTAGGGATAACAGGCCGGTATCGTCTCCTGGGAGTGGCAGAAAGGGACAAAGAGTTCCTGGCCGCCGTTCAAGACCTCCTGGAGGTGAAGCGGCGCTCGCCGGAAATGGGCTTGTCACCGCACATCCCAGCGATCCAGAAATTCATCGAAGTAGAGCTCGACCGGCTCGAGCAACTCACCCCTTCCAGGAGCGAGCGTACAGGTAACGTCTCTGTAATCTCAGAGGTATTCCGTACAGTACTAAGAGGCACGTGGGCCCCACCTGGAGTATGCGCATGAGACCTGACTTCTCGGTCGACACAGGCACGTTTCTGCAAGGGGCCGCACAGTGCCGTTGGAAAGTGACCTGATGGCGGCTCCGGGGACGGCGGAGGATAATCGGCGCGTTCGAGAAGGAATTTCCATGGACGTTGACGAGGAAAAGATCGACCGCGCCGTGCTTGCGCTGCTGTACCTGACGCTCCATGACAAGTACCGTTCCTGGAAATCCTTCGATTGGGACGTGATGAACCGGCTCTATGAGAAGGGCTTCATCTGCGACCCGGTGAACAAGACCAAGTCAGTGGTTTTCACCGATGCAGGACTGGCCGAGTCGGAGCGGCTGTTCAAAGAACTCTTCGGCAAGAACGAAGCATGAGTCAACCCGTTTGCCCCGTGCGGCCCCTTGCCGCAACGAGCCAGTGGCCTTCGGCATTGGGGCACTCTTCTGCGGTGCGCTGGTGTTGGTCGCGCTAAGGTATGCGTTGGCAAGGCGCGGGAACGAGGGCTGACAGGCCGGTCGACTTCGGAAACGTTGCGGCAAGGTGGCCAGGCGGGAAGGCGGATTGCACTCACCGGCGCGGGGAGGCGCCATTTCCATGAAGCAGCAGATCGCACGGTTTTCTCCGCGCAATGCCGGTCATGTACCTGGTGATGGGGTATGTCTCCGTCGCAATCGCCTGTGCGGTGTACAACCTGCTCTTCAAGCACATCGGGGGCATAGAGTTCGAGGCGCAGGCGCTCGATGCCTGACGGGTCAGTGGACACTGCCGTCCCCTCGCCAGAGGAGACGGAACGAACTGCCGATCACGCTGGGCAGCCTTCCAGCCAGGACCCGAGCGCTCCAGCACATTCCTCTAGAGCTCACCTCGCGCCGCCCATGCTTTTCGCTGTCCTCTTCACCGACAAACCCGGCCACGGCGCGCTCCGTGCCGAGTACCTGCAGGCCCATATCGACTGGCTGGCGGAGCACCAGGACACTGTGCTCGTGGCCGGCTCCCTCCGCCCGGATCCGGGGGCCGTCCCCAAGGGCGGCTTGTGGGTGGTCGAATCCGCGTCGAAGGAGGCCGTGCTCGAACTCATGAAGTCGGATCCGTTCCACGCATGCGGCTTGCGCCAGGGTGTCGAGGTCCTCTACTGGAGCAAGGCGCTCGAGAGAAAGGTGTTGGTGTGAGGGACCGGCAATGACGAAGTACCTGATCTCCTTCCCCGCGTCGGCGATGGACGTCGCCGGCGGCGACATGGCTGCCGTCAGCGAAGCGTCGCATGCGGTGATCCGCGAGGCCAAGGATGCCGGCGTCTATGTGTTCGGCGGCGGCATCAACGCCGAGGTGGCGCCGGTGATGGTCGCGGCGGACGGCACCGTCACGAGCGGGACCTACCCGCAGACCCGGGAGTTCGACGGCGGCTTCTGTGTCCTGGAACTCCCGTCGCGCGAAGCCGCCGTCCGGTGGGCGGCGAAGATCGCCAAGGCCTGCCGCTGCTCGCAGGAACTCCGCGAGTTCGGGTACGACCCCGAGAGCTGACCGGAGCGAGCGCCACGAAGGCCGCGAGCCTGGTCGGCCGCTACAAGGAACCCATGCCCAAGCGCACCAAGCCGTACCTGATCCGCGCCTCCTTCCGCCCGGATGCGGAGATCGACTACGACGCTTACCCGTTCTCCATCCCGGCGGTCCGAGAACTCGGCAACTTCGATTTCCATCCCAACGTGACCTTCCTGGTCGGGGAAAACGGCGCGGGCAAGTCGACCGTCCTGGAGGCGCTGGCGCTTGCGCTCGGCTTCGGCAGCGAGGGCGGAACGAGGAACGTGCAGTTCAAGACCGCGGAGTCGGTCTCGCCCCTGCACGACGTCCTGCGGCTTGCGCGCGGCGTGCCGAAGCCGAGGGACGGCTACTTCCTGCGGGCCGAGAGTTTCTTCAACGTGGCGACGTACATGGACGAGACGGGCTACCTGGAGGGCTACGGCGGCCGCTCGCTGCACCGCCAGTCGCACGGCGAGTCCTTCATGGCAGTGCTCCTGAACAAGCTGCGCGGCGATGGAATCTACCTGCTGGACGAACCGGAAGCCGCCCTTTCCCCGAACCGCCAGCTCGCGGCCTTGAGCGCCATCCACCAGCTGGTGGAAGATTCGTCGCAGTTCATCATCGCCACGCACTCTCCGATCCTGCTTTCCTATCCGCACGCCAGGATCATCCAGTTCGACCGGTCGGGGGCCACCGAGACCACGTACGACGAGACCGAGCACTTTGCAGTCACCCGGGACTTCCTGAACAATTACCCCCGGCGGCTGGAGCAGCTTCTCGGGGGAGACGCCGAGGCCCCGGATCCCTGACCGCTTCGACACGCACATGCAGCCTCTCGAACAGCTCACCCGCCGTTCCTTCTCGGCCCGGACGCTCCAGGCCCTGCTGGCGGCCAGCCTGCTGCAGCACTCCGCGCGGGCCGGCGCATTGCGCGGGAGCTTGAAATCGGGTGCGCGCCCCTGGCTGCGCCGGCTGGAGGACGCATCGGCGTCGCTGGCCTCGGGAAAGACCGGGGGCCTGGCCTGGCAGCGCGAGGTGGAGGAGTCCCTGGGCGCTCTCGACCTGGCGGACCTGCTGCGTTCGCTCGATTTCGAAGCGCTGGCGGCCGGCGCCCGCTTCCCCGCGGAAGGCGAGGGAATGGAGAGGCTCTACCTCCTCGACGATGCCGGCAAGCTGCAGCCCTTGACGTTCCGGCCCTTCCTTTTCACGCTGGCGCGGGGCACGGCCGTCGTGCCGCACGGGCATCACAACCTGGCCACGATGCACATGGTGCTCGCCGGCCAGGCGCGCGTGCGGCACTTCGACAAGCTCGAGGCGACCGCGACGCACATGCTGATCCGGCCGCTCGACGACGTGCAGGCCGGCCCGGGAGCGGTGTCGACCGTTTCCGACGAACACCAGAACGTCCACTGGTTCAACGCGCTGTCCGACCGCGTGTTCATGTTCAACATCGGCGTGTACCAGCTGCGCCCCGGGTCCTCCGGTGAGCGCGACTACGTCGATCCGCTCGGGGGCGAACCGGCGGGCGGCGGGACCATCCGTGCGCCGCGGCTTGCGCGATCGGAGGCTTATGCAAAATACGGCCACGCCTGAAGCGGGCGCGGAGACAGCATGACCGTCAAGCGCATGGACAACGTCGGCATCGTGGTGGAAGACCTCGATGCGGCCGTCGCGTTCTTCACCGAACTGGGCCTGCAGCTGGAGGGGCGCGCGCCCATCGAAGGCGACTGGGCCGATGGCGTCACCGGATTGCGCCACATGCGCGTCGAGATCGCCATGATGCGGACGCCGGACGGTCACAGCCGGCTCGAGCTCTCGCGCTTCCTCGCGCCGCCGGTGGCCTCCGATCATCGCAAGGCCCCGGTGAACGCCCTCGGCTACCTGCGTGTCATGTTCGCCGTGGAGGACATCGACGCCACGCTCGCCCGCCTCGGCCGGCTCGGCGCGGAGGTCGTCGGCGAGGTGGTCCGGTACGGCGACGCGTATCGCCTCTGCTACATCCGCGGGCCGGAAGGCATCCTCATCGGGCTGGCGCAGGAGCTCGGGAGTTGAGCACCTCGCGACCGCGCATGGTCCTCGTGCGAAAGGAATCCGCATCGGACGCAGCGGCGATCGACGCCGTGACCGTCGCGGCTTTCCGTGAGGCCGCTCACACGAGCCACACAGAGCACTTCATCGTCCGCGCGCTCCGCAGCGCCGGGCGCCTTGCCGTTTCGCTCGTCGCCGAGGACGGAGGGGAGGTCATCGGGCATGTCGCCGTCTCGCCCGTGACGATCTCCGACGGGACGCGCGGCTGGTACGGACTCGGTCCCGTCTCCGTGGCTCCCGAAGGACAAGGAAGGGGCATCGGAACTCTCCTCGTGAGGCATGCACTGGCGGAGCTGGATGCCCTGGGCGCTTCCGGATGCGTGGTGCTCGGAGAGCCAGCCTACTACGCCCGCTTCGGCTTCGCCGCCGAGCCGGCGCTCGTCCTGCCGGGGGTTCCTGCGGAGTACTTCCAGGCCCTGTCCCTCGGAGGCGCCGTGCCACACGGCGAGGTCAGCTACCATGAAGCGTTCGACGCGACGGCCTGACAGGCTGGCTTGTCCGTGAGGCGTCCCACATGACCGGCGGATGGGCAAGGCCTGCGGGCTGCTGGGCGGCGTAGTCCGCCGATCGAGGTGCATGCAAATCCCCCGGAAGTTCCTCCTCCCGCTCTGCGCCGCCCTGACGCTCTCGGCCTACGGGCTGCTCTTCTTCACCGACTGGGCCAGCGCCTGGCACGGCGGCGGGCCTCTGCGATCCGTGGCGCTCGATGCGGCGGTCGTGCTCGCCGCGTTCTCGTGCTGGGAGGTGTTCCGCAGCGAGCGGCTCACGCCCGTGCGCGCAGTCGCTGCCGCCGTCGGCGTTCCGCTGGCGCTGGTGGCCTTGCAGTTGCTCTGGCTCGGCCTGCGCCGGCACTTCGGCTGATCAGGCGCCGCCGAAGGGGCCGTACAACTGCCTCGGGTTGTCCACGAGGATGCGGCGCCGCGTCGCCTCGTCGGGCACCCACTCGGCCAACAGGTCGAACAGGTCGCCGTCGTTCGGCATGCCGCGCCCGTTCATGTTGACGTGCGGCCAGTCCGTGCCCCACACCAGCCGCTCGGGCGCATGCGCCGCCAGCGCGCGGGCGATGGGTGTGACGGGCGCATAGGGATAGTCGCCGGGCGTGCAGCGCATGGGCCCCGAGAGCTTGACCCAGAACCGGCCGGTGTCGAGCAGGCGCAGCAGGCAGTGGAACGCCGGTTGATCCGTGCCGCCCGCGGCCGGGATGGCCGCGAAATGATCCAGCACCACGTCGTTGGGCAGCGCCTGCAGGGCCTCGGCGTTCTGCAGCAGGTCGTCGCCGGCCGGATAGAACTGCACGTGCCAGCCCAGCTCGTGCACGAGTCCCGCGATGCGCGCATCCAGCCGGGGCAGGGCGCCGCGGTGGCCGGGGCTCACGAACCGCGCGCCGCGCACGCCTAGCGCGTCCAGCCGCCGCAGGTCCGCGCGCGTCACGTCCGGGGGCAGCAGGGCCACGCCCTTGAAGCGCCCGGGGACCGCCTGCAGCATCTCCTCGAGGTGGGCGGTGTTCATGCCGTAGCCGCCCCCGCTCACGATCACGGCACCGGCCAGTCCCAGCGTTTCCTGCAGGGCGATGTGCATCGCGGGCAGGGCGTCCTGCGCGCTGTACTTGCTGTCCGGGTGGAAGGGCCAGCGCCGCGCCGGCCCGAAGAGGTGGATGTGGCAGTCGATCGCACCGGGCGGGCAGGGCGTGCGCGGCTTGCGCGGGTGCGGGTCGGGCGGCTGCGTGAGCGGGGGCGTGCTCGTCATCGTCCGCGGCCTCAGTCGATGTGGATGGCCGCGGCCTTCACCACCTCGGCCCACTGCTTCAGTTCCGCGCGGATCTGCTGGCGGAAGCCGGCCGGGTCGCTCGCGACGATGTCCACGCCGTTGGCGGACAGTTGCTGCTCGTACGCGGGCAGGTGCGAGAAGCGCACGATCGCCTGGTGCAGCGCGTCCACGCGTTCGCCGGGCGTGCCCGCGGGCGCGAGGATCCCCATCCACAGGATGCCCTGGTAGCCCGGCGCGCCCGACTCCGCGATGGTGGGCACGTCCGGCATCAGCTTCGACCGCTGCAGGCCCGCGATGGCCAGCGGCTTGAGCCGGCCCGACTTGATGTGCTGCGCGGACGTGGCGATCGTGTCCAGCTTCACGGCGACCTGCCCGCCCAGCAGGTCGTTCAGCGCGGGTGCGGCGCCCTTGTACGGCACGTGCGTCACGCGCAGGCCCAGGCGCTGCAGCAGCAACTCCATCGTCACGTGCGGCAGGGTGCCGTTGCCCGCCGACGCGTAGGTCAGCTCGCCGGGGTGCGTGCGCGCGTAGCGCACGAAGCCGGCCATGTCGCTGAAAGGCTGGCCGGCGCTCGCGACCAGCAGCTCGGGGATCTGCCCCACCACCGACACGGGCGCGAAGTCCTTGTCGGCGTCGAACGGCAGCTTGGCCATCAGCGCGGGGTTGATCGTGTGGTTCGGCGTCGTGAAGAGCAGCGTGTTGCCGTCGGCTGGCGCGCTGGCCACCTTCTGCGTGGCGATGGATCCGCCGGCGCCGGGCACGTTCTCGACGACCACGGGCGTGCCGAGCTGCTTGCCCAGTTGCGTCGCGACCGCGCGCGCCACCACGTCCACCGTGCCGCCGGGAGAAAACGGCACCACCAGCCGGATCGGCTTGTCGGGCCACGCGGCGGCGGCGGGCAGGGCGGCGGCCAGGATGCCGCAGGCCAGGAGCAGGGAGCGAAGGGATGGCAGCATGGAGGTTCCTCGGGTGGCGGCGAGTACAGCATGGCGGCGCGAGCGCCGGCAAATGAATTGTTCGCGCGGGGGATGAACCTCTTTCATACTCGCGGGCTGGCAGCACATCCAGTGGAGCGCGCTTCGTGCAGATCGATTTCCTCGGCATCCAGGCCTTCCTCGCCGTCGCGGAGAGCGGCAGCTTCGCCATGGCGGCGGCGCGCCTGCACCTGTCGCAGACGGCCATCAGCCACCGCATGCGCAAGCTGGAGGAGAGCCTGGGCGTGGAACTGCTCGTGCGCACGTCGCGCGGCGTCACGCTCAGCGAGGCCGGCAACGCGCTGCTGCCGCGCGCCCGCGCCGCCGTGCAGCAGCTGGAGCTGTCCTTCGACGACGTGCGGCGGCATGGCCGCGAGGTGACGCGCTGGGTGGCCTTCGGCTGCCTGCCCACGGTGTCGGTACGCATCCTCGCGCCTCTGCTGCGGCGCGCGGCCGAGCGCCTGCCGCACGTGCAGGTGCGGCTGTTCGACAGCCCACCGGCGGAGATCGCGGAACTGGTGCAGGCGGGCACCGCCGCCTTCGGCATCACCATCGCGCAGGGCGTGCCGGACCAGTTGGCGGTGCAGGCACTCGCCCGCGAGCCCTTCGTGCTGGCGTGTCCGGCCGGCCATCCTTTCGCGGGGCGCAGCAGCATCGCCTGGCCGGAGCTCGTGGGCGAGCCGCTGGTGCGCATCAGCCTGCCCGCGGGCAACAGCATGACCATCGAGGACGCGCTGGGGCCGCTGCGCGAGCAGCTGCACTGGCGCTACGAGGCGCAGCGCACGGCGATGGCGGTGGAGATGGTGCGCGGGGGCCTCGGCCTCACGATCGTCCCGCGCCTGTCGGTGCGCGCCGGCGAGGGCGTGGCCGTCGTGCCCGTGGCCGATCCGGAGATCAGCCGCGTGCTGGGCGTGGTCACGCGCCCCGGCGTCGCGCTGCGCCCGGAAGAGGGCTTCCTGGCCGAGACGGCCATGGCGCTCGTGCGCGAGCACATCGCGGCCGCGCCATGAACGGCGTGCATCCGCCCGCCAAACAATTCATTTGTGCCCGGGGGAGGGCGCTCCGTAGACTGCCCGCATCGTTTTCGGAGACCCCATGCACCATCCCGATTCACCTGATGCGGCGCGCCGCCGCGTCGTGCTCGGCGCCCTGGCCGGCGCGGCCAGCATCGCCGCCGCCGGCGCCGTGCGCGCCGAGGAGAAGTACCCCTCGCAGCCGATCCGCGTCGTCGTGCCCTTCGGCCCCGGCGGCCTGGCGGACATCTCCACGCGCCTGACCTCGCAGAAGCTCTCGGAGAAGCTGGGGCAGCAGGTCATCATCGAGAACCGGCCCGGCGCCGGCGGCATCGTGGCGGCGCAGTCGGTGCTCGGCGCCGCGCACGACGGCTACACGCTGATCCTGCTGAGCAACGGCACGACGATCGCCACCACGCTGCTGAAGCTGCCCTACGACCCGCAGACGGACTTCCTGCCGGTTTCTTCGCTGGCCGGCTTCGACCTGAACCTGCTGGTGGCCAAGGAGAGCCCGTTCACCGACCTGAAGGCGCTGCTGGCCGCAGGGCGCAAGCGCCAGCTGACCATCGGCACCATCAATCCGGGCAGCACGCAGCACCTCTCCGGCGAGCTGTTCAAGTCGGTCGCCAAGGTCGACGCCACCCTGGTGCCCTTCAAGACCTCGGGCGAGGTGCAGACCGCGCTGCGCCGCGGCGACGTCGACGTGGGCTTCGAGTCCTATGCCGCCCTGCGCGGCGGCATCGATGCCGGCGTGCTGCGCGCCATCGCGACGACGGGACCGAAGCGCACGCCCTGGCTGCCGCAGGTGCCAACGGTGAAGGAAGCCGGCCTGGACGGCTACGAGGTCACCGGCTGGAACGCGCTCTATGCCTCCAAGGGCACGCCGGAGCCGGTGCTGGAGACGCTCAACGCCGCGATGCGCGACGTGATGGCGCTCCCCGACCTGCGCCAGCGCCTGCTCGGACTGGGCGTGGAGCCGCGGGCGAGCACCCGCGCCGAGATGGCCGCCGTGTTCGAGCGCGAACGGCGCAAGTGGGCGCAGGTGATCCAGCAGGCGAACATCAAGATCTGAGCATGCTCCCCATTCGCAACACGGCGCGTCCGGATGCGCCGCTGGTGGACGCGCACGTGCACGTCTTCCGCAAAGGCATGCCGCTGCTGCCGAACCCGCGGCACAGCCCCGGCTACGAATTCACCGCGGAGCAGCTGGAAGCCACGCTCGACGAGCACGGCGTGAAGTGCTGCGTGATCGCCGCGGCGAGCCCCTGGGGCGACTGCAACGACTACGTCGCGCAGTCGCTGCGCACGCGCCCGCTGTGGCGCGGCACGGCCATCCTCGATCCCTCCACCAGCCGGCACGAGCTGGAACAACTGGCGCGGCAGGGCTTCGTCGGGGTGCGGCTGCCCTTCATCAGCATGCAGGAGCTGCCCGACCTCACCAGCTTCGACTACCGCAAGTTCCTGTACCGCCTGGCCGACCTCGACTGGCACGTGCACCTGCACCTGGACGGCCCGCGCATCCCGCAGGTGCTCCCGCACCTGGAGCGCTCGGGCGTGAAGATCGTGATCGACCACATCGGCCGGCCCGACCCCGTCCTGCGCGAGAAGTGCGCCGGCTTCGAGGCGGTGACGCGCTCGGTGGAGAAGGGGCGTACCTGGGTCAAGCTGTCGGCGGGCTACCGGCTGGGCGACCACGCGGCCGAACTGGCCCGCGAGCTGTGCCGGCGCGTGGGCTACGAGCGCATGCTGTGGGCGAGCGACTGCCCCTTCGTGGGCGTGGAGTCCACCACCTACGCCAGCACCATCGCATGGCTGGACGAAGCCGTGCCCGATCCGGCGATGCGCCGCGTGCTGGGACTCAACGCGATCGATCTCTATTTCCGCAACCCGCGCAGCCTCGCATGATCATCACCGACGCCCAGGTCCACGTGTGGGAGGCGCACCGGCCGGACCGGCCCTGGCCCGAGGAGAACCGCGCCAGCCCGTCCTTCGTGGCGGTGCCCGGCGCGCGGCCGCATCGCGCCGAGCCGATCGGTGCCGACGAAATGGTGGCGATGATGGATGCCGCGGGCGTGCACCGCGCGGTCATCGTGCCGCCGTCGCCGGTGGGCGACTGCAACGAGACGGCGCTGGAGGCGGCGGCGCGCTACCCCGAACGCTTCGCCGTGATGGGCCGCTTCGACCCGCGCGCGCCCGATGCGCGCACGGCGCTGCAGTCCTGGCGCGCGCAGCCGCACATGGCCGGCATCCGCATGACCTTCCACAAGCCGCAGTGGAGCGGCTGGCTGGACGACGGCTCCATCGACTGGTTCTGGGACGATTGCGAGCGCCTGGGCATCCCGCTGATGCTGCTGATCCCCGGCCGGATGGATGCGGTGGAGCGCATCGCGCGCAGCCACCCGAAGCTCCAATTGATCATCGACCACCTGGGGCGCCGCAGCGACCTGCGCGACGACGCCTGCTTCGCGGATCTCGACGCGATGCTGCGCCTCGGCGCGCTGGACAACGTGTCGGTCAAGGCATCGGCCGCGCCCTGCTACAGCACGCAGGACTATCCCTTCGCCAACCTGAAGCCGCACCTGAAGCGCGTGTACGAGCACTTCGGGCCGAAGCGGATGTTCTGGGGCTCGGACGTGTCGCGCCTGCCGTGTTCGTATCGCGAGGCCGTCGACCATTTCCTGCGCGAGCTGGACTTCATCCCGGGGGACGAACTGCCGTGGGTGATGGGGCGGGCGCTGTCGCAGTTGCTGGGGTGGAAGGAGCCGGCGGCGGCCTGAGGCTCTGGTAAGGTGTGCGCCACCCCGCGCCCTCCCAGGAGCCGCCGCCATGGAAGCCTCCCCTTCCGCCGTCCAGGCCATCCACCCGGACACCGAAGTCCTCACCCGCCAGCGCCTGCCGTACTTCATCGGCATCTCCGGCCAGACCGTCGGCGCCTCCGGGCTGTCGATGCACCTGGTCGTGATCCCGCCCGGCGCGCAGGCCGAGCCGCACGTGCACGTGGGCTACGAGACCGGCATCTACGTGCTGGAAGGCACGGTCCGCACGCGCTGGGGGCAGCGCCTGGAGAACGAAGTCGTGAGCCGCGCCGGCGAATTCCTGTTCGTGCCGCCCGGCGTGCCGCACGACGCGACCAACCTCAGCGCCACCGAGCCGGCGCGGGCGGTGGTTGCCAGGAGCCATCCGGCGGAACAAGATCGCGTCGAGCCCTACCGCGTTCCCGGCGGCGGGGCTTGACCCGCGCGGCGGTCCCTCGCCGCGCCACCAGGAGACCGCCATGGCTTCCGCGCTTCCCCTCTCGCCCAGCCAACGGGTCGTCCAGGTCTGCCTGTTCATCGTCTCGGTGATCGCCGTGCTGGGCGGATCGCTGCAGATGGTGCTCGGGCAGCCGGACACCTCGCCGCGCCTCGACAACGTGCACCGCTTCATGGCGGGGGTGTACCTGGCCACGGGCTTCATCGCCGCCTGGGCCGCCGTCACGATCCGCGAGCAGGGCGTGCTGGTGTACCTGCTCGCGCTCGGCGTCTTCCTGGCCGGCACGGGGCGGCTCGTCTCCATCAGCCAGGTCGGCCTGCCGGAGCCGGCGGCGCTCTGGCTCGCCTACCTGATCCCCGAACTGTTGCTGCCGGTCATCATGGCCGTGGCGCATGGCTTCAGCGCCCGTCGAATGCAGGGCTGAGCGCCGGGATCCGGCGTTAGGATGAGCAGCGATGCGAAAGACCACCCTCATCCCCCTGGCGATCGCCGCCGCGGTGCTGCTGCTCGCCTTCCTGCTCAATCCCTCGCCCGAACGCCACCGCGACAAGATCCGCGACGCCACGGGGCAGCGCAGCCCGATCGCGCGGGCGCTGGGCGTGGGCGCGCTCAAGGCGTTCGCGTCCAATTACCACTCGCTGGGGCTGGCCTCGTACACCACGGCCGGCGAGCGCACGCTGTCGTTCGGCGCGCTGGGCATGGTGTTCGTGCTGGACTGAGCTCCGGGCCTCAGCCGGTGCGGATCACGGCGATGTGCTCGGTGCCGCTTTCCGGCAGCCACACCTCGCCCTTGCGGCCCAGGATCTGCCGCACGTTGCCGCTCTCGCGCGGGAGCGCGTGCTTCTCGAACTTCTCGCTGCGCGGGTCGAACGACCACACGGCATTGCCTCCGAAGTCGCTGGCCCACACCTGGTCGCGCTCGTCCACGTAGACGGCGTAGATCATCGGCCGCTCGCCCGGAACCTTCCACGCCCGCCAGGTGTTGGCGGCGGGGTCGTGCACCGAGAGCTGGCCGCTGTTCCACTCGCTCACCCAGATGCGCCCGCGGCTGTCGCTCCACACGCGGCGCGCGCCCTGGCCGCGCGTAGGCGGCTCAACGATGCGCGAGTCGCCGCTGCGGCGGTCGACCTGCGCGATGAAGGAGCCGGCCAGCGAACACCACCACACGTCGCCGGAGGGCGTGGTGCAGATGCCGTAGGGGCCGCGGCCGCGCGGCGCTTCCTTCACGCTCACCTGGCCGCTGCGCACGGCGACGCGGCCGACGTAGCCGGCCTGGCCGGTGAACCACAGGTCGCCGTCGCCGTCGAAGGTGGCCGTGTTCAGGTTGGCCCAGGGCGTGCCGGTGGGCAGCGGAAATTTCGTGATCTTCCGGTCGGGCCAGCCCACGCGCACGATGGCGTTCTGGCCGCCGTCGGTGAGCCAGGCCGCGCGGTCGGGCCCCTGGATCACGCCGTGCGGGGACGAGCCGGAGCCGAGCGGGACGAGTTCGGTGCGGCCGGTGGCGGGCTCGAACCAGCCGAGGTGGCCGCTGGCCTGGGCGCTGAACCAGACGCCGCCGTCGGGCGCCGGGGCGACGTCGTGGATGCCGGTGCGGCGCGAGGTGGCGAGCTTCCACGACTGCATCGTGGCCGCGCGCGCCGAAGGCAGGGCCAGGCCGGCGGCGGCGAGGGCGGCCAGCACGGGGCGCCGGGTGAGCATGGGCGAGGGCAGCATGACGTCCTCCTGCACGAGCCTCGCGCCATTGTGCGCGGTCCGGCGGCGGGAAACGATATTGACAGCATGCGTTCAAAATGACAGTATGCTGTCATGACCAGCCGAACCAGGCCGACCCTGGATGCCGAGGGCTTCGCCCTGCTCGTGGCGGATGTCTATGAACTCGCCGGCGAGCTCGGTCGCAGCGGAGACGCCATCGCGGCGGCCGTCGGCCAGACCGGGGCGCGCTGGAAGGTGCTCTCCGCGGCTTCGGCCGGGGGACAGACGGTGGCGCAACTCGCGCGCCGCCTGGGATTGGCGCGCCAGAGCGTGCAGCGGGTCGCGGACGCGCTGGAGCAGGAAGGCCTGCTGCGCTACGAGCCCAATCCCGATCACCAGCGCGCGCCGCGGGCGGGGCTCACCCCCCAGGGCAGCAGCACCCTAGCGCGCCTCTCCGCGGCCGCCGCGGAATGGGAGGCGCCGCTGGCGGCGCAGCTGGTGCGCGCCGACGTGGAGCAGGCGAGGGCATTCATTCGGGCGCTGGTGCAGCTGGTCCGGCAGCACCCGCCCGCAGCCACCAGGAGGCGCAAATGACGAACGCAGGCAGGATCGACTTCTACACCAAGGTGCACAAGGGACTGCGCGCCCGGCTTTTCCGGCTCTCGCAGCACGCAGCCACGGCGGACTGCCAGCAGCAGGAGGCGGTGCGCGAACTCTCCAGGGAGCTGGCGGCCGTGCTGGCGCAACTGTCCGCGCACGCCGTGCACGAGGAGCGGTTCATCCACCCGCTGCTCGCCCGCAAGGCGAGCCGCACCGCGCTCGACGGCGAGCACGAGGCGCTGGAACGGGCGCAGGAGGAGCTGTTGCAGATGCTGCGCGATGTGGACGCGGCGCCCGCGGCGCAGCGCCGCGCCGGCGGACTCGCCTTCTACCGGGCGCTGAACGCCTTCATCGCCCGGTACCTGCAGCACCTCGATGCCGAGGAGCGGACGATGCCCGTGCTGTGGGAGTGCTGCACGGACGCGGAGCTGGCCGGCGTCATGGCCAGCTTCGGCGCGAGCCGCACCGTGGCGGAGACGCTGGCCGACATGGGCTGGATGATGCCGGCGCTCAGCGCCCCCGAACAAGGCGAGATGATCGCCGGCCTGAGCGCGGCGCTCGCGCCGCGCCGCTGACGCGGCGCGAGGGAGGCCCGGGCAGGCCCCTCAGACCACGCCCTGGGCCAGCATGGCCTCGGCGACCTTGACGAAGCCGGCCACGTTGGCGCCGGCGACGTAGCTCACCGAACCGTCCTCGCGCTGGCCGTGCTGGACGCACGCCGCGTGGATGCCCTTCATGATGACCAGCAGGCGCGCGTCGACTTCCTCGCGCGGCCACGACAGGCGCATGGCGTTCTGGCTCATCTCCAGGCCGGAGGTGGCCACGCCGCCGGCGTTGCTGGCCTTGCCCGGCGCGTAGAGCACCTTGGCCTGCTCGAACACTTCCACGGCGCCCAGCGTCGAGGGCATGTTGGCTCCCTCGGCCACGCAGATCACTCCGTTCTTCACCAGCGTGCGGGCGTCTTCCTCGTCCAGCTCGTTCTGCGTCGCGCAGGGCAGGGCGACGTCGACCTTCACGCCCCAGGGCTTCATGCCGGCGTGGAAGCGGCTCTTGGTGCGCTCGGCGTACTCGCTCACGCGTCCGTACAGGTGGTTCTTCACCTCCATCAGCTCGGCGAGCTTGGCCGGCGTGAAGCCGTCCTCGTCGATCACGGTGCCGCTGGAGTCGGACACGGTGACGACCTTGGCGCCCAGCGCCATGGCCTTCTCCACCGCGTACTGCGCCACGTTGCCGGAACCCGAGACGCTGACGCGCATGCCCTGCAGGTCGCGGCCCGAGCGGTGCAGCATCTCCTGCGCGAAGTACACCGTGCCGTAGCCGGTGGCCTCGGGGCGGATCAGCGAGCCGCCGTAGGCCATGCCCTTGCCGGTGAAGACGCAGTCGGAACGGTTGGTGATCTTCTTCATCATGCCGTTCATGAAGCCGACCTCGCGGCCGCCCACGCCGATGTCGCCGGCCGGCACGTCCGTGTCGCCGCCGATGTGGCGGTACAGCTCGGTGACGAAGGCCTGGCAGAAGCGCATCACCTCACCGGGGCTCTTGCCCTTGGGGTCGAAGTCGCTGCCGCCCTTGGCGCCGCCCATGGGCAGCGTGGTCAGCGCGTTCTTGAAGGTCTGCTCGAAGGCCAGGAACTTCAGGATCGAGGCGTTGACCGAGGGGTGGAAGCGCAGGCCGCCCTTGTACGGGCCGATCGCGGAGCTGTGCTGGATGCGGTAGCCGCGGTTGACGTTGACCTCGCCCTTGTCGTCGATCCAGCTCACGCGGAACTGGATCATGCGCTCGGGCTCGACGAGGCGGTCGAGCAGGCCGTGCTCGGTGTAGCGCGGGTTGCGCTCGATGAAGGGCCACAGGCTCTCCATCACTTCGGTCACGGCCTGGAGGTATTCGGGCTGGCCCGGGTTGCGGGCGGCAACCTGGGCGAGGAACGCACTGGTGTTCTGGTACTTCACTTGTTCGGGAGGAAAGGTGAGGGAGAGAGGACGATTCTGCCTGAATGAAGTCATGCGGGTTTTGCATGACCCGGAAAGTTGAGCGCGCGCAAAGAAAAAGCGCCGCGATGGCGGCGCTTTTGGGGGAGCCCTGGGTCCCCGCCTTCGCGGGGATGACGATCAATCCTCGCCCCACATCTCCCGCGCGGTCTCGATCACCAGGCGCAGCTTGTTGCGCTGGTCTTCCACGGCGATGTTGTTGCCGTGGACCGTGCTGGAGAAGCCGCACTGGGGCGACAGGGCCAGCTGCTCCATCGGCGCGTACTTCGCGGCTTCCTCGATGCGGCGCTTCAGGGCGTCCTTGCTTTCCAGCTGGCCGAACTTGGTGGTCACCAGGCCCAGCACCACGGTCTTGCCCTTGGGCAGGTAGCGCAGCGGGCGGAAGTCGCCGGAACGCTCGTCGTCGTACTCCATGAAGTACGCGTCGATGTCCATTTCCTTCAGCAGGGCCTCCGCCACCGGCTCGTAGTTGCCGGCCGCCGCGTGCGTGCTCTTGAAGTTGCCGCGGCACAGGTGCATGGCGAGCAGCATGCCTTCGGGCTTCTGCGCCACGACCTTGTTGATGAACTTCGCGTAGCGGTGCGGCAGCTCGTTGGGGTCGTCGCCGCGCTGGCGGGCGGCCTCGCGCATCTTCTCGTCGCACAGGTAGGCGAGGTTGGTGTCGTCCATCTGCACGTAGCGGCAGCCCGCCGCGTACAGGGAGCGCAGCTCGTCGCCGTAGGCCTTGGCCACGTCGTCGTAGAACACCGGGTCCAGCTCGGGGTAGGCCTCTTTGCTGATGCCGGCGCGGCCGCCGCGGAAGTGCAGCATGGTCGGCGACGGAATGGTCACCTTGGGCGTGCGGCCGGCGGACACCTGGGACTTGAGGTATTCGAAGTCGGGCTTCTGGATGTCCTTGGCGTGGCGCACCTTGTCGATCACGCGGATCACCGGCGGGGCCAGTTCCTCGGTGCCGTCGGGCTTCTCGACCGTGACCGGGATGTCGGTCTTGACGCCGCCCAGCTGCTCCAGGAAGTCGATGTGGAAATAGGTGCGGCGGAACTCGCCGTCGGTGATGCTCTTGAGGCCCACGTCCTCCTGGAACTTCACGATCTCGGCGATCGCCTGGTCTTCGACCTTGCGCAGCTGCTCGGGCGTGATGTCGCCGCGCGCCTTCTGGGCGCGGGCCTCCAGCAGGTACTTCGGGCGCAGGAAGCTGCCGACGTGGTCGTAGCGGGCGGGGAGTTTCATCATGGTCGTGTCTCTCTCGGGGAAGAGCGGATATTAAACGGTCGGCGCCCGTAGGCTGGTGGTGAGCGCAGCGAACCCCAGCTCCTAGAGATCCAGCACCAGCAGGGCGCTCTTCGCCCGCGAGCAGCAGGGCGTGAACTGGTCGTTCTTCGCCTTCTCCTCGTCGGTGAAGTACAGGTCGCGGTGGTCGCACTCGCCCTGCAGCACGCGCGTGATGCAGGTGCCGCACACCCCCTGTTCGCAGGAGGTGAGGATCTCGATGCCGTGAGCCTGCAGCGCCTGCACCACCGTCTGGTCCGCCGGCACCTCGTAGGTCGCGCCGGTGCTGGCGATCTTCACCTGGAAGGCGCCATCGCGGGCTTTGTCCTGCGTCTCGGCGCCGAAGTACTCGACGTGCAGCTGCTCCTTGCTCCAGCCCAGGCCCTCGGCCGTCTTGAGCACGAAGGAGATGAAACCCGTGGGCCCGCAGACGTACACGTGCGTCCCCGGCTGCGGCGCCCCGAGCGCCCGCTCCAGGTGCAGCTTCTGCGAGGGCGGGCCGTCGTCGAAGTGGAAGCGCGCGCGGGCGGCCCAGGCGGAGGCGGCGATCTCCTCGCGGAAGGCGGTGCGCTCCTGCGAGCGGGTGCAGTAGTGCAGCGCGAACTCGGCGCCGATCGCGGCCAGCCGCTGCGCCATGCACAGCAGCGGCGTCACGCCGATGCCGCCCGCGAACAGCAGCGTCCGCTGCGCCTGGACCAGCGGGAAGTGGTTGCGCGGCTCGCTGACCTGCAGCGTGTCGCCTTCCCGCACGGCGTCGTGCATGCCGGCCGAGCCGCCGCGCGAGGCCGCGTTGCGCAGCACGGCGATGCGGTAGCGGTGCTGCTCCGCCGCGTCGTTGCACAGCGAATACTGCCGCACCGGCCCGCCGGGCACCTGCACGTCGATGTGCGAGCCGGCGCTGAACGCGGGCAGGGGGGCGCCGTCCGGGCGGGCCAGCTCGAAGCTGGCGATGTCCTGCGCTTCCTGCCTGCGGCGGACGACCTTCAGGGTGAGCTGCGTCATCGGGTCAGGCCGCCAGCTTCTGCGGCTGTTCGGCCGCGATCATGCGATCGATGATGCGCCGCGACTGCACGCCGCCGGCGTCGATGTTGAGCATCAGCAGCCGGCGATCCGGGTACTTGGCCAGGTTCTGCTGCTGCGCCTCCAGCACCATCTTGTCCTCGGCGAACACGCGGCCCTGGTTCTCGCGGATCTGCGCCGTGAGGTTGGTGTCCTTCACGTTGAAGTTGCGCGCCATGCCCCAGAAGTACCACATGCTGGTCTCGGTTTCCGGCGTCAGGAAGTCCACCACGATGCTGGACACCTTGTGCTTGGGGTCCGCCTCGTAGCCGCCGTGGCCCGCGTGGGCCACGCCGACCTCGATCATCACGTGGCTCGGCGGGTAGAAGTGGCAGACCTGCCAGCGGTCCACCGGCACGTCGTCGGCCAGCTGGTTGCCGCGCAGGTTGGCGCGCCAGAAGGGCGGTGCCATCACGTTGTCCATGAAGCGGCTGGTGATCACGTGGTCGCCGTCGGTCTTCGTCGTCACCGGCGCCTCGTCGATCTCCTTCTGGCCGATGCTGGTGGTGTGCACGTAGGTCTCGTGCGTCAGGTCCATCAGGTTGTCGACCATGAGCCGGTAGTCGCACGCGATGTGGTACAGGCCGCCGCCGTAGGCCCAGTCGGGGCTCTCCGCCCAGGCCAGGTGGTGGATCTTGGCGGGGTCGGCCAGGGCGGCGTCGCCGGGCCACACCCAGATGAAGCCGTATTTCTCGACGACGGGGTAGGCGCGGATCCTGGGGAAGCCCTGCACGCGCTGGCCGGGCATGGAGACGGTCTTGCCCTCGCAGCCCATCACCAGGCCGTGGTAGCCGCAGACCAGGTTGCCCTCGCAGACGGTGCCGAGCGACAGCTGGGCGCCGCGGTGCGGGCAGAAGTCCTCCAGCGCGGCGACCCGGCTGTCGACGCCCCGGTAGAACACGATCTTCTCGTTGCAGATGGTGCGGCCGAGCGGCTTGTCATCGATCTCGTCGGGCATGCAGGCGACGTACCAGGCGTTCTTGGGAAACATGGCAGGGCAGGCGGAAGTGGGGAAGGGATGGGGAATTATGGCCCAAGGAATACCGCCTGTATACATCGAGGGCCGGGTGGTAGCGCTCGTTTTCCTCTGCAGCTCTGGCATTGACGCCAAGACTCGCCGCCGGTAATCTCGCTTCATGTATACAGAAAGTCCTGCATGAGCGCCCGGCTGCCCCTGCCGGCCGGCGACGACGCCAGCGCCTCCCAGGCCGTCAAGGCCCAGCTGCGCCTGCGCGAGATGATCCTGGCCGGCGAGCTGGCCGGCGGCGCCCGCATCGCGGAGCTCACGCTGGTGGAGCGCCTGGGCGTCTCCCGCACGCCCATCCGCGCGGCCCTCATGCGGCTGGAGCAGGAGGGCCTGCTGCAGGCGCTTCCCAACGGCGGCTACGCGGTGCGCACCTTCTCCGAGCGCGACGTCGCCGACGCCATCGAACTGCGCGGCACCATCGAAGGCCTGGTGGCCCGGCTCGCGGCGGAACGGGGCGTGGCCTCGGTCGTCCTGGCCGAGGCACGCGCCTGTCTCGCGGAGATCGATGCCGTGCTGCAGCAGCACGCGCTGGACGACGAGGCCTTCACCCGCTACGTCGCCCTGAACCAGCGCTTCCACAACCTGCTCGCCGAGATGGCCGGCAGCACGGTGCTGGCGCGCGAGCTGGAGCGGGTGGTGAACCTGCCCTTCGCCTCGCCCTCGGGCTTCGTGGTGGTGCAGGCCAACTCGCCGAAGGCGCGCGACATGCTGATCGTGGCGCAGGACCAGCACCGGCAGGTGCTCGACGCCATCGAGCGGCGCGAGGGCGCCCGCGCCGAGGGGATCATGCGCGAGCACTCCCGCCTGGCCCAGCGCAACCTGCGCGAGGCGGTGCAGAGCCCCGACCCGGCCCGCATGCCGGGCGTCCGCCTGATCCGGCAGCGCTGATGCGCGCGCCGAGCCCCTGCTCATCGCCATAACGGCCGCATCGCTATTGCATTTGTCGATAACTGCTAGAGTCCGGTCCCAGCTTGCGCGCGGACGCCGTGCGACCAGAATGCGCAGCGACGTCACGCGGGCGGCAACGTGCACGCACGCCTGCACCAACCTCAGGAGCCCGAAAGCCATGCACAAGAGAAGCTTCCTCCATGCCGCGATCGTCCTCGGCCTGTCCGGCGCCACCGGCCTCGCCTTCGCCCAGGACAACGTCTTCAAGATCGGCCTGATCCTGCCGATGACGGGCCAGCAGGCCACCACGGGCCGCCAGATCGAGGCCGCCGCCAAGCTGTGGATGGCGCAGAACGGCAACACCGTCGCGGGCAAGAAGATCGAGCTGATCGTGAAGGACGACGGCAGCGTGCCGGCCAACACCCGCCGCCTGGCGCAGGAACTGGTGGTCAACGACCACGTCAACGTCCTGGCCGGCATGGGCATCACGCCCTCCGCCCTGGCCGTCGCGCCGATCGCCACGCAATCCAAGACGCCGCTGGTGGTGATGGCCGCCGCCACGTCGAGCATCACCGAAGCCTCGCCCTACATCGTCCGCACCAGCTTCACGCTGCCGCAGGCCGCCGTGGCGCTGGCCGACTGGGCGCCCAAGAACGGCATCAAGAGCGTGGTGACGCTGGTGTCCGACTACGGCCCCGGCATCGACGCCGAGAAGTTCTTCAACGAGCGCTTCCAGTTCAACGGCGGCAAGATCGTCGAGAAGCTGCGCGTGCCGCTGATGAACCCGGACTTCGCGCCCTTCCTGCAGAAGGTGCGCGACCTCAAGCCGGACGCGCTGTTCGTGTTCGTGCCCTCGGGCGCCGGCGCGGCGCTGATGAAGCAGTTCGCCGAGCGCGGCATGGACAAGGCGGGCATCAAGCTGATCGGCACCGGCGACGTGACCGACGACGACCAGCTGGCCGACATGGGCGAGGTCGCGCTGGGCGTGGTCACCTCGCACCACTACTCGGCCGACCACAACTCGCCGGCCAACAAGAAGTTCGTGGCCGCCTTCGAGAAGGCCAACAACAACCTGCGGCCGAACTTCATGGCCGTGGGCGGCTACGACGGCATGCGCGTGATCTACGAAGCGCTGAAGAAGACCGGCGGCAAGGGCGGCGGCGACGCGCTCGTGGCCGCGATGAAGGGCATGGTCTTCGAAAGCCCGCGCGGCCCGGTGTACATCGACGCGCAGACCCGCGACATCGTGCAGAACATCTACCTGCGCAAGGTCGAGAAGAAGAACGGCTCGCTGTACAACGTGGAATTCGACGTCATCAAGGACGTGAAGGATCCGGGGAAGGCGCGGAAGTAATCGCAGCGCAGGGCGCCGCGGGCGCCCCTCTCACATGCTCACCATCCTCTTCGACGGCATCGCCTACGGCATGCTGCTGTTCGTGCTGGCGGTCGGACTGGCCGTCACCATGGGCTTGATGAACTTCATCAACCTGGCCCATGGCGCCTTCGCCATGGTGGGCGGGTACGTCACCGTGCTGCTGATGCAGCGCTACGACGTGCCCTTCCTGGTCTGCCTGCCGCTGGCCTTCCTTGTGCCGGCCCTGGTGGGCGCCGTGCTGGAGCGCACGCTGTACCGGCCGCTGTACCACAAGCCGCACCTGGACCAGGTGCTGTTCTCCATCGGCCTCGCGTTCATGTCGGTGGCGGCGGTGGACTTCTACGTCGGCTCCACGCAGCAGATCATGCAGCTGCCGGATTGGCTCAAGGGCCGCACCGAGATCGGTTCGCTGGGCATGGGCCACTACCGCCTGTTCATCATCGCGGTGTGCGCGGCGCTCACGGTCGTCCTGCAGTACATCCTGGCAAAGACGCGCTTCGGCAGCCGCCTGCGCGCCTCGGTAGACGACCAGCGCGTCGCCGCCGGCATGGGCATCAACGTCAACGTGGTGTTCCTCTCCACCTTCGCCTTCGGCTCGGGCCTCGCGGGCCTGGGCGGCGCGCTGGGCGCCGAGGTGCTGGGGCTGGACCCGACCTTCCCGCTCAAGTTCATGATCTATTTCCTGATCGTGGTGGCCGTCGGCGGCACCTCCTCGATCACCGGCCCGCTGCTGGCGGCGCTGCTGCTGGGCATCGCCGACGTGGCGGGCAAGTACTACATCCCCAAGATGGGCGGCTTCATCGTCTACAGCCTGATGATCGTCATCCTGCTGTGGAAGCCGCACGGCCTGTTCGTGCGGCAAGGGGGCAAGGCATGAACGCAGCCCAGGCTTCGCTGCTGCGCGACAGCCGCATGAAGATGTGGGAGCCCGTGCTGTGGCTCCTGGCCTTCGCGGCGCCGGTGCTGCTCCCCAGCTACGCGCTGATCATCAACGAGGTCGCCATCGTCGGCCTGTTCGCCGTGTCGCTGGACCTCGTGCTGGGTTACGGCGGCATCGTGTCGCTCGGCCACGTCGCCTTCTTCGGCTTCGGCGGCTACATCGCCGCGCTGTTCTGCCAGCACGTGAACCCCGACCCGCACCTGGGCCTGCTGGTGTCCATGGGCGCGGCGGCCCTGCTGGGCCTGGTGGCGAGCCTCACGGTGCTGCGCGGCACCGACCTCACGCGCCTGATGGTGACCCTGGGCGTGGCGCTGCTGCTGCTGGAGCTGGCGAACAAGCTGGACTGGCTCACCGGCGGCACCGACGGCATCCAGGGCCTGATGTTCAAGCCGGTGCTGGGCCGCTTCGAGTTCGACCTGTACGGCCGCACCGCCGCGTACTACTCGGTGTCGGTGCTGCTGCTGCTGTTCCTGGTGGCGCGGCGCATCGTGCACTCGCCCTTCGGCGCGACGCTGAAGGCGATCCGCGACAACCGCCTGCGCGCGATGGCCATCGGCATCCCGGTGCACGCGCGCCTCATCACCGTGTACACGATCGCCGCCGCGATGGCCGGCGCCGCCGGCGCGCTGCTGGTGCAGACCACCGGCTTCGCCTCCATCGACATCCTGGAGTTCCACCGCTCGGCCGACGTGCTGCTGATGCTGGTGATCGGCGGGGTGGGCTGGCTCTATGGCGGCTTCATCGGCGCGATCGTGTTCAAGCTGATGCAGGACCTGCTGTCGCAGCTGACGCCGCAGTACTGGACCTTCTGGATCGGCCTGTTCCTGGTGCTGCTGGTGCTGATCGGCCGCGACCGGCTGTTCAAGCCCTGGACCTGGTGGAGGAAGCGCGCATGAGCGACATCGTGCTGTCCTGCCAGGGCCTGGTGAAGAAGTTCGGCGGCATCACCGCCACCAACGACGTCTCGCTGGACCTGCGGCGCGGCGCCCGCCACGCGCTGATCGGGCCGAACGGCGCCGGCAAGACGACGCTCATCAACCTGCTGACGGGCGTGCTGCCGCCCACCGCCGGCCGCATCACGCTGGAAGGCCGCGACATCAGCCGGCTCGCGCCGCACCAGCGCGTGCGCCGCGGCATGGTGCGCACCTTCCAGATCAACCAGCTGTTCGCGTCCATGACGCCGCTACAGACGCTGGCGCTGGTGGTGTCGCAGCAGCGCGGCCTGGGCGCGCGCTGGTGGCGCTCCCTCGGCAAGGACGCCGCGGTGGCCGAGCGCGCGCAGCAACTGCTGGAGCAGTTCCGGCTGGCCGAGGTCGCGAACCAGAAGACGGAGCACCTGCCCTACGGCAAGCGGCGCCTGCTCGAGATCGCCATCGCGCTGGCCTGCGAGCCGCGCGTGCTGCTGCTGGACGAACCGGTGGCCGGCGTTCCTGCCGGCGAACGCGAGGAACTGCTGCAGACGGTGGCCGAACTGCCGGCCGACGTGTCCGTGCTGCTGATCGAGCACGACATGGACCTCGTCTTCAGCTTCGCCGACCGCATGACCGTGCTGGTCAACGGCGGCGTGCTGACCGAAGGCACGCCCGACGAGATCGCGGCCAACCCGGAGGTGAAGGCGGTGTACCTGGGCCACGGCGACGAGATCAACGAGCAGCTGCCCACCGCGACGGAGGCCACGCATGGCTGAACTCCTGAAGGTCGAGCACCTGAGCGCGGGCTACGGCGAGGCCGTGGTGCTGAACGACATCTCCTTCGCGCTCGGCGAAGGGCAGACGCTCGCGCTGCTCGGTCGCAACGGCACCGGCAAGACGACCCTGATCAACACGCTGGCCGGCGCGACCCGGCAGCACGGCGGCACGATCACGCTCGCGGGCGCCGCGTTGCACAAGCTGGCGCCGCACCAGCGCGCCGGCGCGGGCATCGGGTGGGTGCCGCAGGAGCGCAACATCTTCAAGTCGCTCACGGTGCACGAGAACCTCACGGCCGTGGCGCGGCCGGGCCGCTGGACGCCGCAGCGCGTCTACGAGCTGTTCCCGCGCCTGGCGGAGCGCAAGGGCAACCTGGGCACGCAGCTGTCCGGCGGCGAACAGCAGATGCTCGCCATGGGCCGCGCGCTGGTCGTCAACCCCAGGCTGCTGCTGCTGGACGAGCCGCTGGAAGGCCTCGCGCCCATCATCGTGCAGGAGCTGCTGCGCGCCATCGCGCGCATCACGCGCGAGGAGGGCCTCTCGGCCATCATCGTGGAGCAGCATCCGCAGGCCATCCTGGCGATCGCCGACCAGGCGATCGTGCTGGACCACGGCACCATCGTGCACGCGGACACGGCCGCCGCCCTGCGCGCGGCGCCGCAGCTGCTGGACCGCCTGCTGGGTGTGGCACGATAGCCGGATGAACCAACACCGCCGTTTGGCGCTGGCCGGCGCGGCCGCCGCCCTCTTCACGCCCTGGCTCGCCGCCCAGGGCACCTGGCCCACCAAGACCATCCGCATCGTCGTCCCCTTCGGCCCCGGCGGCGTCGCCGACCTGACGGCGCGCGCGGTCGGGCAGGAGCTCGGCGAGCGCCTCGGGCAGAGCGTGATCATCGACAACCGGCCGGGCGCCGGCGGCGTCACGGCCGGTTCGCTCGTCGCGCAGGCCGAGCCTGACGGCTACACGCTGCTCCTCATGAGCAACGGCACGGCCGTGAGCGAAGGCATGTTCTCTAAGCTGCCTTTCGACGCGCGCAAGGACTTCGCGCCGATCTCGCTGCTGGGCACCTTCGACATCGCCGTCGTGGTGGCGCAGAACTCGCGCTTCAAGACGCTCGCCGACCTGCTGGCGTACGCGAAGGCGAACCCCGGCAAGCTGAACGTCGCCACGGTGGCCGTCGGCAGCACGCAGAACCTGGCGGCGGAACTGTTCAAGACCACCGCCGGCATCGACGTGCAGGTGATCCCCTTCAACGGCACGCCGGCGGTGATCACCGCGCTGCGTTCCGGCGAGGTCGATGCCGGCGTGGAGATCCTGGCGCCGGTGAAGACCCAGATCACCGCGAAGGCGCTGCGCGCGCTGGCGACTTTCGGCGAGAAGCGGCCGACGGGGCTGCCCGACGTTCCGACCGCGTCCGAGAGCGGCGGTGCTCTGAAGGGCCTGCACATCGCTTCGTGGAACGCGCTGGCGGCGCCGGCGAAGACGCCGCGCCCGGTGATCGACCGCCTCAACCGCGAACTGAAGGTCGTGCTGGAAAGCCCCGCGCTGAAGAAGCGCCTGGCCGACCTCGCGGTGGATGCGCGCTGGAGCACGCCCGAGCAGCTCGGCTCGCTGCTCGCGAGCGAGATCCAGCGCTGGAGCGACGTGATCACGCGGGCGAAGATCCCGCGCCAGTAGCCGCCCCGTGCCTTCGGTTCTGGCGATCACCGGCCCGATCTACCTCGCGGCCGGCATCGGATTCCTGTGCACGCGCGCCGGGCTGTTCGCCCGCGCCGACATGCGCGTGTTCGGCAAGTTCGTGGTGAACATCGCGCTGCCGGCGCTGCTGTTCAACGCGCTGTCGCAGCGCAGCGTGGCGGAGGTGCTCAACCCGGTGTTCGTGGCCGCCTATGCCGGCGGCTCGCTGGCCGCCAACCTGCTGGGCGTGCTGTGGGCGCGCCGCGTGGCGGGCAAGCCGCTGTCGCAGGCGGCGATCGTGGGCATGGGCATGTCCTGCCCCAACAGCGGCTTCATCGGTTTCCCGCTGGTCACGCAGCTGTTCGGCCCGGTGAACGCCGGCGTCGCGCTGGCGCTCGCGATGGTGGTCGAGAACTTCCTGCTGCTGCCCTTCTCGCTGGCGCTGGCGGGCAGCGACCCGGGCGAGGCGGTGGCGGGGCAGGGGCGCGGCGAGCGGCTGCGCGTGGCGCTGGCGCAGTCGCTGCGCAGCGTGGCGCGCAACCCGATGATCTGGGGCATCGCCATCGGCTTCCTGTTCTCGCTGGCGGGCTGGCACCTGCCGGCGCCGGTCGCGCGCACGGTGGACCTGTTCGCGCTGGCCTGCGGCTCGGTGGCGCTGTTCGTGATCGGCGGCTCGCTGGTGGGCATCCCGGCCCGCGGGCTGGCCCGCGACGTCGCGGCGATCGCCGCCGGCAAGCTGCTGCTGCATCCGCTGTGCGTGCTGGTGGCGGTGCTGCTGCTGCCGCCGATGGCGCGCGAGCTGCAGGTGGCGGTGGTGGTGATGAGCGCGGTGCCGATGCTGGGGATCTACCCGATCCTGGCGCAGGAGCACGGGCACGACACGATGGCCGCGGCGGCGCAGCTGGGGACGACGGTGGCGGGGTTCTTCACGTTGACGGCGGTGGTGTGGTTCGTGCAGCACGCGATCGCGTAGGCTGGTGGTGAGCGCAGCGAACCCCAGCCGAACATCAGAACACCCGCGCGACCACCCCCGGCGCCTTCGCCCGGATGAGATCCAGCGTCGCCTTCTGCACCGGCGTCGCCGGCCGCTGCAGGCTGGTCGCCAGCGACAGCCGGATGCGCAGCGGCGGCGTGCCGATCTGCTGCGCGGTGTAGGCCGAGGGGCGGGGGCTGTTCAGCAAGGCGTTGCGCGAGAGGATGGCGCAGCCGGCGCCATCGAGCACCAGGTCCAGGATCGCCGAGACGCCGTCGATTTCCAGCGCCACGTTGGGCCGGCAGCCGATGTCCGCCATCTCGGCTTCCACGTGCATGCGGATCGCGTTCGGCCGGGTCGGGATCACCAGCGGCATCCGCGCCACTTCCTCCAGCAACACCGGCCCCGGCGGCGGATCCTCGTGCAGGCCCGGCGGGCGGGCGCGCACCAGCAGCAGGTCCTCTTCCATCAGGGGCGTGAGGTCCAGTTCGCGCGCCGGCTGGGCGTTGTAGAGGACGACGATGTCCAGCCGGCCGCTGACCAGCCCTTCCTGCAGGCTGCCCGAGAGTCCTTCGCTGATCGACAGCCGCGCCTCCGGCAAGGCCTCGCGGAACGCGCGGGTGAGGGGCACGGTCAGCACGCGGGCGACGCTGTTCGGCAGGCCCACGGCCACGCGCCCCGCCAGGCCGCCGCGCAGGCGCCCCAGGTCGTCGCGGGCGCGCTCCACCTGGTGCAGGATGCCCCGGCTGTGCTCCAGCAGCAGCTTGCCGGCCTCGGTGGGCACGGCGCCGCGGCCATTGCGCACCAGCAGGGTCTGGCGCAGCTCCACCTCGAGCAGGCGCACCTGGCGGCTGAGCGCCGGCTGCGCCACGTCGAGTTCGATCGCGGCCCGCGTGAAGCTGCCCAGTTCGGCGACGCGGACGAAGTATTCGAGCTGCTTGAGGTCCATGAAGCGGAATAGCTGGTCCGGAATTATGCCGAACCGCTATACCTGCTAGTCACGGGCTTCCCTGTACCCCGCCGGCGCGGGCGCCCACAATGCGCGCCATGAACGCCACCCTGCAGGGAATCTCCTCGATGGCCACGCGCCAGGTGCTGGGCGAACTCGCCCAAGCCTTCGGCGAGCGCTCCGGGCGCCAGGTGGCCGTCGAATCCATCGGCGGCGTCGACGCCGCCAAGCGCGTCGCGGCCGGCGAGCCCTTCGACTTCGTCGTCCTGGCGAAGGACGCGATCGAGAAGCTCGTGGCCGGCGGCAGCGTCGTCGCGGGCAGCCGCGTGGACCTGGTCGACTCGCCCGTGGCGATCGCCGTGCGCGCCGGCGCCCCGCGCCCGGACGTGGGCAGCGAGGCGGCGCTGAAGAAGGCCGTGCTCGCCGCTTCGACCGTGGGCTATTCCACCGGCCCGAGCGGCGTCGCGCTGGTCAAGCTGTTCGAACGCTGGGGCATCGCGCAGGAGCTGCAGGGGCGGCTCGTGCAGGCGCCGCCCGGCATCCCCGTCGGCGCGCTGGTCGCGCGCGGCGAGGTCGCCCTGGGCTTCCAGCAACTGAGCGAACTGATCCACCTGGAAGGCATCACCGTGCTGGGCCCCATGCCGGCCGCCGTCCAGATCACCACCACCTTCTCCGGCGCGCTGTGCCAGGCCTCGCGGCAGGCCGAGGCCGTGCGCGAGCTGCTGGCCTTCATGGCCTCGCCGGAGGCCGACGCGGCCAAGCGCCGCAACGGCATGGAACCCGCCGCCTGAACCGAGGAAACCAGAACCCATGAGCCTGATCATCGATTGCCACGGCCACTACACCACGGCCCCCAAGCAGCTGGAGGAGTGGCGCAATAAGCAGATCGCCGGCATCCAGGATGCGTCGCTGATGCCGAAGGTCGAGGACCTGAAGATCCCCGACGACGACATCCGCGAGTCGATCGCCAACAACCAGCTGCGCCTGATGAAGGAGCGCGGCAACGACATGACGCTGTTCTCGCCGCGCGCGAGCTTCATGGCGCACCACATCGGCGACTTCAATGTCTCGAGCACCTGGGCGGCGATCTGCAACGAGCTGTGCTTCCGCGTCTCGCAGCTGTTCCCCGAGCACTTCGTGCCGGTGGCGATGCTGCCGCAGTCGCCCGGCGTGGACCCGCGCACCTGCCTGCCGGAGCTGGTGAAGTGCGTGGAGCAGTACGGCTGCGTGGGCATCAACCTGAACCCCGACCCCTCGGGCGGCCACTGGAAGGAGCCGCCGCTGACGGACAAGTGGTGGTACCCCATCTACGAGAAGATGGTGGAGTACGACATCCCGGCGATGATCCACGTGTCCACCAGCTGCAACCCGGCCTTCCACACGACCGGCGCGCACTACCTGAACGCGGACACAACGGCCTTCATGCAGGTGCTGCAGGGCGACCTGTTCAAGGACTTCCCGACCCTGCGCTTCCTGATCCCGCACGGCGGCGGCGCCGTGCCCTACCACTGGGGCCGCTTCCGCGGGCTGGCGCAGGAGATGAAGAAGCCGCTGCTGGACGAGCACCTGCTCGACAACGTCTTCTTCGACACCTGCGTGTACCACCAGCCGGGCATCGACCTGCTGAACACGGTGATCCCGGTGAAGAACGTGCTGTTCGCCTCCGAGATGATCGGCGCCGTGCGCGGCATCGACCCGACCACGGGCCACTACTACGACGACACGAAGAAGTACATCGACGCGTCGACCATCCTCTCGCCCGAAGACAAGCACCAGATCTTCGAAGCCAACACCCGCCGCGTCTTCCCCAGCCTCGACGCGCGACTCAAGAAAGAAGGACGCTGACCATGTACGAACTCGGAGTCGTCTACCGCAACATCCAGCGCGCCGACGCGCAGACCGCCGACGCGCTGGCGAAGTTCGGCGCTTCCACGGTGCACGAGGCCATGGGCCGCGTGGGCCTGATGAAGCCCTACATGCGCCCGATCTACCCGGGCGCCCAGGTGTCCGGCACCGCCGTCACCGTGCTGCTGCAGCCCGGCGACAACTGGATGCTGCACGTCGTGGCCGAGCAGATCCAGCCCGGCGACATCGTCGTGGCCGCCTGCACGACCGACAACACCGACGGTTTCTTCGGCGACCTGCTGGCCACCTCCTTCCAGTCGCGCGGCGCCCGCGCCCTGGTGATCGACGCCGGCTGCCGTGACGTGAAGACGCTGACCGAGATGGGCTTCCCCGTGTGGAGCCGCGCGATCAGCTCCAAGGGCACGGTCAAGGCGACGCTGGGCTCGGTGAACATCCCCGTGGTCTGCGCCGGCTCGCTGGTGCACCCGGGTGACGTGATCGTGGCCGACGACGACGGCGTCGTCTGCGTGCCCGCCGCGATGGCGAAGAAGGTGCTGGACGCCGCCGCCGCCCGCGAAGCCAACGAAGGCGAGAAGCGCGCGAAGCTGGCTTCCGGCGTGCTGGGGCTGGACATGTACAAGATGCGCGAGCCGCTCGCGAAGGCCGGCCTGCGTTACATCGACTGAACCCATGAGCGAATTCACCAAGACCCCCGGCTGGCTGGACTGGTACCAGGGTCCCAGCAAGCCGCAGTTCAAGCTGCCCCCCAACGCCGTCGATGCGCACTGCCACGTGTTCGGCCCGGGCGAGCAGTTCCCCTATGCGCCCGAGCGCAAGTACACGCCCTGCGACGCCAGCAAGGAGCAGCTGTTCGCGCTGCGCGACCACCTGGGCTTCGCGAAGAACGTGATCGTGCAGGCCACCTGCCACGGCGCCGACAACCGCGCGCTCATCGACGCGCTGCAGCACTCGGACAACCGCGCCCGCGGCGTGGCCACCGTCAAGCGCAGCATCAGTGACGCCGAGCTGCAGGCCATGAACGCCGCCGGCGTGCGCGGCGTGCGCTTCAACTTCGTCAAGCGCCTGGTGGACTTCACGCCCAAGGACGAACTGATGGAGATCGCCGCGCGCATCGCGCCGCTCGGCTGGCACGTGGTGATCTACTTCGAGGCGGTGGACCTGCCCGAGCTGTGGGACTTCTTCACCGCGCTGCCGACCACGGTGGTGGTGGACCACATGGGCCGCCCTGACGTGACCAAGCCGATCGACGGCCCCGAGTTCGAGCTGTTCCTGAAGTTCATGCGCGAGCACCCGAACGTCTGGAGCAAGGTGAGCTGCCCCGAGCGCCTGTCGGTCTCGGGCCCGCCGGCGCTCAACGGCGAGCGCAACGCCTACCGCGACGTCGTGCCCTTCGCGCGCAAGGTGGTGGAGTCCTTCCCGGACCGCGTGCTGTGGGGCACCGACTGGCCGCACCCGAACCTGAAGAACCACATGCCCGACGACGGCCTGCTGGTGGACTACATCCCGCACATCGCCACCACGCCGGAACTCCAGAGGAAGCTGCTGGTCGACAACCCCAACCGGCTCTACTGGCCGGAAGAGGCCAAAGGAGGCTGACATGTCGCTCGAGAAACCCTATGCCGGCATTCCCGGCACCACGATCTTCGATGCGGACCAGAGCCGCAAGGGCTACTGGCTCAACCAGTTCTGCATGTCGCTGATGAAGCCCGAGAACCGCGAGCGCTTCAAGAAGGACGAACGCGCCTACCTGGACGAATGGGCGATGACCGAGGAGCAGAAGCAGGCCGTGCTGGCCCGCGACCTGAACCGCTGCATCGCGCTGGGGGGCAACATCTACTTCCTCGCGAAGATCGGCGCCACCGATGGCAAGAGCTTCCAGCAGATGGCGGGCTCCATGACCGGCATGACCGAGGACGCCTACCGCGAAATGATGGTGTCCGGCGGCCGGCCCGCCACCTGGACTCCCGAGAAGGACAAGAAGTAATGGCGCGCATCACCGCATCCGTCTACACCTCGCACGTGCCGGCCATCGGCGCGGCGATGGACCTGGGCAAGACCCAGGAGCCGTACTGGCAGAAGGTCTTCTCCGGCTACGAGTTCTCCCGGCAATGGCTGAAGGAGAACAAGCCTGACGTCGTGTTCCTGGTCTTCAACGACCACGCCACGGCCTTCAGCCTGGACTTCATCCCGACCTTCGCCATCGGCACCGCGGCGGAATTCGCCGTGGCCGACGAGGGCTGGGGCCCGCGGCCGGTGCCCAAGGTCATCGGCGCGCCGGACCTCGCCTCGCACATCGCGCACTCGGTCATCCAGCAGGATTTCGACCTCACCATCGTCAACAAGATGGACGTGGACCACGGCCTGACGGTGCCGCTGTCGCTGATGTGCGGCCAGCCCAAGGAGTGGCCCTTCAAGGTCATCCCCTTCGCCGTCAATGTGGTGCAGTATCCCGTGCCGAGCGGCATGCGCTGCTTCCGCCTGGGGCAGGCGATCCGCAAGGCGGTGGAGAGCTTCGACGAGGACTTGAACGTGCAGATCTGGGGCACGGGCGGCATGAGCCACCAGCTCCAGGGCCCGCGCGCCGGCCTGATCAACAAGGAGTGGGACAACCGCTTCCTGGACCGCCTGGTCGAGGATCCCGAGGACCTGGCCCGCCTGCCGCACATCGACTACGTCAAGGAGGCGGGCAGCGAGGGCATCGAGCTGGTGATGTGGCTGATCGCGCGCGGCGCGATGGCCGACGCCGCCGGCGGCCCCGAGCCCAAGCTGAAGCACCGCTTCTATCACGTGCCGGCGTCCAACACCGCCGTCGGCCACATGATCCTGGAGAACTGAATGAGCAAGACCATCCGCATCGCCCTGGCGGGCCCGGGCGCCTTCGGCATCAAGCACCTCGACGGCCTGAAGAACATCGAGGGCGTGGAAATCACCTCGATCATCGGCCGGGAACTGGGCAAGGCGCAGGACGTGGCGCAGAAGTACGGCGCGAAGCACGTGACGACCTCGCTGGACGAGGCGCTGGCCCGACCGGACGTGGACGCCGTGATCCTGTGCACGCCGACGCAGATGCACGCGCAGCAGTCCATCGCCGCCATGAAGGCCGGCAAGCACGTGCAGGTGGAGATCCCCCTGTGCGACCGGCTGGAAGAGGGCCGCGCCGTCGTCGAGACGCAGAAGAAGACCGGGCTGGTGGCCATGTGCGGCCACACGCGCCGCTTCAACCCCAGCCACCAGTACGTGCACAAGAAGATCCAGGCCGGCGAGTTCCACATCCAGCAGATGGACGTGCAGACCTACTTCTTCCGCCGCACCAACATGAACGCGCTGGGCCAGCCGCGCAGCTGGACCGACCACCTGCTGTGGCACCACGCCGCGCACACCGTGGACCTGTTCCAGTACCAGACCGGCAGCCGCGTGGTGAAGGCCAACGCCGTCCAGGGCCCGATCCACCCGACGCTGGGCATCGCCATGGACATGAGCATCCAGCTGAAGACGGAAAGCGGCGCGATCTGCACGCTCTCGCTGTCCTTCAACAACGACGGCCCGCTGGGCACCTTCTTCCGCTACATCGGCGACACCGCGACCTACATCGCGCGCTACGACGACCTGTTCAACGGCAAGGAGGAGAAGATTGACGTGTCGAAGGTCGACGTCTCCATGAACGGCATCGAGCTGCAGGACCGCGAGTTCATCGCCGCCATCCGCGAGGGGCGCGAGCCGAACTCCAGTGTGGCGAAAGTGCTGCCCTGCTACGAGGTGCTGGACCAGCTCGAGCAGCAGCTCCGGTAAGCTCGGCGCATTCCGAACTCCGAGACCATCACCAGGGCGTGGCGCAGGGCGCGCGCCCGCGTTCGCCGACCCCAGTTCCTGGCCGGCATGCGCGACTGCGGCCCCATCACCCTGGGCATCTCCGCCTGGGGCGTGGTGGCCGGCGCCGCCATGGCCAAGAGCGGCATGGGCATCCCGCTGGCCATCCTCATGTCGGTGCTGGTCTCGGCAGGCTCCTCGCAGGTGGCGGCGCTGCCCCTGATCACCGGCGACGCGCCCATGTGGGTGGTGTGGGCCACCGTGGCTTGCGTCAACCTGCGCTTCCTGGTCTTCAGCTACCAGTACCGGCCCTACTTCGCGCACCTGCCGCGGCGCCGGCGCGTGATCCTCAGCTACTTCATGGGGGACACGATCTTCGCCATGTTCCTGCACCGCTACCCGGAGCCGCGGCCCGAACCGGGGCAGGTGGACTACTTCTGGGGCGCCGCGCTGGTGAACTACGGCGCCTGGCAGCTCGCCGTGCTCGCCGGCATCCTGGCCGGCGACGCGATTCCGCCCGGATGGGGCATCGCCTTCGCCGGCAGCATGGCGCTGCTGGCGCTGGCCTGCGGCCAGCTGCGCAGCCGCTCGACCTGGCTGGCGGCCTTCGTCGCCGCCTGCGCCGCCGTGGCCGCGTACGGGCTGCCGCTGCGCCTGAACATCGTGGTCGCGATCGCCGCGGCCGTGGCCGTCGGCGTGGTCGCCCAGCACGCGCGGCGCGGCAAGGAGGAGGGAGCGGCATGAGCCCGTTCGAGATCTTCCTCACCATCCTGGGCATGGCCGTCGTGACGCTGCTGTGCCGCGCCTTCTTCCTGCTGCCGGAAGAGGACCTGCCCATGCCGCGCTGGCTGAGCGAAGGCCTGCGCTACGCGCCGATCGCGGCGCTGATCGCGGTGGTCGCGCCCGAGATCCTCATGACGCAGGGGCACCTGGTGCAGACCTGGCGCGACGCGCGCATCTTCGGCGCCGCGGCGGGCCTGGCCTACTTCACCTGGCAGCGCGACCTGTTCGGCACGATCGTGGTGGGCACGGGGGTGATGCTGGCGCTGAAGTTCGGGGTGGGCTGGTAGCCGGCCCTCACCCCGGCCCTACCCAAGAACCTCTATAAGGGATAAGGGGTGTGGCGGTTCCTGCGCATAAGGGCGCGGCTGTGGTTGCGGGGGTGAGCTGCATGCCGTGCTTTCGTGCCAGCTTTGCCAACACACGCTGCTCGCTGATCGAGGCGCGCTGCTGGTAGCGTTGCAAGCCTTCTTCGACGTACTCGGCGCCATGGACCATGACGCGCCAGAACATGGCCGCGAGCTTGCGCGCCAGCGCCTTCAGTGCCACCAGGCCGCCGCGGCGGGCTTTGAGGCGGCGATAGAAGCCACCGAATGCACTGTCTTTGGTCTTGGTGACGCTGCGGGCCATGTCGCAGAAGATGTGGCCTACCCGGTTGAGTGGGCGCGCCTGGGACTTGCGACGTTTGCCGCTTTGGGCCGCACCGGGCGCCAAGCCGCTCCAGGAGGTGAAGTGAGCTGCAGAGGGCCACTGCGTCAGGTCCACGCCGGTTTCGCTGATGACGCGCAGCAGTGAGTGGTCGGCCAGCCCCGGGATGAGGGTCGGATCGACACCTGAGCACATGCTGACCAGCATGCCGTGCAGCCCGCTGATCCGTGGTGTGTTGGTGCCACCGGGCTTACGGCTGCCGGCCTGGACTCCAGCTTCGGGAGGGCCGCCTGCATCGTGCAGCACCCGCTCGATTGCGCCATCGCACTCGGCAATCTGCTGCTGGTAAAAGTCCCAGCCGGCCAGCGCATGCCTGAGCGCAAAGAGGTGCTCAGCCTGCCATGTTCCGCGAAGGGACTCGACCACCCGCTCGGCTTTGGATTTGCGGATCTGCACATCGCACAGCTGCAGCAGCGCCTGAGGGTCTCGCTGGCCCTCCAGGATGGCTCGGATGACCCGCATCCCACTTGCCCCGGTGACATCAGCGATGACGTCGTGGAACTTTATGTTCATGCGCTCAAGCGCTTTCTGCATGTGCTGCACGTGCGTGGCTGCCATGCGCGTGTGGTCCTCCCGCAGCCGCATGTAGTCTTGCAGTTGCCGGATCTGCGCCGAAGGCACGAAGCCCGAGCTCAGCAGCCCATGCGCGTGCAGCGTCGCAATCCACTGGCAATCGGCCATGTCCGTCTTGCGCCCCGGCACGTTGCGCACATGGCGGCCATTGACCACCAGGACTTCGATTCCCGTGTCGGTCAGCGCGGCATACAGGCACATCCAATAGACACCCGTGGCCTCCATCGCGACGGAGCGAACTCCTTCATCACGCAGCCACTGCACCAGTGCGCCAATATCGCGTGTCATGGTGCCAAACACGCGCGGCTGGTCGCCTCCGATCGACACGTGCAGATGTTCGCTGCCCACGTCGATGCCGGTGGCTTTGGGGTCCAGAACGGGCAAAGCTTTCATCGTCGCTCCTGTGGCATGACGCCCGGCAGCGGCGAGCTCGGCGAACTCAGATCGGTCAAACCTACCCAGCGGGAAGCAAAGCTCACCAAACAAGTCGATTGCCGTTCGCCGAAACCAGTCTCTCCCACGGGCAGTCAGCGCCACAGGGTAAGGCGGCCACACTGCTCGCCGCGTCGCGAGCCCCTTCAATCTAGGCTAGACCGGTTCTGGGGCGCAAGTCGGCAGGTGCGCCTGCATCAGGCTCTCCCGCGAGCGACAGAGGGAGCAGGTCAGGCGCCGTGGCACTTCTTGTATTTCTTGCCGCTGCCGCAGGGGCACGGGTCGTTGCGGCCGGGTTCCTCCGGCTTGCGGACCGGATCGATGCGCGGGCCCAGCGAGCGCGCGACCTGCCGCAGTTCGTACACGGCCCAGATCGCCGAGCCCACCGCGTCGAGCCGTTCGTTGCTGACGCTGGGCGGGCCGTCCTCGCTGTACATGGAGACCGCCGGTTCGCCGGGGTCGCCCTCGGTCAGCGCGACGATGTCCTGCAGCGCGTTGTCCATCATCTCCGCCACCTCGCGGTCGCGCGGCAGCTCCCACTCTTCCGGCCAGGTCTCCACGGCGTACATGAAACCCAGCGCCCACACCTGCGCATAGGCCGGCAGGTTGTCCAGGTCGCCCTCGAAGCGCTCCTCCGGCGGCAGCGCCAGGATGGCGCCGCGCGTGTCCATCGCTTCCGGGTGGTAGGTGCGCTCGTCCTCCAGCACTTCGACCGGCTGGTCGAGCGCCGTGGCAATCTCCTGCCAGCGGCGGCGCCAGCGCCAGACGAACTCCATGTGCTCCATGGGCCGGAAGGCCTCGCCCAGCAGCACGGGCCAGTACTCCTCGGGCGGCACCTCGCGGCGCATGCACAGCAGCGCGGCGAGGAAGCCCTCGCAGAACTCCCACTGAGGGATCTCCTCGTCCTGCTCGCGCAGCAGGTCCAGCTCGTCGTCGAGCGCGTCGAAGTCTTCGGGAGCGAGGGGGCCGCTGGCGGCGGCGGTGGGGGCGGTCACGGTTCGATCCAGTTGCGGGGCAGGGCCGCGATTATGCGTTGCGCCGTCTTGCCGCTACCATCGGCCCCGCACCGCGTTGCGCAAGGAGGCCGGACATGCCCAGCAAGAACACCGTCTGCATCTGGTACGACGGCGCCGCCCTCGAGGCGGCCCGCTTCTATGCGCAGACCTTCCCCGACACCACGGTCGGCGCGGTCCACCGCTCGCCCGGGGACTACCCGTCGGGCAAGGAGGGCGATCCGCTGATCGTCGAGTTCACCGTGATGGGCATTCCCTGCGTCGGCCTGAACGGCGGTCCCGAGTTCAAGCACAACGAGGCCTTCTCCTTCCAGGTGCTGACCGACAGCCAGGAGGAGACCGACCGGCTGTGGAACGCGATCGTGCGCAACGGCGGCCAGGAGAGCGCCTGCGGCTGGTGCAAGGACAAGTGGGGCGTCTCGTGGCAGATCACGCCCCGCATGCTGGTCGAAGCCATCTCGGACCCGGACCGCGCCGCCGCGAAGCGGGTGTTCGAGGCGATGATGGACATGGGGAAGATCGACATCGCGAAGCTCGAGGCGGCCCGGCGCGGCTGAGCCGGCAGCCCCTCACCCCGGCCCTCTCCCCGGCGGGGAGAGGGAGAAAGTCACTCATGCCCTACGAGCTGCACTACTGGCCCACGATCCCCGGCCGCGGGGAGTTCGTGCGGCTCGCGCTGGAGGCGGCGGGCGCCGACTACGTGGACGTGGCGCGCGAGGAGGGCGGCATGGACGCGATGGCGCACTACCTCGAGTCACCCGAAGTGCGCCGCCCGCCGTTCGCCGCGCCCTTCCTCGTGGACGGCAAGCTCGTCGTCGCGCAGACCGCGGCGATCCTGCTGTACCTCGGCCCGCGGCTGGGCCTCGTGGGCAAGAGCGAGGCGGATGCGCTGTGGACGCACCAGATCCAGCTGACCCTCGCGGACTGCGTGACCGAGGTGCACGACACCCACCACCCGATCGCGAGCGGCCGGTACTACGAGGACCAGCGCGACGAGGCGCTGCGCCGCGCCGCCGATTTCCGCCGCGAGCGGCTCCCCAAGTTCATCGGTTGGTTCGAGGCCATCCTGCAGCGCAATCCGCGCAACGCGGGCGCGGCCGTGCCGCGGCTGGTCGGTGCACGCCTGAGCTATGCGGACCTGTCGCTGTTCCAGCTGGTCGCCGGCCTGCGCTACGCCTTCCCGAAGGCGGCGGGCCGCGTGCTGAAGAAGGCGCCGCTCGTGTGCGCGCTGCACGACGGCGTCGCCGCGCACCGGCGGCTGCGCGCCTACCTCGGAAGCGACCGCCGCATCGCGTTCAACCAGCAAGGCATCTTCCGCCAGTACCGCGAGCTCGACGCTTAGCGTCGCGGGGCTGCCGTAGGCGTTGCGAGCGGTAAATTTCCGCAGGTCGCCGCCTACAGGTGTAGGTGCGGTGAACTCCCGCGCGTAGGACGGCTCCGACCTCCTTCATGCAAACAAGGAGTTCCGTCCCCATGCGCAAGACCGGTGTCCTGGCGTTCCTCGCTTCCGCCCTTCTCGCTCCCTGCTTCGCCCATGCCGGCACGTTCGAGCAGGGCATGAACACGATGTGGGAAGCGCTGTGGCACCAGAGCGGCACCGCCACGCGCCTCGTCCGCTGGGAACAGGACCTGAAGGTCCGCCTCACCGGCGTCAACGCGCTCGGGCACCGGCCCGAGGTGCTGAAGGCGCTGAACGACGTGGCGGCGGAAACCGGCCGCAAGGTCATCGACGTGACCGACCAGCCCGGCGAGACGGCAAACGTGAGCATCGAGATCACGCCCGACACGGCGCTGAGCGACATGCAGCCCTGCGAGACGCGGCTGAACTTCCGCAGCGAGACCGCCATCGACTCCGTCACCATGCAGATGCGCGAGGGCGAGGTGTGGCGCTGCGCCTACCACGAGTCCATGCACGTGATGGGCGTGCGCGGCCACCCCGAGGGCGACACCGTGCTGAGCTACTTCGCGAAGACGGTGGACCACCTCACCCCGCTGGACCGCGCCATGCTGCGCGCCTGGTACTCCCCGCGCGTGCAGGGCGGCATGACGCCCTTCGAGGTGCTGCCGGTGCTGGCCGACCAGCTGGTCGCGACCATGCCCGACAAGGCGAAGGCGACGCAGGACCGCGACCGCTTCCTCGCCCGCACGGTGGCGCAGATGCAGGCGTTCGCCGAAGGGCAGGGCGACATCCCGATGATCATCAAGCGCAGCGGCAAGGCCACCGAGCAGGGCATCCGCTACGGCCGCATGGAGATGAGCTACTTCCTGTCCATCGCCTACCAGCGCGGCGCCTCCGTGGCGCGCGACGCGGCGCAGGCGGCGCAGTGGATGCAGCGCGCGGCCAGCATGGGCAGCCCGAGCGCAAGGGCGAGCCTGCAGGCGGCGGCCTGAGGCCGGCCGGGCCGCGCCCGGCGACAATCCTGCCCATGGACTCCAGCAAGCAATTCGATCTCGGGCTGGTGGGCCTGGGCGTGATGGGCGAGAACCTCGCCCTCAACCTGCATCGCAACGGCTTCGCCGTCACCGGCTACGACCTCGAAGCGCGCAAGCGCGACAGCTTCGCCGCGCGCACCGGCGCGGCCGCGCCGCGCTCGCCGCAGGAGCTGGTCGCCAGCCTGCGCGCCCCGCGCGTCCTCCTGCTCATGGTGCCCGCCGGCGCCGCCGTGGACGCGGTGCTGGCCGACCTGCGCCCGCTGCTGTCCGCGGGCGACATCGTCGTCGACGGCGGCAACACCCGCTTCACCGACACGGCGCGGCGCATCCAGGAGCTCACCGGCAGCGGCATCCTGTTCGTGGGCGCGGGCGTCAGCGGCGGCGAGGAGGGCGCGCTGCGCGGGCCTTCGATCATGCCCGGCGGCGACGCGCAGGCCTGGCCGCGCGTGAAGCCCATCCTGCAGGCAATCGCCGCCCGGGCCGAGGACGGCCAGCCCTGCTGCGAGTGGCTCGGCCCCGGCGCCTCGGGCCACTACGTGAAGATGGTCCACAACGGCATCGAGTACGCCGACATGCAGACGCTGTGCGAGGCCTACTTCCTGATGCAGCAGCTGCTCGGGCTGCAGCCCGCCGAGATGGCCAAGGTGTTCGCGGCCTGGAACGAGGGCGAGCTCTCCAGCTACCTCGTGGGCATCACGGCCGACATCCTCGGCCGCGTGGACCCCGAGACCGGCCAGCCGCTGGTGGACGCCATCGTCGACACCGCGGAGCAGAAGGGCACCGGCAAGTGGGCCAGCCAGGCGGCGCTGGACCTGGGTGTGACCGCGCCCACCGTCGCCGAGGCGGTGTTCGCGCGCGCGATCAGCGCCCTGCGCGGCGAGCGCGCCGCGGCAGCCGAAGTGCTGGCCGGTCCGCAAGTTCCCTTCGCGGGCGACGCCGGCGCCTTCGTCGAGAAGATCCGCCGGGCGCTGCTGGCCGCCAAGGTCTGCGCCTACGCGCAAGGCTTCCAGCTGCTGGCCGCGGCCGACAAGGAGTACGGCTGGGACCTGCCCTTCGGCACCATCGCGGGCCTGTGGCGCGCCGGGTGCATCATCCGGGCGCGCCTGCTGGACGACATCCGCCGCGCCTACGCGCGCGAGCCGAAACTGGCCAACCTGCTGCTGGACGCGGACTTCGCGCGCATGCTGGCGGACTCGCAGCAGGCGCTGCGCGAGGTGGTCGCGGCGGCGGCGCAGCACGGCGTGGCCGTTCCTGCCTTCATGAGCGCGCTGTCGTACTACGACGGCTACCGCGCGCGGCGGCTGCCGGCCAACCTGCTGCAGGCGCAGCGCGACTACTTCGGCGCGCACACCTACCAGCGGCTGGACCGGCCGGGCAAGTTCCACACCAAGTGGACGGAAACGCAGTGAGCGAGAATCGCGCGATGCACACCAGACAACTCGGCCCCTTCACCGTTTCGGCCATCGGCCTCGGCTGCATGAACCTGAGCCACGCGTACGGCGTGCCGCCCTCCGCGGAGCAGGGCGAGCGCGTCCTGCGCGCGGCGCTCGACGCGGGCGTGACGCTGTTCGACACGGCGGCGCTGTACGGCTTCGGCAAGAACGAGGAACTGGTGGGCCGCGTGCTCAAGCCGCACCGCCGCGAAATCACGCTGTGCAGCAAGGGCGGCCTCGCCGGCGTGCCGGACGCGGACGGCGTGCTCAAGCGCGTGATCGACGGCCGCCCGGAGACCCTGCGCCGCAACTGCGAGGACAGCCTGCGCCGCCTGCAGACGGACGTGATCGACCTCTACTACCTGCACCGCTGGGACAAGAAGGTGCCCATCGAGGAGAGCGTGGGCGCGATGAGCCGCCTGGTGGAGGAGGGCAAGGTGCGCACGCTGGGCCTGTCCGAAGTCTCGGCCGCCACGATCCGCAAGGCGCAGGCCGTGCATCCGATCACCGCGGTGCAGAACGAGTATTCGCTGTGGACGCGCAACCCGGAGATCGGCGCGCTGGCGGCCTGCCGCGAACTGGGCATCGCCTTCGTGGCCTTCAGCCCCGTGGCGCGCGGCTTCCTGTGCGATGCCGTGCACGACGTGTCGACGCTCGAACCCAAGGACATCCGCCGCACCATGCCGCGCTTCGAGGCGGCCAACCACGCGCAGAACCTCAAGCTGCTGCCGCCCTACAAGGCGCTGGCGCAGCGCGCGGGCTGCACGCCGGCGCAGCTCGCGCTGGCCTGGCTGCTGCACAAGGGGCAGGACATCATCCCGATCCCCGGCACCACGCGCGTGGAGCACCTGCAGGAAGACCTGGCCGCGGCGGACGTGCGGCTGGCGCCGGAACTGGTGGCGGACGTGGAGCGCCTGATCAACCAGCACACGGTGCAGGGCAACCGCTACAGCGCGCAGGCGCGCTCCGAGGTGGATTCGGAAGAGTTCGCCTGAGGCACTCCCCGCTCATGGGCGGCGCTCATGAGCATATGAGGACATTGTCGTTGGTGGCGGCGGGGGTCCTTGGGACAATCGGGAGATTCCCCGAGAGAAAGTCCCCATGAAGAAGATCCTCACCTTCGCCGTGGCGTTCGCCGCGGCCGGCCTGTCCTTCGCGGCGCAGCCGCTGCTCACGCCGGCCGAACTGAAGGCGCAGCTGGCCGAACCCAGCGTGCGCGTCATCGACATCCGCGACCCCAAGGCCTACGCGGCCCAGCACATCCCCGGCGCGCTGAACGCGCCCTACGGCAAGTGGCGCGGCCCCGCCACCAACCCGGGCGAGCTGCCCGAGCTGCCCAAGCTCACGGAGCTGGTGCGCTCGCTGGGCCTTTCGCCCGCGACCCATGCCGTCGTCGTCTCCAGCGGCGACAACGCCACCGACTTCGGCGCCGCCGCCCGCGTGTACTGGACGCTCAAGGTCCTGGGCCTGAAGGAGCTGTCGCTGCTCAATGGCGGCGTCAAGGCCTGGGCGCAGGCGAAGCTGCCGCAGGACAGCGTGGTCGCCAAGGTCGCGCCCAGCACCTATTCGCCGCAGATCGACCACAGCCTGATCGCGGGCCGCGACGAAGTCGCGCAGGACGTCGCCGGCGGCAAGACGGTGCTGGTCGACGCGCGTCCCGCGGCCTTCTTCCAGGGCGAGACGCGCCACGCGGCGGCCAAGCTGCCGGGCACCCTGCAGGGCGCGGTGAACGTGGAGTACAGCCGCTTCTTCGACGGCGAGCAGAGCGGCGTGCTCGTGCCCGAGAAGGTGCGCGCCGCCGCCAGCACGCTCGATGCGAAGAAGGACACCGTGGCCTTCTGCAACACCGGCCACTGGGCGGCGACCGACTGGTTCGCGCTGTCCGAAGTGGCGGGCCAGAAGAACGTGAAGATGTACCCCGGCTCGATGGTCGACTGGAGCCAGGACCCCAAGGGCCTGCCCATGGCCAACGTGCCCAACCGCGCCAAGCAGCTGTGGATCGACGCCAAGCTGTGGGCCGACCGAACCTTCAAGTAAGCGATGAAGCGCCTTCCCCTGGCGGCCGCTCTGGCCGCCTTTTTCATTCTGCTGGCCTGGAGCGTGTCCGTGCGCCAGGCCGTCCTGTTCCTCGTGGGCATCGGCATGGGTGCGGCGCTCGCCGGCGCGCGCTTCGGCTTCACCACCGGCTGGCGGCAGCTCGTCGAGCAGCGCGACCCGCGCGGCGTGTTCGGCCAGCTGCTGCTGCTGGGCCTGGCCGCGGCGCTCGCGATGCCGCTGCTCGGCCAGTTCGGCGAACTGCACGCGGCGCTCGGCCCGCCCAGCGTGAGCCTGCTCGTGGGCGCGCTGGTGTTCGGCCTGGCCATGCAGGTCGCCGACGGCTGCGGCTCCGGCACCCTCTACAAGGCCGGCCTGGGCGTGCCGCTGAACATGGGCATCCTGCCGCTGTTCGCGCTGGGCAGCTTCCTGGGCTCCGTCCACGTCGACAAGTGGCTGGCGCTGGGCGAATTGCGGCCCGTCGGCCTCGTGCAGTCCTGGGGCGTGGGCCCCGCGCTCGCCGCCACGCTGCTGGCGCTCGCCGCCATCGCCGTGCTCGTGCGGCTGTGGGTCGGCCCCGGCAAGCCGCTGTGGGACCGCCGCTGGATCTGGGGCGCCGTGGCGCTGGCCGCCTTGGCCACGCTGAACCTGCTGATCGCGGGCCAGCCCTGGGGCGTGGTCTACGGCTTCGGCCTCTGGGCCGCCAAGGGCGCGCAGGCGCTGGGCGTGTTCGATCCCTCGGGCAACGTGTTCTGGAGCCAGGCGGGCAACGCGCAGCTGCTGAAGCAGTCGGCGCTGCTGGACGTGACCTCGATCACCAACATCGGCCTGATGGGCGGGGCATTGTGGGTGTCGGCGCGCAAGCCGCCCACCGAGCGCACGCTCACGGGCAAGCAGTGGGCGGTGGGGCTGGTCGCCGGCTTCGTGATGGGCTACAGCTCGCGCCTGGCCTTCGGCTGCAACGTCGGCGCCATGCTCAGCGGTATCTCCACCGGCAGCATCCACGGCTGGATCTGGATGCCCATGGCCTTCCTCGGCACGCTGGTGGGCCTGCGGCTGCGGCGCCGCTTCGGCATCTGAGGGAGGGACCATGCAGCACAAGACCGTCCTCCGCTGGGCCTTCTGGGTCGTCCTCGTGGGCTTCCTCGCCTGGGACTTCGCCCGCTCGCCCGCCATCGACCTGCGCCAGGAACCGCCCCTCATCGCCGCCGGCTCCGGCCAGGTGGTGAGCGGCGGCCACTGCTCCGCCGCCCCCGAATAGCACGAGGCGCACACTTTCTGTTGCCCTGCGCATGCAGGAAAGTGCGGATATGAGCTCCCGCGGGCTGCCCCTAGAGTGGGCCCTCGTTGTTGATTGCGGCGCGGCCGCGGGAGAACCCGATGAACCGGAACATTGCACTGTTCGTGGCCGCCGCGGCGGCCTGTCTTTCGCTCGCTTCGGCTCCCGCACGGGCCGACATGCAGCCCTGGGAAAAGCAGCTCTACGAGGCGGCGAAGAAGGAAAAGCCCGTCACCGTCTACACGGCGCACTACAACACCGAGGAGGCCGCCAAGCTGTGCGCCGCCTTCGAGGCGAAGTACCCGGGACTCAAGTGCAACTTCGTGCGGACCACCGCGCAGGTGGCCTACCAGCGGCTGCAGCAGGACATCCAGGCCAACACCCCCGTGGCCTCGGTCTTCAGCAGCACCGACGTGAGCCATTTCCCGGCGCTCAAGGCCAAGGGCCTGCTGATGGAATACAAGCCGCACAACGTCGCCAACATGGTCGACTCGCTCAAGGCCTACAACGACAAGGACGGGCAGTACTGGGTCACGGCCGCGGCGCTCATGCTCGTGACCTACAACGAATCGGAAGTGAAGCCCGGCGAGGCGCCCAAGAACTGGACCGACCTGCTGGATCCCAAGTGGAAGGGCAAGGTCTCCATCGGCCACCCGGCCTACAGCGGCTACGTGGGCACCTGGGTCGTGCTGATGAACAAGCTCTACGGGTGGGACTACTTCACCAAGCTGGAGAAGAACCAGCCGCAGATCGGCCGCTCGGTGAACGACACGGTGACGATGCTCAACGCCAAGGAGCGCGTCGTGGCCGCGGGCCCGGAAGCGACCACGCTGCTCAGCCGTGACAAGGGCAACCCGCTCGCGGTGGTGTATCCCACCGACGGCGCGCTGCTGATGGTCTCGCCCAGCGGCATCCCGAAGAACGCGCCTTCGCCCAATGCCGGCAAGCTCTACATGGAGTTCCTGCTGTCCAAGGAAGCGGGCGAGGTGCAGGTCAAGACGCACTCGCTGGCCGTGATGAAGGGCGTCGCGCCCGCGCCCGGCGCCAAGCCGCTGGAGACCATCAAGGTCGTGCGGCCGACGGAGGAAGAGATCACCAAGGGCATCCCGGAACTGAAGGAGAAGTTCCGCGATACCTTCGGCATCTGACGCAAGCCCGCTTCCATGGCGTACGTGGAAACGACCCCGCTGCCGGAGGCGGCGGCGGGCGAGGGCTGGGCGCGGCGCTGGCGGCACTGGGACAAGAGCTCCTGGTTCTGGCTGCTGGCGATCGCCGTCCTGGTGTTCCTGGTGGTCAACCCGCTGCTGCGGCTGCTGGTCGCGAGCTTCCAGGATGAGAGCGGCGCGTTCTCGCTGGCCAACTACGCGGCGGCCTACGGCCGCTCGCGCAACATCGAGGCGCTGGGCAACTCGCTGACGCTGGGCCTGGGCTCCGGCGTTCTGTGCCTGCTGTTCGGCGTGCCGCTCGCCTGGGCGCTGTCGCGCACGGACATGCCGGCCAAGACGCTGGTGTGGATCGCGATCCTCGGCACCTTCATCATCCCGCCCTACCTCGGCGCCGTCGGCTGGATCCTGCTGGCCGGGCCGAACGCGGGCTGGCTGAACCGGATGTTCGAGGCGCTCACCGGCGCCGACGGCGGGCCGTTCAACGTCTACTCGATGCCGGGGCTGATCCTGGTGGTGGCGTGCTACAGCTTCCCCTACGTGTTCGTGCTCACGAAGTCGGCGCTGGACCTGATCTCCTCGGAGATGGAGGACGCCGCCAACATCCTGGGCGCGGGGAACCTGGTCACGACGCTGAAGATCACGCTGCCGCTGGTGCTGCCGGCGATCCTGGGCGCCTTCATCCTGGTGTTCCTGGAAGCCATCGCGCTGTTCGGCTCGCCGGCGCTGATCGCGCTGCCGGGGCGCTTCCAGGTGGTGACCACGCAGCTGTGGCAGTTCTTCGAGTTCCCGCCGCGGGTGGGCGTGGCGGCGGCCTACGCCATGCCGCTGCTGGTGATCACCATCCTGCTGTTCTGGGTGCAGCGGCGCATCACGCACCGCAAGGGCTACGTCTCCCTCACCGGCAAGGGCGGCGAGCGCCGGCCGGTGCCGCTGGGGCGGTGGAAGTGGGTGGCGCTGGGCTACTGCCTGTTCGTGACGACGCTGTCCTTCTTCATGCCGCTGGTGGTGATCTGCCAGGCCGCCTTCGCCAAGGCGTGGGGCCGCGGCTTCTCGCTGGACAACCTGACGCTGCGCAACGTGCACGCGATCCTGTTCGACAACAACCTGACGCGCACGGCCACCTGGCACACCTTCCTGTACGCGGGCACGGCCTCGCTGATCGCGATCACCCTGGCGCTCTCCATCGCGTACATCGTCAACCGGCAGCTGGTGAACCGGCACGTGTCGAGCGTGCTGTCCTTCCTCACCATGGCCCCCTTCGTGGTGCCGGGCATCGTGCTGGCGATCGGCTTCTACGCGGCGTACACGCGGCCGCCGCTGCTGCTGTACGGGACGGCCTGGATCCTGATCCTGGCCTACACCACGCGCTTCCTGCCCATCGCCTTCGTCAACAGCAACGCGGCGATCCGCAGCATCAACCCGGAGCTGGAAGAGGCGGTGCGCACGCTGGGCGGCTCGCGCCTGACGGCGATCCGGCACGTGGTGCTGCCGGTGCTGAAACGCAGCATGGCCGGCGCCTTCATCCTGGTGTTCATCCCGGCGACGCGCGAGCTGAGCACGGCCATCTTCCTCTACTCGATCAACACGCAGGTGCTCTCGGTGCTGCTGTTCGACAAGAGCGACGAGGGCAACTTCGAGATGCTGGCCTCGATCGGCCTGGTGCTGGTGGTGATCACGGTGGCGCTGATCCTGCTGGGCTTCCGGCTGATGGGGCGCGACTTCATGTTGAGGAGGAGTGTCGGGTGAGCCAACTCGTACTACGCAATGTCTCGCGCACCTTCGGCGCCTTCACCGCCGTCGACGGTCTGAACCTGTCGCTGCGCAACGGCGAGCTGGTGTCGCTGCTGGGGCCCTCCGGCTGCGGCAAGACCACCACGCTGCGCATGATCGCCGGCTTCATCACGCCGAGCGCGGGCACCATCGAGCTCGATGGGCAGGTGATCTCCTCGCCGCAATCGAGCCTGCCGCCGGAAAAGCGCAAGATGTCCATGATCTTCCAGAGCTACGCAATCTGGCCGAACATGACGGTGGAGGAGAACGTCGCCTTCGGCCTGAAGCTGCAGAAGGTGCCGGCGGCCGACGCGAAGAAGAAGGTGGACTCCATCCTGGACGTCGTGCAGCTGAAGGCGCTGCGCGACCGCTACCCGGCGGAGCTCAGTGGCGGGCAGCAGCAGCGCGTGGCGCTGGCCCGCGCCATCGTGGTCAACCCCGCGGTGCTGCTGCTGGACGAGCCGCTGTCCAACCTCGACGCCAACCTGCGCGAGGAGATGCGCTACGAGATCCGGCGCCTGCACGACGAGTTCAACATGACGATGGTCTACGTCACGCACGACCAGGCCGAGGCCATGGTCACGTCGGACCGCATCGCCGTGATGAACAAGGGGCGCATCGAGCAGCTCGACGCGCCCTTCGAGATCTACCGCAGCCCCAAGACCCGCTTCGTGGCCGGCTTCATCGGCCGGACCAACTTCCTCACGGGGTCGCGGCGCGACGACGCCGTGGATTTCGGCGGATTTTTCCTGCCCACGCGGGCGCTCGCCGCGGACGGCCAGCTGCCGCCGGAAGTGCAGGTCTCGATTCGGCCACAATGCATCCAGCTGCTGCGCGACAAGCCGGCCGAACGCGACCGGCACTGCTGCGTGGAGGCGAGCATCCAGCGCCGGTCCTACCTGGGGGAGTCCTGGGACTACCACATCCGGCTCGCGCCGGCGCTCGAACCGATCCGCGTGAGCGCGCGGCCGGGCGACGTGTTCGAGGTCGGCCAGACCATCTACGCCGAGATCGACACGTCGCAGATCACCGTACTGAACTGAGGAGACACTTTCCCCATGCCGCTTCCCCTGGAGGGCGTCCGCGTCCTGGACCTCACGAACGTGATGGCCGGCCCCTACTGCACCATGGTGCTGGGCGACCTGGGCGCCGAGGTGATCAAGCTGGAAAGCCTCGAGGGCGACAGCACCCGCAACTTCGAACCCAAGGTCAACGACGAGTCCTACTGCTTCGCGGTCCTGAACCGCAACAAGAAGAGCATCTCCGTCGACCTGAAGGCGCCCGGCGGCCGTGACATCGTGATGAAGCTGGCGGAGCGCAGCGACATCGTGGTGGAGAACTTCCGCCCCGGCGTGGTGAAGAAGCTGGGGCTCGACTACGAGAGCCTGAAGAAGGTCAACCCGTCCATCATCTACGCGTCCATGTCCGGCTTCGGCCAGACCGGCCCCTACGGGCACAAGGGCGGCTTCGACATCATCGCCCAGGGCATGTCCGGCATCATGATGATGACGGGCGAGCCGGGCGGGCGTCCGGCGAAGGTCGGCATCGCCATGAACGACATCGCCTGCGGCGTGACCACGCTGTACGGCATCCTCGGCGCCTTCATCGGCAAGCTGCGGCACGGCGAGGGGCAGTTCCTCGAGACCTCGCTGCTCGAGGCCGGGCTGGCCTGGAGCATCTGGGAGTTCGGCGCCTATTTCGGCAACGGCGAACTGCCCACGGCCACCGGCACGCGGCACCGTCGCTCGGCGCCCTACCAGGCCTTCCGTTCGAAGGACGGCTACGTGACGGTGGGCGCCAGCGGCGAGAAGCTCTGGCGCGCCTTCGTGACGCAGGTGGTCGGACAGCCCCAGTGGCTGGAGGACCCGCGCTTCGAGCGCGCGATGCTGCGGGTGAAGAACGCGGACGCGCTGCAGGAGCTGATCGAGGCGATCCTCGTCAAGGAGACGACCGCCCACTGGGTGGAGAAGCTCGACGCCGCGGGCGTGCCCGGCGGCCCCGTCTACACTTACGACCAGACGCTGGCCGACCCGCACGTGCAGCACCGCCGCATGGTGTACGACATCGATCACCCGAAGATCGGCCCGATGAAGACGCTGGGCCTGCCCGTGAAGTCCAGCGGCGACCTGACGAAGATCCGCAAGCCCGCGCCCCTGCACGGGCAGCACACCACCGAGGTCCTGCGCGCGCTGGGCTTCAGCGACGCACAGGTGCGCGGCCTGCTGGCCGAAGGCGTCGTCAAGGCACAGGAAGGAACCCCGGCATGATGCTCAAGACCGACAGGATGATCGCGCAGAAGGACGGCGCGATCGGCTGGATCACGTTCAACAACCCGGCGCGCCACAACGCCGTCTCGCTGCCCATGTGGCAGGGCCTGTACGACGCCGTCACCGACTACGCCCAGGATCCGGCGATCCGCGTGATCGTGCTCAAGGGCGCGGGCGAGAAGGCCTTCGTCTCGGGCGCCGACATCTCCGAGTTCGAGGAGAAGCGCTCCAACGCGGAGAACATCGCCGCCTACAACGAGGTCTCGCACGCCGCCACGATGGCGCTGCAGCACGTGAACAAGCCGACGATCGCGATGATCCGCGGCTACTGCGTTGGCGGCGGCGTCTCGGTGGCGCTGTCCTGCGACATGCGCATCGCGTCGGAAGGATCGACCTTCGCGGTGCCGGCGGCCAAGCTGGGCCTGGGCTACGAATTCGACGGCGTGCGCAAGCTGGTCGACGTGGTCGGCCCTTCGTTCGCCCGCGAGATCTTCTACACGGCCCGCCAGTTCACGGCGCAGGAAGCGGTCACCATGGGCCTGGTGAACCGGCTGGTGCCGGTGGACGGGCTGGAATCCTACGTGCGCGACTACGCGGCGACGATCGCGGGGAACGCGCCGTTGACCGTGGCGTCGATCAAGACGCTGGTGGCGCAGTGCCTGAAGGACGAGTCGGAGCGCGATGCGGCGCTGTGCAAGGAAGTGGTGGACCGCTGCTTCGCCAGCGCCGATTACGTGGAGGGCCGGCAGGCGTTCATGGAGAAGCGGAAGCCGAAGTTCACGGGGAAGTGAAGGTCGGTGGGGTTCGCTCCGCTCACCTTCCGCCGGCCTGCGGCCGTCGCCACCCTACGAATTCCGGGTGCCCCGTAGGGTGGCGCGGCTACGGCCGCGGAAGGTGAGCGAAGCGAACCCCACCGATTTTCCACTCCCGGCCCGTCACTCCGGCACCGCCTCCAACTCCGCCCGCGGCGCCTTCGCCCGCTCCCCGTGCACGATGTACAGCCCGGCCGCGAGCAGCAACGCGATCCCCGCCCACGCCACCGCATTCGGCACATCCCCCCACACCAGGTACCCGAGCACCAGCGCGAAAAGCAGCCCCGTGTACCGGAACGGCGCCACCACGCTCATCTCGCCCGCCCGCATGCTGACCGTCAGCAGGAAATAGCCGCCGCTCAGGAACACGCTGGCCGCCAGCAGCAGCGCGATCTCCCGCCACCGCACCGGCTGCCAGTCCGCGAACAGGCTCCACACACCCGCCAGCACCGTGACCGCGACGGCCGTGCTCAGGGTGATCAGCACCGAAGGAATGCCGCGGTCGATGGCGCGCGTCATCAGGTCGCGGCTGGCATGCAGCACCGTGCCGCCCAGGCACAGCAGCGACCAGGCGTTGAAGGCCGCGCCGCTGGGCTGCACGACCAGCAGCACGCCGGTGAAGCCGGTGGCGATCGCCACCCAGCGCGCGCCGCCCACCCGCTCGCCGAAGAAGACGATGGCGAACAGCGTGATGAACAGCGGCGTCGCCATGTTGATCGCCGTGGCGTTGCCGATCTGCATGTGGAACAGCGCCGTGAGGTAGGTCATGGTGGCGAACGCGTCGAACAGCGCCCGCACGACCACCTTGCGATCCAGCAGGCTGCCCAGTTGGCGCGTGGCGCCCAGCCCGTGCGAGATGGCCAGCAGCAGCACGGTGGCGAAGACGCCGCGCAGGAAGATCAGCTGCGGCGCCGGGAGCGTCTGGCTGACGTACTTGACGAGGCTGTCGTTGCTGACGAAGCAGGCCATGCCGGCCGAGAGGGCCAGGATGCCACGGCGGTTGGCCGCGCGCATCGCGTCGGAGGGGGAGGAGGTCATGCGAGCCGCGATCTTAGCGGCCGGCCTTTGACCTGCGTCAGTCCGGGCCGCCGCCTGCCTGCCCATACTGGCCGCTCGCAAGGAGACAGGCATGGACGACCAGCCCGCGATTTTCGGCACGACCCTCTTCGACGGCACCCAGGCGCGCAAGGGCTACGCCCTCAACCGCATGTGCTTTTCCTTCAACGGACAGGCCAACCGCGAGGCCTTCCGGGCCGACGAGGAAGCCTACATGCGCCGCTACGGCCTGACGGCCGTGCAGGCCGAGGCGATCCGCAAGCGCGACGTCGCGGGCCTGCTGGCCGCCGGCGGCAACATCTACTACCTCGCGAAGTTCGCCGGCATCCTGGGCCTGGACGTGCAGGACCTCGGCGCGCTGCAGACCGGCGTCAGCAAGGAGGAATTCAAGGCCCGCCTGGTGCGGCAGAACGGCCAACCCGCCGGCCTGGGCGCCTGAAGGAGCGGACCATGGCCCGGATCATCGGCGGACTCACCACCTCCCACGTGCCCGCGATCGGCGGCGCGATCGCCCGGGGGCTGCAGCAGGAGCCCTACTGGAAACCCTTCTTCGACGGCTTCCTGCCCGTGCACCGCTGGCTCGAGGACATGAAGCCGGACGTCGCCGTCGTCTTCTACAACGACCACGGGCTGAACTTCTTCCTCGACAAGATGCCGACCTTCGCCGTCGGCGCCGCGCCCGAGTACCGCAACGCGGACGAGGGCTGGGGCATCCCGACGCTGGCGCCCTTCCGGGGCGAGCAGGACCTCTCGTGGCACCTGATCGAGCACCTGGTCGCGCGCGAGTTCGACATCACCACCTGCCAGGAGATGCTGGTGGACCACGGCTTCGCGCTGCCCCTGAAGCTGTTCTGGCCGCAGGGGGCGCCCGTGGCGACTGTGCCGATCTGCATCAACACCGTGCAGTTCCCGCTGCCGAGCGCGCGCCGCTGCTACGCCCTGGGGCAGGCCGTGGGCGAGGCGATCGCCTCCTGGGACAGCGATCAAAAGGTGGTGGTGATCGGCACCGGCGGCCTGTCGCACCAGCTCGATGGCGCGCGGGCCGGCTTCATCAACAAGCCGTTCGACCTCAAGTTCATGGACAGCCTCGTGCACGACCCGGAGTGGGCGACGCAGTACAGCACGCATGAGCTGGTGGAGAAGACGGGCACGCAGGGCGTGGAACTGCTGATGTGGCTGGCCACGCGCGGGGCCGTGCCGGGCCCGGTGCGCAAGGTGCACACGAACTACCACATCCCCATCTCCAACACGGCCGCGGGCATGATGGCGCTGGAAGCGCTGGACTGAGCGCCGCGCTTGTGGGCGGGCGGGGGGCGGCGCATACTGGACGCGTCCATCTCACGAGAGGAGGACCGCATGAAGCATGCCGTGGAGCCCGCCGTCCCCGGGGCCCTGAGCGTATTCGAGACCTCCTGCGCCTACTGCGGCGCGCGCTTCCGCGTGCTGGCCACGCTGCAGGCGGACCTCTCCCGGCGCGAGGCGTACGACTGCCCCGAATGCGGCAAGAGCTACGCCACCGAAGCGCTCGGCGAACCGGAAGTCCAGCTGCTGCGCCCGCGCACGGACGGGAAGCAGGACCGGTACCAGGAGACGATGTTCTGAAGGGGCGGTCGGTGGGGTGCCTGAGGTTCGGCGTTCGCCTACGCCTCAGACTACGCGCTGCGCAAGCGCAGCGCTCGATCGCTTCGCTCACCGCCACCCTACGGAAAGACTGCGACTGGCACCCGTAGGGTGGCGCGGCGCAAGCCGCGGAAGGTGAGCGCAGCGAACCCCACCGAATCCGCACCCCGTAGGCTGGCGGTGAGCGCAGCGAACCCCAGCATCAACGCAGCCGCGCCGGCCCCAGCATCGCCTCCGTCAGCCCGAACGCCGCGATCCGCTCCGGCAGCGCCTCGCCGCGCGCGAGCGCGGCGCAAGCCTCCCCCATCGCCGGCGATGTCTGGATGCCATACCCCCCCTGCGCCGCCACCCAGAAGAACCCCGGCGCCGCCGGATCGAACCCGCCCACCAGGTCCCCATCGGCGACGAAGGAGCGCAGCCCGGCCCACGTGCGCGCCGGCCGGCGGATCTCCAGCGTCGTCATCTGCTGGATGCGGTCGATCGCGAGCGCGATGTCCAGTTCCTCCGGCTGCACGTCCTGCGGCGGCACCGGGTCGGCGTTGGCCGGCGAGCCGAGCAGCATGCCGGCGTCCTGCTTCACGTACCAGCTCTCGTCGGCGCTGATCAGGCAGGGCCAGTGCCGCGGGTCCGTGCCGGCGGGCGGCGCGAAGGTGAAGGCGGAGCGGCGCTTGGGCTGCAGGCCGATGGCGGGCACGCCCGCCAGCCCAGCGACCACGTCGCACCATGCGCCGGCGGCGTTGACGAGGACCGGGGCACGCCATTGGCCGGCGGGCGTCGTGACTTCCCATTGGCCGCCGACGCGTTCGATGCGCGTGGCTTCGGCGTCGCACACGACGGCGCCACCCGCGCGCTTCAGCCCGCGCAGGTAGCCCTGGTGGATCGCATGCACGTCCATGTCGCTGGCCTCGGGCTCCAGCACGGCGCCGATGACGCGCCCGGGACGCAGCACCGGCACGAGCTCCAATGCCTCGGCCGGTGTGAGCCGGCGCGCGTGCGGCGTCATCGAACGCAGCAGGTCCCAGTGCGACTCGAGTTCGTCCTCCTGGCCGGGCGCGGCCACCAGCAAACAGCCGCGCGGGGAGAGCAAGGGTGTTTCGGTGAACCCCGCCGGTGGGGCGTCGAAGAAGGCGCGGCTCGCGCGCGTCAGCGCCCGGACCTGCGGCGTGCCGTAGCTTTCCAGGAAGAGGGCGGCGGAGCGGCCGGTGGAGTGGTAGCCGGGCTGCGATTCGCGCTCCAGCAGCACGGTGCGGCCGTGCGGCGCGAGGAAGAAGCCGATGGAGGCGCCGGCGATGCCGCCGCCGAGGATGAGGAAGTCTGCGGGTTGCACGCGGGGATTCTAGGAGGGTGCCGCGCCTGCCCCTCACCCCGGCCCTCTCCCCGGAGGGGAGAGGGAGGAAGAAAAAAGGGCCCCGAAGGGCCCTTGATTACAGCGTGTCGATGAACGACCGCAGCTTGTCGCTGCGGCTCGGGTGCTTGAGCTTGCGCAGCGCCTTCGCCTCGATCTGGCGGATCCGCTCGCGGGTGACGTCGAACTGCTTGCCGACTTCCTCCAGCGTGTGATCCGTGCTCATCTCGATGCCGAAGCGCATGCGCAGCACCTTGGCCTCGCGCGGGGTCAGCGAGTCGAGGATGTCCTTCACCACGTCGCGCAGGCCCGCCTGCATGGCGGCCTCGATCGGCGCGGTGTTGCCGGTGTCCTCGATGAAATCGCCCAGGTGGGAATCGTCGTCGTCCCCGATCGGCGTCTCCATGGAGATCGGCTCCTTGGCGATCTTCATGATCTTGCGGATCTTGTCTTCCGGGATCTCCATCTTGGCCGCCAGGATGCTGGCGTCCGGCTCGAAGCCGAACTCCTGCAGGTGCTGGCGCGAGATGCGGTTCATCTTGTTGATGGTCTCGATCATGTGCACCGGGATGCGGATCGTGCGGGCCTGGTCCGCGATCGAGCGCGTGATCGCCTGGCGGATCCACCACGTGGCATAGGTCGAGAATTTGTAGCCGCGGCGGTACTCGAACTTGTCCACGGCCTTCATCAGGCCGATGTTGCCCTCCTGGATCAGGTCCAGGAACTGCAGGCCGCGGTTCGTGTACTTCTTGGCGATGGAGATCACCAGGCGCAGGTTGGCCTCGATCATCTCCTTCTTCGCCTCGCGCGACGAGGCCTCGCCCTCGTTCATGCGCTTGTTGATCTCCTTCAGCTCCGCGAGCGGCACCACCACGCGCGACTGGATGTCCATCAGCTTCTGCTGCAGCTCCTGGATCGCGGGCACGTTGCGGCCGATCACGGCGCTCCACGGCTTGCCGGCGGCGGCCTGCTTCTCCACCCACTTCAGGTTCAGCAGGTTGGGCGGGAACTCCTTGATGAAGGTTTCCTGCGGCATGCCGCACTTGTCCACGATGATGCGGCGCAGCTCGCGCTCCTTCTTGCGGACGTCGTCCACCTGGGCGCGCACCATGTCGCACAGCTTCTCGATGGTCTTGGCCGTGAAGCGGATGGTCATCAGCTCCTCGGACAGGGCGTGCTGCGCCTTGTGGTACGCGGGCGTGCCCCAGCCTTCCTTGTCGTAGACCTTGTGGACCTTCTCGAACAGGCCGGCGATGCGGTCGAAGCGCTCCAGCGCCTGGTTCTTCAGCTCCTCGAGCTTCTTGGTCAGGGCCTTGGAGCCGCCGGAGCCGTCGTCGTCGTCGTCGGCGTCGAATTCGTCGAAGTCTTCCTCGGCGACGTAGTCGTCGGCCTCGTTGGGGTCGGAGAAGCCGTCCACCACCGTGGAGATGACGATCTTGCCCTCGCGGATCTCGCCGGCCATGCGCAGGATCTCGGCGATGGTCGCGGGCGAGGCGGAGATCGCCTCCATCATGGCCATCAGGCCGCCCTCGATGCGCTTGGCGATCTCGATCTCGCCCTCGCGCGTGAGCAGTTCCACCGTGCCCATCTCGCGCATGTACATGCGCACGGGGTCGGTCGTGCGGCCGAATTCGCTGTCGACCGTGGACAGGGCGGCTTCGGCTTCCTCCTCCGCTTCCTCCTCGGTGGCGGCGGTCGGGCCGGTGTTCGTGAGCAGCAGCGTCTCGGCGTCGGGCGTCTGCTCGTAGACGGCCACGCCCATGTCGTTCAGCATCGAGACGACGACTTCCAGCGTCTCGGCGTCCACCAGCTTCTCGGGCAGGTGGTCGGTGATCTCGGCGTGCGTCAGGTAGCCGCGCGTCTTGCCCAGCTTGATCAGGCTCTTCAGGCGCTGGCGGCGCTTGAGCATTTCCTCTTCGGTCAGGATCGTCTCGTCCAGGCCGAATTCCTTCATCAAGGCGCGTTCCTTCGCCTTGCTGATCTTCATGCGCAGGGGCTTGACCTTCTCGGCCACCACGGCCGCCGGCTCGTCGACGGCCGGCTCGCTGTCCACGAAGTCGGCTTCGACGTCGCCCAGGTCCTCGTCGTCCGCGACGGCGGCCTTCGCTTCCGCCTTCGGCTTGCGACCGCGCTTGGCGCCCGCCTTGGGCGGCGTGTCGACCTCGGCGCTCGCCTTGGGCGGGCGGCCGGGTTTCTTCTTCACCGTTTCATCGGCGGCGGCGGTCTTGGCGGACTTCTTCGTTTCTTCCTTGGCGGAGGCCTTTTCGGCCTTGGCGGGGGACTTCGTGGGCACGGGCTTGGCTACTTTCGTTGCGGACCTGGCGGCAGCCTTGGAGTCGCTCTTGACGACCTTCAACTGGGCCTTGGCGGCGGATGGGGATGTGGATTGGACTGGCTTTCGGTCGGCAGGTTTCGCAGCGGACGACGGCTTCGCGGACTTTTGAACGGGCATACGACCTCGATACAGGACAGCGGAAACAAAAAAGCGCCACGACGACCCGGCGCGGGTGGAGGAAGGCCGACCTGGGCCTCAGGGGCAAGATGGGTGGGCGATCATTTGGTGTGCAGCCCTTGCGGTAGATTGGCCTGGCCCTGCTTGGGGCGCCGCGCGCTTGGCGCGGAAGGCCGGTCCGGAGGTGCTGCTGTCGCTCTTGCCGCCAGCAAACCCTACATTATATGTTCCGAACGGAATTTCAAGTAGGGTTGTCGCGGCTGAGCTGCTGCAGGGCCTGCTGGCGCCGGGTCAGCTCGTACAGGCGCTCCATCCGCCCGGGGTCGGTCTGGGGCAGCCGGGCCACCTCGGCGATCTCCTCGGCGACGGCGTCCAGGTGGATGCCGGTCAGGGCCCGCCGGAGCTCCCGCTCGCCGAATTCCTCCACCTCCAGGGCCCGGCCTTCCGGCTGCATGTTGTCCAGCTCCACCAGCTTGCGGGCCAGCTGCTCGAAGGGCTGGCCCTGGATCCCCAGCTCCAGCACCGCCCAGGGCTCGGCCCCGTGGTCGTGGAAGCGCGTGTCCAGCCACGAGAACAGGTCCCCGTGCGGCGCCGGCAGCTCGCACAGGAGGTGGTGGTCGGCATTCGTCAGGGCCGCCCAGGCCCCCGAATTGCGCAGCAGCACCCGGGCCGCCAGTTCCGCCAGGGCGATGGCCTTGGGCTTGACCGGCTGCCGGTGGCCGGCGCCGTAGGCCCGCTTGCCGTAGGCCGCCTCGCTCCTGGGCTTGCGCTGGCGGCCGCCGCCCTCGGCCGGCGCCACGCCCCACAGCTCCAGCAGCTCGTGCTGGCCGAGCTGGCTGCGCTCGGCGATCTCCGAGAGCAGCTGGCGCTTGAGCGCGCCGTCGGGCATCAGCTTCCACAGCGGCCCGGCGTTGCTGACCATGCGCGAGCGGCCCTCGGCCGTGGCCAGGTCGCAGTCCTGCGCCGAGGCCTCCAGCAGGAAGGTGCTCAGGGGCACGGCCTGGCGCAGGAAGCGGGCGAAGGCCTCCTGGCCGTACTCGCGGATGTAGCTGTCCGGGTCGTGCTCCGGCGGCAGGAACAGGAACTTCACCGTGCGCACGTCGCTGGCATAGGGCAGGGCGCCGTCCAGGGCCTTGCGGGCGGCGCGCCGGCCGGCGGCGTCGCCGTCGAAGCTGAACACCACGCTGTCGGTGAAGCGGAACAGCTTCTGCACGTGGTCGCCGGTGCAGGCCGTCCCCAGGGTGGCCACGGCGTTGGGGAAGCCCAGCTGCGCGAGCGCGACGACGTCCATGTAGCCCTCGGTCACCAGCACGAAGCCGTGCTCGCGCACCGCGTTGCGCGCTTCCCAGAGGCCATAGAGCTCGCGGCCCTTGCTGAAGACGGGCGTCTCGGGCGAGTTCAGGTACTTGGGCGTGCCTTCGCCCAGCACGCGGCCGCCGAAGCCGATGCACTCGCCCTTGACGTTGCGGATCGGGAACATCACGCGGTCGCGGAAGCGGTCGTAGCGCTTGTCCTCCTCCTCGTTGACGATCACCAGGCCGCTTTCGGTGAGCAGCGGGTCGTCGTACTCGGGGAACACGCTCGCGAGCGTGCGCCAGCCTTCCGGCGCGTAGCCTAGGCCAAACTGCTTGGCGATCGCGCCGGAGACGCCGCGGTTCCTGAAGTAGGCGATGGCCCGCGGCGACTCCTTCAGGTGCTTGCGGTAGGCGGCCCCGGCCTTTTCCAGCACGTCGGTCAGCGTCGCCTGCTTCTTGCGCTGCTCCGCCGCCCGGGCGCGGTCGGCCGGCGACACGTCGTCTTCCGGCACCTGCATGCCGTACTGGCCGGCCAGGTCCTTCACCGCCTCCACGAAGTTCATGCCGGCGTAGTCCATCAGGAAGCCGATGGCGTTGCCGTTCTTGCCGCAGCCGAAGCAGTGGTAGAACTGCTTGGAGGGGCTCACGGTGAAGGAGGGCGTCTTCTCGCCGTGGAAGGGGCACAGCCCCAGGTAGTTGGCGCCGCCCTTCTTCAGCTGCACGTGGCGGCCGACGATCTCCACGACGTCGGCGCGCGCGATCAGTTCCTGGATGAAGTTCTGGGGGATGGCCACGTTGGATGCTCTGCCTGGGCCCCCGGATTCTGCACCGGGCCCGAAAGCGGGCTACGCTTCGCCCCGAAGAACGACAGGAGACCCGCGCATGGCCAGCATTTTCGACCAGGACCTGCCCCGCAACGAGGCCAACCACGCGCCGCTGTCGCCGCTTTCCTTCCTGGAGCGCGCCGCCGAGGTCTATCCGCAACGCACGGCGGTGATCCACGGGCCGCTGCGCCGCACCTGGGCCCAGGTGTACGAGCGCTGCCGCCGCCTGGGCAGCGCCCTGCAGCGCGCCGGGCTGGGCAAGGGCGACACGGTGGCCGTCATGCTGCCCAACACGCCGCCCATGGTGGAGGCGCATTTCGGCATCGCCATGGCCGGCGCCGTGCTGAACACGATGAACACGCGGCTGGACCCGGAGGCGGTGGCCTTCATGCTGGAACACGGCGAGGCGAAGGCGGTGATCGTCGATCCGGAGTTCGCCCCCGTCATGGCCAAGGCGATGGCGTTGCGCAGGGAGCAGCGGCCGCTGCTGGTGATCGACGCCGAGGATCCGCTCTACACCGGCCCGGCGCAGCGCATCGGCGGCACGACCTACGAGGACTTCATCGCCCAGGGCGACCCGGACTTCGCCTGGGCGCTGCCGGCGGACGAATGGGACGCGGTCGCGCTGAACTACACCAGCGGCACGACCGGCAACCCCAAGGGCGTCGTCTACCACCACCGTGGCGCGGCGATCAACGCGATCTCGAACATCCTCGAGTGGGACATGCCCAAGCACGCCGTCTACCTGTGGACGCTGCCCATGTTCCACTGCAACGGCTGGTGCTTCCCCTGGACCATCGCGGCCCGGGCCGGCGTCAACGTCTGCCTGCGCAAGGTGGAGGCGCAGGCCATGGCCGACGCGATCCGCGAGTACGGCGTCACGCACTACTGCGGCGCGCCCATCGTGCACGGGCTGCTGGTGAACGCGCCCGACGCGCTGAAGCAGGGACTGCCGCGCGGTGTGAAGGGCATGGTGGCGGGCGCGGCGCCGCCGGCCTCGCTGATCGAGGGCATGGAGAAGCTCGGCTTCGACCTCACGCACGTGTACGGCCTCACCGAGGTCTACGGCCCGGCGACGGTCTGCGCGAAGCACGAGGAATGGGAGCGCCTGGACATCGGCGAGCGCGCCCGGCTGAACGCGCGGCAGGGCGTGCGCTACCACCTGCAGCGCAGCGCCCGCGTGCTGGACCCGCAGACGATGCGGCCGGTGCCCTGCGACGGCGAGACCATGGGCGAGATCATGTTCCGCGGCAACATCACCATGAAGGGCTACCTGAAGAACGCGAAGGCGACGCAGGAGGCCTTCGCGGGCGGCTGGTACCACACGGGCGACCTCGCGGTGCAGTACCCGGACGGCTACATCAAGATCAAGGACCGCAGCAAGGACATCATCATCTCGGGCGGCGAGAACATCTCGTCGATCGAGGTCGAGGACGTGCTGTACCGCCATCCCGCCGTGCTGGCGGCCGCCGTGGTCGCCAGGCCGGACCCGAAGTGGGGCGAGACGCCCTGCGCCTTCGTCGAGCTCAAGCCGGGCGCGCAGCTCACGGCCGAAGAGGTGGTGGCGCACTGCCGCAAGCACCTCGCCGGCTTCAAGGTACCGCGGGCCGTGGTGTTCGGCGAGCTGCCCAAGACCTCCACCGGCAAGATCCAGAAGTTCGAACTGCGCAAGCAGGCGGGCTCGGCGAGCGCGATCGACGTCTGAGCCGCGGGCCACCCCGCGCAACCGTGGCGACGGCATACTCGCGCGCATGCGCGTGCTGAGCCCTGCCATGGCCTACGTCGTGGCCAATCCGTGGACCTTCACGCGGCGCGTGCTCAAGGGCTTCCAGGCCAACCAGGGGCTGCTGCTCGCGGGCGCGGTGGCCTACTACGCGCTGCTGTCGGTGGTGCCGCTGCTGATCCTGGCGGTGATCGCGCTGTCGCACCTGATCGCCCCGCAGGAGCTGCTGAGCACCGTCGGCCGCTACCTGGAGTGGCTGGTGCCGGGGCAGTCGCCGGCGATCGTCTCCGAGTTGAACCGCTTCGTGGAGCATCGCAGCGTGATCGGCTGGGTGCTGCTGGTCACGATGCTGTTCTTCAGCTCGCTGGCGTTCACGGTGCTGGAGAAGGCGATGGCCGTGATCTTCCTGCACCGCTTCACGGTGCGCAGGCGCCACTTCCTGGTCTCGGCCGTGCTGCCCTACTGCTACATCCTGGCGCTCGGCTTCGGGCTGCTGGTGGTGACGCTGGTGTCGGGCAGCATCCAGGCGCTGGGCGACAACAGCATCGCGTTCCTGGGGATCCGCTGGTCGCTGCAGGGCGCCTCGGGCGTGCTGCTGTACCTGCTGGGACTGGGCGGCGAGATCCTGCTGCTGACCTCCGTGTACATGGTGATGCCCGTGGGGCGCCTGTGGTGGCGCCATGCGCTGGTGGGCGGCGTGACGGCGACACTGCTGTGGGAGGTTACGCGCCGGGTGCTGGTCTGGTACTTCAGCACGCTGTCGCAGGTGAACGTGGTGTACGGGTCGCTGACGACCGCGATCGTGGTGCTGTTCAGCCTGGAGATCGCGGCGACGCTGCTGCTGTTCGGGGCGCAGGTGATCTCGGAGTACGAGCGGATCGACCGCCACCCGCCCGCCTAATCACCCATCACCACGCCTTCGCGCCGCGGATCGGCGCCGCCGAACCAGCCCGTGGGCGTGCGCTGGATCGCCTGCAGGCCGCTGGTCATCTCCAGTTCGCGCACTTCGTGGCCGCGCGCCTGCAGCGACTGCACGGTCGTATCGGGGAAGCGGCCCTTTTCCAGCAGCGTGGGCCCGTTGGTGGAGCCGAAGTTCGGCAGGTCGATGGCGCGCTGCGCGTCCAGGCCCCAGTCCAGCACGCCGTAGAGCGTCTTCGCCGTGTAGTGGATGATCAGGGCGCCACCCGGGCTGCCGGCGCTCATCACGAGCCGTCCCGTCGCCTTGTCGAACACCAGCGTCGGCGCCATCGAGGAGCGCGGGCGCTTGCCGGGCTGCACGCGGTTGGCGATCGGGCGGCCCTGCGCGTCGGCGGGCGCGAAGCTGAAGTCGGTGAGCTCGTTGTTCAGCAGGAACCCGCGCACCATCTGGCGCGCGCCGAACTGGTCCTCGATGGTGGTGGTCATCGCCAGCGCGTTGCCGTAGGGATCGACGATGCTGATGTGCGAAGTGCCGTGCTCCACTTGTGCCGGCGAAGGCGCGTAGCGGCTGCTCGCGCGTCCGGGCGTCCCCGGCTGCGCGACCTTCATGCTCCGCGCCCCGATCAGGCGCGCGCGCGATGCGAGATAGCCCGGATCGAGCAGGCTCGTCCAGCTGCCCGCGGGTGGCTGCACGAAATCAGGGTCGCCGACGTATTGGCCGCGGTCGGCGAAGGCGAGGCGCGCCGCTTCCGTGTACAGGTGCAGCCAGTCGGGCGACGGCAGGCCGCCGGCGAGCGGCAGCGAGGCCGCGTTCGTGTGCTCGAGGATGCCGAGGATCTGGCCCACCGCGATCGCGCCGGAACTGGGTGGCGGGAAGCCGCAGACACGCCAGGCGTGGCCGCGCGCTCGGTGGTCGTGGCAGAGCGGCGCGCGCTTCTTCGCCTGGTAAGCGGCCAGGTCGGCCAGCGTCATGCGGCCCGGATTGCTCGGATGCCCCTGCACCTTCGCCACGATCGCCTGCGCGACCTCGCCCTGGTAGAGGGCACGCGCGCCTTCGCGGGCGATGCGGCGCAGGACGGCCGCGTACGCCGGGTTGCGCAGCCGCGTGCCGACGGCGAGCGGCTCGCCGTCGGGGCCGAAGAAGTAGGCGCGGGCCGCCGGGTCCTTCCGCAGGTGCGCGTCCGCCTGGAGCAGCGTGTTCAGGCGCGGACTCACCTGGAAGCCCTCTTCGGCCAGGCGGATCGCGGACTGGAACAGCGCCGCCCAGGGCAGGCGGCCGTGCTCGCGGTGCGCCAGTTCCAGCATCTTCACCGTGCCCGGCACGCCCACCGAACGGCCTCCCACCACGGCTTCGTGGAAGGGCAGGGGCTTGCCGTCGGCGCCGAGGAACAGGCGCTCGTCGGCCGCCATCGGCGCGGTTTCGCGCCCGTCGTAGGCCTCGACGGCGCGGCCGTCGAAGTGCAGCAGGAAGGCGCCGCCACCGATGCCGCTGGACTGCGGCTCCACCAGCCCGAGCACCATCTGCACGGCGATGGCGGCATCGATCGCGGAGCCGCCGGCCTTCAGCACCCGGTAGCCCGCATCGGTGGCCAGCGGATTCGCGGCGGCCACGGCGAAGCGCGTCGTGGCCCATCCCGGCTTGGCCGACAGGCCGGACGCGGCTTCGGGCTGCGGGAGAAGCTCGTAGGCGAAGCGCGGGGCCGGACTGACGCAGCCAGCCAACAAAGTTGCAATTGCAAGCCAGGCAGAAAGGACGCGGTGGATGGCGGACTCCTCGGTTGCGGGAATTTTCGAGCAAACTTGAGGCCAACATGTACAAGAACATCCTGCCCCCGCTCCTGCACGCCGCCTTCCTCTCGCTTCTCCTCGCCGGCCCCGCAGGGGCCCAGGCGGCCGACCATCCCGCAGCCCTCCAGCGTCCCCAGTCGCTCACGCTCTACAACGGCCAGGGCGTGGACCTGAACCTGCGCGAGGTGCCGGGCGCGATCTTCAGTGGCGACTTCAACCGGGAGCGCTCGTACTTCACGGGCGTCGGCTACGAGCGCACGCGCGGCACGCTGGGGGGCAGCCTGGACCTGTTCCGGGGCACATTCTTCGAGAACGTGCAGCACGGCTACGAAGTCGTCGCGCTGCAGCACCGTGGCCTGCAGCACAACGCGGAACTCGCGGGGGGCTACTTCCTGCGCACGCCTTCGCTGGCGCTGGCCGACCTGCGCGTGAACGCGGGCTGGGCCGCCGGCCTGTCGCATGCCTTCGGCACGCCCAGCTACGAGGACGGGCCCGAGGACGACCCCAAGAAGCGCTATCGCACGCAGTTCTACACGGCGTTCGAGGTGGAGTTCGGCCTGGCGCCGCTGCCCGCCTGGGCACTGGCGCTGCGCGTGCACCACCGCTCGGGCATCTACGGCCTGATCGCGCCCCGCCACGTGGGCTCGAACTTCATCGTGGCGGGCCTGCGCTACAAGTTCTAGCGCCCGGTCACTTCGGCGCCATGCGGATGGCCCCGTCGAGGCGGATCACCTCGCCGTTGAGCATGTCGTTCTCGAAGATGTGGCGCGCCAGCTTGGCGTAGTCCTCGGGCGTGCCCAGGCGCGAGGGGAAGGGCACGCTGGCCGCCAGCGCGTCCTGCACTTCCTTGGGCATGCCGAACAGCATGGGCGTGCCGAAGATGCCGGGGGCGATGGTCATGTTGCGGATGCCGCTGCGCGCGAGGTCGCGCGCGATCGGCAGCGTCATGCCCACCACGCCGCCCTTCGATGCGCTGTACGCCGCCTGGCCGATCTGGCCGTCGTAGGCCGCGACCGAGGCGGTCGAGATCATGCAGCCGCGCTCGCCGGTGGACTCCGGCTCGTTCTTCGCCATGGCTTCCGCGGCGAGGCGGATCATGTTGAAGCTGCCCACCAGGTTGACCATGATGGTCTTGGTAAACACGCCCAGGTCGTGCGCGCCGTTGCGGCCCACGGTCTTCTCCGCCGGTGCGATGCCCGCGCAGTTCACCAGGCCCATCAGCTTGCCCAGCGACTGCGCCTTGGCGACCACCGCCTTGGCGTCGGCCTCCTGGCTCACGTCGCACTTGACGAAGGCGCCGCCGATTTCCTTCGCGATCGCCTCGCCCTTGTCGGCCTGCATGTCGGCGATCACCACCTTGCCGCCGCACGCGGCCAGCATGCGCGCCGTGCCTTCGCCGAGGCCCGAGGCGCCGCCGGTGACGATGAACACCTTGCCCTTGATTTCCATCTCTGCTCCTGATTGACGTTGACGTGAACGTCAATTATGCGTTGGCCGCTCAGCGGAACCCGACGCGGTCGAGCATCTGCTGGACCTTCACCGTGTTGGCGCCGACGGCGGCGAGCGGGATCGTCTCGGCCTTGAAGTCGCCGCCGCCCATCGCCACGAGCGCCGGGTTGTCCACCTTCACGCCCTTCGCCGTCGGCCACTCGTTGTTGCCGTTGGCGAAGTGGTTCTGCGCCTCGGGGCTCGCCAGGTACTCCAGGAACTTGATCGCCGCTTCCGGGCGCTTGGTATGGCGCGCCACCGCGCCGCCGGCGATGTTCAGGTGGGTACCCCAGGACTGCTGGTTGGGGAACACGACGCCCACGCGCTCCATCAGCGCCTTGTCCTCCGGCTTGCCGGAGCGCAGCAGGCGGGCGATGTAGTAGGTGTTGCTCACCGCGATCTGGCACTCGCCCGAACCGACGGCCTTGATCTGGTCGGTGTCGCCGCCCTTGGGCGCGCGCGCCATGTTGGCCACGATGCCCTTGAGCCAGGCCTCGGCCTTCTGCTCGCCCAGGTGCTCGGTGACGGCGCCGAACAGCGACAGGTTGTACGGGTGCGAACCGGAGCGCAGGCAGACCTTGCCCTTGTTCTTGGGGTCGCCCAGTTCCTCGTAGGTGTCGACGTCCTCGCGCTTCACCTTGACCTTGTCGTACACGATCACGCGGCCGCGGGTGGAGAAGCCGAACCAGCTGGTGCCTTCGGCGCTCGGGGCGGAGCGGTACTGGGCCGGGATCGCGTCCTCCAGCACCCTGGACTTCACCGGCTTGAACAGGCCCTCGACCTCGCCCTTGTACAGGCGCGCGGCGTCCACCAGCAGGATCACGTCGGCGGGCGAGGCGGCGCCCTCGGCCTTCAGCCGGGCCAGAATACCGGCGTCGTCGGAGTCCACGCGGTGGATGCGGATGCCCGTGGCCTTGGTGAAGTTGTCGTACAGGGCCTCGTCGGTCGCGTAGTGGCGGGCGGAGTAGAGGTTCAGCACCTGCTCCTGCGCGGCCGCGGGGCCGAGGGTGGCGAGGAGCAGCGTGGCGATGCCGGCGGCCTTGGAGATCATCGGGGGTGTCCTTTCGGGAATCCTGTGTTGGGAAGCAGCGGAGCGCATGATAAGTCAAACGCGAATCATTCTTAATCAAATCGACGGGCGCTTGCGCCAGGTCATCGCCGGCGCGGTGGCGGCGCTGCTGCTGGCGGGCTGCGCCGTCGCGCCGAAGGCGCCCGAGACGCCGGCCGCCCCGCCCGAGAGCGTGGCCAGGGTGCCGCCGCGCATCGGCCTGGCCCTGGGCGGCGGGGCCGCGCGCGGCTTCGCCCACGTCGGCGTGATCCAGGTGCTGGAGGAAGCCGGCATCCGCCCGGACCTGGTGGTGGGCACCTCCGCCGGCAGCCTGGTGGCCGCGCTCTACGCGAGCGGCCGCAACGGCGCGCAGCTGCAGCAGGTGGCGATGACGATGGACGAAGCGTCCTTCGCCGACTGGACGCTGCCGATCTTCAACCGCGGCGTGCTGCGCGGCGAGGCGCTGGCGCGCTACGTCAACGCGCAGGTCGGGCACAAGCTGATCGAGGCGATGGCGCTGCCGCTGGGCATCGTCGCGACCGACCTGAATTCGGGGCAGGGCATCCTGTTCCGCCGCGGCGACACCGGCACGGCCGTGCGCGCGTCCAGCGCGGTCCCGGCGGTGTTCGTGCCGGTGAAGATCGGCACCCACGAGTTCGTCGACGGCGGGCTGGTGTCGCCCGTGCCCGTGCGCTATGCGCGCGAGATGGGCGCGGAGCTGGTGATCGCCGTGGACATCTCCAGCGCGCCCGAGGGCAATCCGTCGAGCGACCCGATCCAGGTGCTGCTGCAGACCTTCGCGATCATGGGCAAGAGCATCAACCGCTGGGAGCTCCAGGACGCGGACGTGGTGGTGCGCCCGGCGCTCGCCGGCATGGGCAGCGGCGACTTCGCGGGCAAGCGGCGCGCCATCGAGGCCGGCCGCGCGGCCATGCAGGCGCTGCTGCCCCAGCTGCGCGCGGCCATCGAGGCGAAGTCGCACGCGCCATGAAAAAAGCCTCCAGTCCTTGCCGGACTGGAGGCTGAAGGGATCCCGAAGGACCCGAGGAGACAACCTGGAAGCTCACGCCCTGCGGCGGGAGCGGAATGGGTTCCTGGTGCCAGAGGTGGCGCCAGGGTCCCGGATTTCAAGCCTCAGGCGGCGGCGCGGCGGCTCTTGCCGGCGGCCTTGCCGGCGTTGGCGGCCTGGGCCGCGACGGCGTTGAAGTTGGCTTCGGCCACGTCGGCGGCCTGCTTCACGGCCTTCTGCACCGACTCCAGCGCGTTGTTGCCGGCGGCGACGGCGCTCTTGAACACGGCGACCGCGGTCTCGGATCCGGCCGGGGCGTTCTTGGAAGCGTTGTCGACGACGGCCAGGAACTTCTGCTGCGCTTCGGCAACCTGGGACTCGACGGCCTTGCCGAACTCGGCGCCGGTGGCGGAGCCGATGTCGTACAGGTGGCGGCTGTAGGCCGCGGTCTTCTCGGCCAGCGGCTGGAACAGGGCGGCCTGCAGGGCCAGCAGTTCCTGCGCGTCCTTGACGCTCAGGAAGGATTGGGCGGTGTCGGCGGCCTCGGCCAGGGCGGCGCGGGAGGCGGTGACGTTCAGCTCGACGAGCTTCTCGACGCCTTCGAAGGCCTTGTTCGTCAGGCCGAACAGGGTTTCGACGTTCGCTTTCTGGGCGGCCAGGATTTGCTCAGCGGTCAACATGATGGGTTTCTCCGGGGTGGCGGTGGACGGGGTCTTCGCGCTGCCCTGGACGTTGTTGCAGTGCAGCATGGATCCAAGTATAGGGGTCCCGCGGCGCTTTGCAAGTCTTTTTTGCTGCATTGCACAAAATATTTTCAGCCCGGCCGCCGCGACCCCGCACAATGCCGCCCATGCAGGTCTTCTACACGGACCAGTTCGTCCTGCCCCTGCCGCCCGGCCACCGCTTCCCCATGGGCAAGTACCGGCTGCTGCGGGACCGGATCGGGGCCGAACTGCCCGAGCTCCGGCTGGTCCCGGCCCCGCCCGCCTCGGATGGCGAACTCGCCCTGGTGCACACGCCCGCCTACATCCAGGCGATCGCCGACGGCTCCGTGGACCCGAAGATCCTGCGCGAGATCGGCTTTCCCTGGAGCGAGGCCATGGCGCAGCGGGCCCGCCGCTCCGTGGGCGCGACCATCTCCGCCTGCCGCGCCGCCTTCGAGGAGGGCGTCGCCGCCAACATCGCCGGGGGCACGCACCACTCCTTCCCGGACCATGGGGCCGGCTTCTGCGTCTTCAACGATGCCGCCGTCGCCGCGCGGCTGATGCAGGCCGAGCGGGCGCGCCGCCAGCGGCAGCCGCTGCGGGTGGCGATCGTCGACTGCGACGTCCACCAGGGCAACGGCACGGCGCACATCTTCCGCGACGACCCGACCGTCTTCACGCTCTCGCTGCACGGCCAGAAGAACTTCCCCTTCCGCAAGGAAGAGGGCGACCTCGACGTCGCGCTGCCGGACGGCACCGGCGACGACGCCTACCTGCAGGCGCTGGAGCGCGCGCTCGACGAACTGGCGCACCGCTTCGATCCCGGCCTGGTGATCTACCTGGCCGGCGCCGACCCGCACGAGGGCGACCGCCTCGGGCGTCTCAAGCTCACCTGGGACGGCCTCGAAGCGCGCGACCGGCGCGTGTTCGACTGGGCCTGGCAGCGCGGCCTGCCGCTCGCCTTCGCGATGGCGGGCGGCTACGGCCACCGGCTGGAGGACACGGTGCAGGTGCAGGTCAACACCTTCGCCGTCGCCTTGGCCTATGCGCGCCGCTGGCACAATCGCCCGCGATGAGCGCATCCACCCCCGAGAAGCCGCAGCCCGAAGGCCGCGCCGGCTACAAGGCCTTCCGCACGATCGCGACCCGCTGGATGGACAACGACCCCTACGGTCACGTCAACAACGTCGTCTACTACAGCTGGTTCGACTCGGCCGTCAACGCGCACCTGATCGAGCAGGGCGCGCTGGACATCCACCGCGGCGAGACCATCGGCCTGGTGGTCGAGACGCAGTGCAACTACTTCGCGCCCGTGGAGTTCCCGCAATCCGTGGAGACCGGGATCCGCGTCGCGCGCATCGGCCAGTCCAGCGTGCGCTACGAGGTCGGGATCTTCCTGCAGGGCGGCGAGCTCACCGTGGCCAAGGGCCACTTCGTCCACGTCTATGTCGATCGCGCCTCCCGGCGCCCCGCGCCGCTGCCGGCGCGCCTGAAGTCCGTGCTGGAGGCCCTGCAGTGAAGACCCCGCAAGTCGCGACCGTCGTGGCCGATCCCGCCAGCGTCGATGCCGCAATCGGCAGCCGCTTCTCCTGCCGCGCCTTCCTGCGCGAGCGCGAGGTGCCGCGCGCGCTGGTCGAGGAGATCCTCGAAGTCGCGAGCCGCGCGCCCTCGGGCACCAACACCCAGCCCTGGCGCGTCTACGTGCTGCAGGGCGCGCGGCGCGACGCGCTGGCCGACCAGGTCTGCGCCGCCCACGACGCGCTCTATGCCGACCCGGGGCTCGCCTCGGAGTACCGCGAGGAGTACGAGTACTACCCGACCAGGTGGATCTCGCCCTACATCGACCGCCGGCGCGAGAACGGCTGGGGGCTGTACGGGCTGCTCGGGATCGCCAAGGGCGAGAAGGACAAGATGCATGCGCAGCACCAGCGCAACTTCCGCTTCTTCGACGCGCCGGTGGGCCTCATGTTCACCATCGACCGCATCCTCGGGCGCGGCTCGCTGATGGACTACGGCATGTTCCTGCAGAACGTGATGGTCGCCGCCCGCGCGCGCGGGCTGCACACCTGCCCGCAGGCGGCCTGGAACGGCTTCGCCAAGATCATCCTGCCGGAGATCGGCGCGGGGCCCGACGAGATGCTGGTGTGCGGCATGTCGCTCGGCTACGCCGACCTCGCCGCGCCGGTGAACACCTTCCACACGCCGCGCGAGCCGGCGAGCGCGTTCACGCGCTGGGTCTGAGCCTCACATCCGGCCGAAACGCGTCTTCGCATCCTGGATGCAGTTCGCCCGCCCTTCCGGCGGCAGCGCCTCGCAGCGCGTGCGCGCCGCCTGGAACTGCGCTTCGGCGATGCGCTCGGCTTCGGCCGTGCGCGCCCGCACCGTGTTCTCCGAACGCAGCAACTGCGCCGCAACTTCCATCTGCAGCTTCGCGTCGGCCTTCGCTTCGAGCAGCACCAGCTTCGCGTCGTCGCGGCAGAGGCTGCGGGCCTCGCCGTCGAGTTCCTTGCACTTCACCAGCGAGGTCGCGTAGCGGGCTTCCGCCTTCGCGAGCCGCACCCGCTGGTCGTTCTCCGCCGTCGGGTTCGCCTCCATCTCGAGCTGCGCGACCTCGATATCGCGCTCGCCGCGCGCTTCCTCGTTGCACAGGCGGCGCGCGTGGCCCTCGAGGCGCTTGCAGCGCGCCTGCGACTGGTCGTAGTGCTCCTCGATGCGGACCTTGCGCGCCTGCACCTCCTCCTTGGTGAGGACGGGGGCGGCCTGGGCGGCGGCCGCGCAGGCGAGGGCGGCGGCGAGGCAGGCGAGGCGGAGCTTCATGGCGGTGTTCTCCTCGGGATCGGCGCATGGTGCGATGCGCCCGTGGCTCAACCGGTAGGAAGCGCTCCGCACGCGCGGTAGGCTGCCGCCTACCCGCCGCGGCAGGGTGGCGCGCGCGATTGGTTATGCTCGGTGGCGCTGCCCAAAAAACGCGGCCGGCCCCGCCGGCCCACGAGGAGACCCGATGTCCAAGTTCCGGCCCGCCCTGCTGGCCTGCCTGCTGCTGTGCCCCTTGTTCGCGGGCGCGGCCGAAGTCGACGCCGCGCGCCTGTCCCCGCTGTGGGGCGTGCCCTTCGCCGGCATCCTGCTGTCCATCGCGCTGTTCCCCCTGCTGGCGCCCTGGTTCTGGCACCACCACTACGGCAAGGTGGCCGCCGCCTGGGGCCTGGCCTTCTTCCTGCCCTTCGCCGCCATCTTCGGCGCGGCGGCCGCGGGCTCGGCGCTGGTGCACGTCATGGTCGGCGAGTACATCCCGTTCGTGATCCTGCTGACGGCGCTGTTCACCGTGGCCGGCGGCATCTACATCCGCGGCAACCTGCACGGCAGCCCGGCGCTCAACACCGCCATCCTCGGCATCGGCGCCGTGCTCGCCAGCTTCATGGGGACCACGGGCGCTTCGATGCTGCTGATCCGGCCGCTGATCCGCGCCAACGACAACCGCCAGCACCGCGCCCACACGGTGGTGTTCTTCATCTTCATCGTCTCCAACGCCGGCGGCTCGCTCACGCCGCTGGGCGACCCGCCGCTGTTCCTCGGCTTCCTGCAGGGCGTGGACTTCTTCTGGACGGTGAGCCACATCTTCCCGGAGACCACCTTCCTGGTCGGGGCCCTGCTGCTGCTGTTCTACGGCCTGGACTGGTACTACTACCACAAGCGCGAGGAGATCCGCCCGGCCGACCCGACGCCCGACACGCGCGGCGTCGGCTTCGACGGCGCCCGCAACTTCTGGCTGCTCGGCGCCATCGTGGGCCTGGTGCTCCTGAGCGGCTTCTGGAAATCGCCCGTGGTCTTCCAGGTGTTCGGCACCGAGGTCGGGCTGCCGGGCCTGGTGCGCGACGTGGGCCTGATCGTGGTCACCCTGCTGTCGCTGAAGATCACGCCGGCGGCAGTGCACGAGGCGAACCAGTTCTCCTGGGCGCCCATGCAGGAAGTGGCCAAGCTGTTCGCGGGCATCTTCGTGACCATCGTGCCGGTGATCGCCATGCTGCGCGCGGGCAGGGACGGCCCCTTCGGCGCCGTCATCGCCGCCGTCACCCGCGCCGACGGCACGCCCGACCCGGCGATGTACTTCTGGGCCACCGGCTTGCTGAGCTCCTTCCTGGACAACGCGCCGACCTACCTGGTGTTCTTCAACACCGCCGGCGGCGATCCCCGGCACCTGATGACCGATCTGGCGCCCGTGCTGGCCGCGATCTCCGCCGGCGCCGTGTTCATGGGCGCCAACAGCTACATCGGCAACGCGCCCAACCTGATGGTCAAGTCCATCGCGGAGGACCGCGGTGTCAAAATGCCGAGCTTCTTCGGCTACATGCTGTGGTCGATCGGCATCCTGGTGCCGCTGTTCCTCGTCATGACCTTCATCTGGTTCCGCTGATCCCATGAGCAAAACCCGCATCCTCGTCGCCCGGGCCGTGTTCCCGGAAACCATCGCCCGCCTGGAGCAGCATTTCGAGGTGGAACACAACCAGGGCGACGCCGCCTGGAGCCGCGAGGAGCTGCTCGCCCGCCTGAAGGGCAAGGCCGGCGTCTTCACCACCGGCGCCGAGCGCGTCGACGCCGAGCTGCTGGCCGCCTGCCCGGAGCTGAGGATCTGCGCCAACATGGCCGTGGGCTTCAACAACTTCGACATCGCGGCGATGACGGCCCGCAAGGTGCTGGGCACCAACACGCCCGACGTGCTGACCGAGACCACCGCGGACTTCGGCTTCGCCCTGATGATGGCCACGGCCCGCCGCATGGCCGAGGGCGAGCATTTCCTGCGCGCCGGCAAGTGGACCCGGTGGAGCTACGACATGATGGCGGGCGCCGAGGTGCACGGCAGCACGCTGGGCATCCTGGGCATGGGCCGCATCGGCCAGGGCATCGCGAAGCGCGGCGCCCATGGCTTCGGCATGAACGTGATCTACCACAACCGCTCGCGCCTCGCGCCCGAGCTGGAGGCCGCGTGCAAGGCGCGCTACGTCAGCAAGGAGGAACTGCTGAAGACGGCCGACCACCTGGTGCTGGTGCTGCCGTATTCGCCCGCGTCGCACCATGCGATCGGCGCCGCCGAACTGGCGCAGATGAAGCCGACGGCCACGCTGGTGAACATCGCCCGCGGCGGCATCGTGGACGACGCGGCGCTCGCGCAGGCGCTGCGCGACCGGCGCATCGCGGCCGCCGGCCTGGACGTCTTCGAGGGCGAACCCAAGGTCCACCCGGACCTGCTGACCGTGCCGAACGTGGTGCTCACGCCCCACATCGCCAGCGCCACCATCCCCACGCGCCGGGCCATGGCCGACCTCGCCGCCGACAACCTGATCGGCTTCCTCGTGCACGGCAAGCCGCTCACACCGCTCAACCCGGAAGTGCTGAACTAGTGGAACCCTGGGTCTGGGCCCTGCTGGCGCTGGGAGGCCTCAGCGTCGTGATGCTGCTGGCCTTGCTGCTGCGCAGGCCGCCGGTGCCCGACACGGGCCGCGCCGAACTGCTGGCGGCCAGCGAACGGCTGGAGCGGGAGCTGCGCCGCGAGATCAGCGAGAGCTCGCGCGGACTGCGCGGCGAGCTGACGCAGACGCTTTCCACGTTCCAGCAGGTGCTGATGCAGCAGGGCCAGGAGGCCACGCGCACGCAGAACACGCAGATCGACGCCTTCGCCCAGCAGCTCACGCTGCTGCAGAAGACGCTGTCGGACACGCTGAACAACCAGTTGCGCGACCTGAGCGAGGCGAACGCGCGGCGCATGGCCGAAGTCCGCACCACGCTGGAGACGCAGCTCGCCGGCATGCAGCAGACCAACGCCGCCAAGCTCGACGAGATGCGCCGCACGGTCGACGAGAAGCTGCAGACGACGCTGGAAGCGCGCCTGGGCGAGAGCTTCAAGCAGGTGGCCGAGCGGCTGGAGCAGGTGCACCACGGCCTGGGCCAGATGCAGACGCTGGCGCAGGGCGTGGGCGACCTGCAGCGCGTGCTGACCAACGTCAAGACGCGCGGCATGTTCGGCGAGGTGCAGCTGGAGGCGCTGCTGGAGCAGGTGCTGACGCCGGAGCAGTACGGCAAGCAGGTGGAGACCAAGCCGCGCAGCAACCAGCGCGTGGACTTCGCCGTGCGCTTCCCGGGCCGCAGCGCCGACGGCACGCCGGTGTGGCTGCCCATCGACGCGAAGTTCCCGCGCGAGGACTACGAGCGCCTGCTCGACGCGCACGAGCGCGCCGACCCCACCGGCGTCGACAGCGCCGGCCGCGCGCTGGAGGTGCGCATCCGCGAGGAGGCGAAGTCCATCTGCGAGTCCTACCTCGCGCCGCCGCACACCACCGATTTCGCGATCCTGTTCCTGCCGATCGAGAGCCTCTACGCGGAGGTGCTGCGCCGTCCCGGCCTGATGGACAAGATCCAGCGCGACTACCGCGTCACGCTCGCCGGCCCGACGACGCTCCTGGCCATGCTGAACAGCCTGCACATGGGCTTCCGCACGCTGGCGCTGGAGCAGCAGGCCTCCGAGGTCTGGAAGGTGCTGGGCGCCGTGAAGACCGAGTTCGACCGCTACGGCGAGTGGGTGGCCCGCATCAAGGAGCAGGTGCAGAAGGCGGCCGACACCGTGGACAAGGCCGACACGCGGACCAAGATGATGCGGCGCGCGCTGAAGAACGTGGAGGCGCTGCCCGAAACCCAGGCCCAGGCGCTGCTCCCGCTGGCCGAAGAACCCGGTGACGACAGCGACGCCTGATGCCCCCATCACGCCGCGCGAGCTCGCGCGGCTGATCACCGGCCACGTGTTCCTGCATGCCTGCATGGCCGGCATGCGCATGACCGCGCCGCTGCTGGCGCTGCAGCAGGGCTACAGCGAGCTGGCCGTCGGCGTGCTGATGTCGCTGTTCGCGCTGACGCAGGTGTTCCTGGCGCTGCCGGCCGGCCGCTACGCCGACCGCCACGGGCTCAAGCGCCCGATCGCCATCAGCGTCACGGCGGCCGCGATCGGCGCGGCCCTGGCGCTCGCCTTCCCGGTGTTCCCGGTGCTGTGCATCTCGGCGCTGCTCACCGGCGGGGCCACCGGCAGCGCCGTGATCGCGCTGCAGCGGCACGTCGGCCGCGCGGTGGCGGGGCCGACGCAGATGAAGCAGGCCTTCTCGTGGCTGGCCATCGGGCCCGCGTTCTCCAACTTCATCGGCCCCTTCGCCGCGGGCCTGGTGATCGACCATGGCGGCTACCGCGCCGCCTTCCTCCTGCTGACGGTGTTTCCGCTGGTGGCCTGGGTCGGCATGCGCACGGCGCGCGAAGTGCCGCAGCCGGAAGGCCACCACCGCGCGGCGCGCGGGCGCGCTTGGGACCTGTGGCGCGAGCCGATGTTCCGCCGCCTGATCCTGGTGAACTGGTTCCTGTCCTCGGCTTGGGACGTGCACACCTTCGTGGTGCCGGTGCTGGGCCACGACCGCGGGCTGTCCGCCTCGGTGATCGGCACGATCCTGGGCGTGTTCGCCGCCTCCGCGGCCGGCATCCGCCTGTTCCTTCCGCTGCTGGCGGCGCGCGTGCGCGAGTGGGTGCTGATCGTGACGGCGATGGTCGCCACCAGCCTGATCTACGCGGTGTACCCGTTCATGCAGATGGCGATCACCATGGGCATCTGCTCCATGCTGCTCGGCTTCGCGCTGGGCATGGTGCAGCCGATGGTGATGAGCATGCTGCACCAGATCACGCCGGAGCACCGCCACGGCGAGGCGGTGGGCATGCGCATGCTGGTGATCAACGCCTCCAGCGTCGCGATGCCCATGCTGTTCGGCAGCGCCGGCGCGCTGGTGGGCGTGAGCGCCGTGTTCTGGACGGTCGCCGCGACCGTGGGCTGCGGCGTCCGCGTGGCCCTGGGCCTCAGAGACGATAGAAGGTCCGGATGATGTCCCAGGCCGCCTGCGGCTCGTCGGCGAACTGGAACAGCTCGAGGTCGGCCGCGGCGATCACGCCTTCGTCCACCAGCAGCTGGAAGTTGATCAGCCGCTTCCAGTAGTCGGAGCCGAACAGCACGATGGGCACCTGGCGCGCCTTGCGCGTCTGCACCAGCGTGATCACCTCGAACAGCTCGTCGAGCGTGCCGAAGCCGCCGGGGAAGGCCACCAGCGCCTTCGCGCGCATCATGAAGTGCATCTTGCGCAGCGCGAAGTAGTGGAACTTGAAGGACAGCGCGGGCGTGACGTAGCGGTTGGCCGCTTCCTCCATCGGGAGGGCGATCGACAGGCCCACGCTGATGCCGCCGGCCTCGTGGGCGCCGCGGTTGGCGGCCTCCATGATGCCGGGGCCGCCGCCGGTGGAGATGTAGAGCTTGTCGCGCGGCTCCTTGCCGGCGCTGTATTCGGCCACCAGGCGGCCGAAGGCGCGCGCCTTCTCGTAGTAGTGGGCGTTGCGCTCGCGGGCGCGCGAGCGCGCGAGCGCCGCCTCGTCGGCGCCGGCCTCGGCTTCCTTCAGCAGCGCGGCCGAGGTCTCGGCGTCGCGCAGGCGCGCGCTGCCGAACACGACGATCGTGTTCTCGATGCCGTGCTCCTGCTGCTCCAGGTCGGGCTTGAGCAGTTCGAGCTGGAAGCGGATGCCGCGCGTCTCGCGGCGCAGCAGGAATTCGGGGTCGACGAACGCGAGCCGGTTCGCGTCGGGATCCAGCGGCAGGCCGGAATCGGCGTGCGCCTTGAGCGTGGCCCAGGCGTCGGCGAGCCGCCGGTCATGGATGTTGCGGGTCGAAGACATAAGGGCCCATTGTGGCCGGATTCGGCCGCGGCCCGGGGCGGGGCCGGCCCGCGATCCCGCTATCCTGTGGCTTGCAACACGAGGGGAAGAGGTGGAGAACCCGGTGTATCACGTGGTGCTGCAGGGCCGCAGGGTCGGCCCCTACGACCGGCGCACGATCCTCGGCATGAGGGTGAAGAAGGCGCTGGGCAGCAAGGAGGTGCTGGTCGGTCCCGACGGCATCGAGCTCACCGTGGGCGACCTGGTCCGGCAGGGCCAGCCCGAGACCGGCTTCGCGGCCAGCGGCGGCGCGCCGCCCAGCGGCCTGGGCAGCCACTCGGTCGTGCACGGCATCCACGCGGCGAAGCTGCTCGAAGCCGAGGCGAAGGGCTACGAGATCCCGCCGTTCCAGGGCGAGATCGAGCTGCGGGTGCAGACCAAGGTGCTGCGCCTGTCCGGCCGCTTTCGCCAGGGGCTCGCGTGGAAGGAAGACCGCGTCAAGTTCCCGCTGGCGGACATCGCGCATGCGCGCCTGCGCGGCACCGTCGTGGACTTGTGGGTGCGCATCGCGGAGGCGCCGGGCACGCAGCGCGTCAGCCTGGACCTGCTGACGGCCGAAGCCGCCGGCGAGCTGGCCGAGAGCCTGCCGCACACGGCGCCCTATCCGGGCAGCGAACCGCTGGCGGGCGCGATCAAGGGAAGCGGAATGCATCCGCTGGTCTGGGCCGCCGTCGGCGGCACGGTCGTCGTGGTCGCGGGCGTGCTGGCCTGGGTGTTGACGCGCGGGGTTTGACGCGGGAGCTGGGGTTCGCTGCGCTCACCGCCAGCCTACGAACCCGAGGCAGTCCGGCGTAGGCTGGCGGTGAGCGCAGCGAACCCCAGCAATCAGCCGGCGCGCGCCGCGAGCCAGGCGAGCAGCGGCGTCCGCGCCGCCGCGAGGTTCTTGTACGCCAGCACGGCGTCGCTCATCGACGCGAGCGAATCGTGCAGCCTTTTCGCGTCCTCGCGCGTGCGCACGGCTTCCGCCAGCGGCTGCAGCATCACGCGGATCGTGAACACGGCCTGGCCCATGCCCGGCACGGGAATGAAGCTCTGGCGCTCGCTGCGCAGGAAGCATTGCCGCGCGAACGCTTCAGGGTCCGCGTCGGCCGGCCAAGGCGTGCGGGGATGGCGCCGCGGGTGCTGGTCGTAGCGGCCGCTGGGCGACACCGTCCACACGAAGCGCTCGAAGCGCTCGCCGCCCGTGACCAGCTGCACCAGCTGGCGGCCGGCCGCGAGCAGGGCCTGGTTGTCGGCCACCGGCGCGTGCACGGCGGAGAAAGGCTGGCCCAGCTTCTCCTCCGGCGCCCAGTGCGAAGGCACGCAGACGCACAACCAGGGCAGGGTGGTGCCGGCGGCCTCCAGCACGGCGAAGTCCTCCTCGAAGGCCAGTTCGATCGGCTCGCTGGCGTCGAGGCCTTCGGCGCGCGCCTGTGCGAGCAGGGCCGCGATCGCCGGCTGCGCGTCGAAGCTTGGCACGGCGAGACGGCTGGCACTTGCCTCCAGCACCCGCTTCTTCTCCTGCCAGAGGGCGCTGCCCGGGGCGAGCGGCGTGAGCTGCCGCGCGCCGGGCGCCAGCCGCCGCAGGCCGGGCTGCATGCGGAACGGGACGGCGGCGAGGGACAGGTCGAAGCCCATGCAAGAAAGGCTCCTTGCGGAGCCTTCGTGAGCGGGGTGGGGGCGCCTCAGACGCGGCGGCGGTATTCGCCGGTGCGCGTGTCGATCTCGACCTTGTCGCCCTGCGCCACGAAGATCGGCACGCCGATCTCGAAGCCGGTGGCGATCTTGGCGGGCTTGAGCACCTTGCCCGAGGTGTCGCCCTTGACGGCCGGCTCGGTCCAGGTGATCTCGCGCTCCAGGCTGGTCGGGATCTCGACCGAGATGGCCTTGCCTTCGTAGAACACCACTTCGGCCGGCATGCCGTCCTCGAGGTAGTTCAGGGCGTCGCCCATGTTGTCGGCTTCCACCTCGTACTGGTTGTACTCGGCGTCCATCCAGACGTACATCGGGTCGGCGAAGTAGGAGTAGGTGCACTCCTTCTTGTCCAGCACGATCTGGTCCATCTTGTCGTCGGCCTTGAAGACGACTTCGGTGCCCTGGTTGTTCAGCAGGGACTTGAGCTTCATGCGGACCGTCGCGGCGTTGCGGCCGCCGCGCGAGTATTCGGTCTTCAGCACGACCCACGGCTGCCCGTTCTGCATGATCACGTTGCCGGCGCGGATTTCTTGAGCGATTTTCATGACAAGTCTTCGGTGAGGGGCCGCTGCGCGCGCAAGCAACTCGGTCGAGACATGCGGGTGGCGGCAAGGAAACGCACGGGAAGCCCGCTGCGCAAAGCCCTATATTCTAATGCGCCCGGCGGCGAACCGCTGCAGCCCGGCCGCGAGATCCGGCAGGGCTTGCGCCCGTGCAAGGGCGCTGGCCGCGGTCGGCCGCCAGCCCGCGAGGTCCAGCGGCGGCAGAGGCCGGTCCGTCACGGCGTTCCAGGCCAGGAAAAAGTCACGCAGGCCCGGCGGGGGCTGCAGCCAGGCGAGGAAGGCTTCCAGCTTGGGCACGTGGGCGCCGTCGTCCTGCGGGTAGATCTGCCAGACCGAGGGCACGCCCGCCAGCAGGCCGCGGACGAAGGAATCCTCGCCGCGCACGAAGTTGAGGTCGCAGGACCACAGCAGGTGGTCGTAGTCGCGCTGGCTGAGCAGCGGCAGGAAGTGAAGGCGCAGCGCCCCGGCGTCGCGGGCGCCCAGCGCCTCGACGGCGGCCCGCGCACGCCCCGGCGTCACCAGCAGGCGCGTGCGCTGCGGACCGGCCTGCAACTGCCGGAGCAGGGCCGCCAGCGCCGGCGGCTCGTAGCAGAAGAGGCTCACGACGCGCTCGCCCGCGGCCGGCGCGACGCCCTGCAGGCGCAGCCAGGCCGCACGGTCGAAGGCCGCGCGCCTGGCCGGCAGGTCCTTCTCGCGCAGCAGCCCGCCCGTGCGCTCGCTGAAGCCGGGATAGAAGAAGTGCTTGACCAGGCCCGCGCCGGGGCCCGCCATGACGGGCGAGGGCAGGCCGTGGCTGCGCTCCACGTAGCTCTCGGCGGAGAGGTACTCCAGGTTCAGCCAGGCCGGCGGCGCCGGCGCGGCCGCCATGCGCGCGACGAAGGCGGCGGGCGGATCGCAGCCGAAGGCCTCGACCACGACGTCACCGGGGGCGAGGTCGGGGGCGGGATCGGTCCATGCGACGACCTCCACGCCCGGTGCGCCCTGCGGCGCCATCCAGCGCAGCATCGGGGCGTCGTCCATCCACAGGCGCACCGTCTCGCCGCGCGCGGCGAGCTCCGCGGCGACGCGCCAGCACACGCCCGCATCGCCGTGGTTGTCGATCACCCTGCAGAAGAGGTCCCATCGCATCGCGCCCGGATAATAGGCCCATGGTGCAGGACCACTCGGAAGAACTGCTCGCGCAGGTCGCGGCGCTGCCGGCGCTGCCCGGCGTGTACCGGTACTACGACGCCGACGGCGGCGTGCTGTACGTGGGCAAGGCGCGCAACCTGAAGAAGCGCGTCTCGAGCTACTTCACCAAGAACCACGGCGGCACGCGCATCGGGCACATGGTCGGCAAGATCGCCCGGCTCGAGACGACGGTGGTGCGCTCGGAAGCCGAGGCGCTGCTGCTCGAGAACAACCTGATCAAGACGCTCGCGCCGCGCTACAACATCCTGTTCCGCGACGACAAGAGCTACCCCTACCTGAAGATCACCGGCTCGCCGGACAAGCAGGGCTTCGCGACGAAGGAGGGCGGGGCGCCCTCGGCGGTGGTGTTCCCCCGCGTGGCCTACTACCGCGGCGCCGTGGACCGCAGGCACCGCTACTTCGGGCCCTACCCGAGCGCGTGGGCGGTGAAGGAATCGATCCAGCTGCTGCAGAAGGTGTTCCGCCTGCGCACCTGCGAGGACACCGTGTTCGCCAACCGCACGCGGCCCTGCCTGCTGTACCAGATCAAGCGCTGCACCGCTCCCTGCGTCGGCTTCATCGCGCCCGAGGCCTACCACCAGGACGTGCTGAACGCCGAGGCCTTCCTGCGCGGCGACACGCACGCCGTGCTGCAGCAGCTGGAGTCGCGCATGATGGCGCACGCGGAGAAGCTGGAGTTCGAGCAGGCCGCGGAGCTGCGCAACCAGATGGCGGCGCTGTCCAAGGTGCTGCACCAGCAGTCGGTGGAGACGGTGTCGGACCAGGATGTCGACATCCTCGCGGTGCAGGTGCAGGGCGGCAAGGCCTGCGTCAACCTGGCGATGGTGCGGGGCGGCCGGCACCTGGGCGACCGCGCCTATTTCCCCAGCCACGTGGAGGACGCGACGAGCCTGCAGGAGGTCGACGAGGCCGGCGAGGCCGCGCCGCCGGCGCCGGTGGAAGTGCAGGTGCTGGAGGCCTTCATCGCCCAGCACTACCTGGGCGTGCCGGCGCCGTCGGCACTGATCACGAGCCACCCCGTGGCTGGCGAACTGGTCGAGGCGCTCTCGCAGCAGGCCGGCTGCCGCATCGCCGCCGTGCACAACCCGCGGGGGCAGCGGCGCCTGTGGCTGGAGATGGCGGAGAAGAACGCGCAGCTGCAGCTCGCGCGCCTGCTGGCGGAGGAGGGCTCGCAGCAGGCCCGCACCCGCGCGCTGGTCGAAGCGCTGGACCTGGCGCCGGACAACCTGGACACCTTCCGCATCGAGTGCTTCGACGTGTCGCACACGGCCGGCGAGGCGACGCAGGCCTCCTGCGTGGTGTTCCACCACCACCAGATGCAGAACCGCGAATACCGCCGCTACAACATCGACGACATCACGCCGGGCGACGACTACGCGGCGATGCGCCAGGTGCTCACGCGCCGCTATGCGCGGCTCGCCCAGGCGGGGCGCGACACGCCGGACGCGACGCCGGCGGAAGAGGAGCCGAAGCGCGAGAAGCCGGGCGGCGGCGGCGGTGCCCAGCGCCTGCCGGACCTCGTGCTGGTCGACGGCGGGCGCGGCCAGGTGAGCATGGCGCGCGAGGTGTTCGCCGAGCTGGGTCTGGACCTGTCGGTGATCGTCGGCGTGGAGAAGGGCGAGGGCCGCAAGGTGGGGCTGGAGGAACTGGTGTTCGCCGACGGCCGCGACAAGATCTACCTGGGGCGGGAATCGGCGGCGCTGATGCTGGTGGCGCAGATCCGCGACGAGGCGCACCGCTTCGCCATCACGGGCATGCGCGCGCGCCGCGCCCGCGTGCGCGTGGGCGGCAGCCAGCTGGAGGAAATCCCCGGCGTCGGCGCCAAGAAGCGCGCCCGCCTGCTGCAACGCTTCGGCGGCGTGCGCGGCGTGGCGGCCGCGAGCGTGGAGGACATCGCGACGGTGGAAGGCATCTCGCGCGACCTGGCGGAGGAGATCTATCGCGCGCTGCATTGAATGCGGACTTCCGGACGCAAAGGTCGCAAAGGTTCCGCAAAAGTCGCAAAAGATCATCCAAGGATTTTTTTGCGCCCTTTGCGGAACCTTTGCGACTTTTGCGTCCTTGAACCCGCCTTCCCGCCCTCATGCACAATGGCGGACCATGTTCTTCACGGTCCCGACGCTCCTGACCTGGACGCGCATCATCGCCATCCCCTTGCTGGTGGGGGTGTTCTACATCGGGCTGGAGCCCAAGGTGCAGAACCTGGTGGCGACCGTGATGTTCATCGTGTTCGCGCTCACCGACTGGCTGGACGGCTACCTCGCGCGCAAGCTGAACCAGACTTCCTCGTTCGGCGCCTTCCTCGACCCGGTGGCCGACAAGTTCCTCGTCTGCGCCTCGCTGCTGGTGCTGGTGCACCTGGGGCGCGCCGACGTCTTCGTGGCCTTGATCATCATCGGCCGCGAGATCGCGATCTCGGCGCTGCGCGAGTGGATGGCGCAGATCGGCGCGTCCAAGAGCGTGGCCGTGCACATGCTGGGCAAGGTGAAGACCACCGTGCAGATGATCGCCATCCCCTTCCTGCTGTTCGACGGCCGCCTGTTCCGCGTGATCCACACGGACGTCTGGGGCACGTGGCTGATCTGGCTGGCGGCCATCCTGACCGTGTGGTCGATGATCTACTACCTGCAGAAGGCGCTCCCCGAGATCCGGCGGCGCGTGAAATAGACCTTCCACCATGACCGCTGCCGTCGCCACGCGGCCCGACCCCCTGGTCCGGGCCATGCCCGCCGTGTTCGTCGTGATCTGGAGCACCGGCTTCATCGTCGCGCGCTACGGCATGCCGCACGCGCCGCCGATGAAGTTCCTGGCGCTGCGCTACGTGCTCTCGGTCGCGGCCTTCCTCGCCTGGGCCTTCGCCTCGCGCGCGGCCTGGCCGCGCGACCGGTCGCAATGGGCGCACCTCGCCGTGACCGGCGTCCTGATGCACGGGGGCTACCTGGGCGGCGTCTGGGCCGCGGTGAAGGCCGGCATGGGCGCGGGGCTCGCCGCGCTGCTCGTGGGGCTGCAGCCGGTGCTCACGGCCGTGTGGATCTCCATGCGCGGCGGCCAGGTGGCGGCGCGCCAGTGGGGCGGCCTCGCCCTCGGGCTGGGCGGCCTGGTGCTGGTCGTGTGGGAGAAGCTGGGCTTCGGCGAGGTGGGGGCCTGGAACCTGCTGTGCGCCTTCGTCGCGTTGATGTCGATCACGGCCGGCACGCTGTACCAGAAGCGCTTCGTCGCGCCCTGCGACGTGCGCACGGCCAACCTCGTGCAGCTCGCCGCGGCCTTCGTCGTGACGCTGCCGCTGGCCCTCATGGAGCAGGAGAGCATGCGCTGGTGGCTGGCCGACGGCTCCCTGAACCACGAACTGGCCGGCGCCATCGCATGGTCGGTGCTGGGGCTCACGCTGGGCGGCAGCTCGCTGCTGTACCTGCTGATCCAGCGCGGCGCGGCCACCAGCGTGACCAGCCTGATGTACCTCGTGCCGCCCGCCACCGCGCTCATGGCCTGGGTGCTGTTCGGCGAACCCATCACGGTGCTGATCGTCGCCGGCATGGCGCTCACCGCCGTGGGCGTGAGCCTGGTCGTGCGCTCGCCGCGGAACTGAGCTTCCAGGGCTCGCCGCGGAAGCGCTCGGCGAGGAAGTCCACCAGCAGGCGGATGCGCTTGGGCGTGCTCGCCGTGTGCGGCGCCAGCCAGTGCACGTCGGCGTCGGCCATCGCGTGGCCGGGCAGCACGCGCACCAGCTCGCCGGCCGCCAGCGCGCCGGCGATGTCCCACAGGCTGCGCAGCATGATGCCGTGGCCGGCGAGGCACCAGTCGCGCACCAGCTCGCCGGAATTGCTGGAGAGCCGGCCGCCCACGCGCACGCGCACCTCGGCGCGGTCGCGTTCGCGCTGCAGCCGCCAGGTGCCGAACTGCTCGTTCTCGCGCACCACCAGGCAGTCGTGCGCGGCCAGTTCCTCCACGCTCTCCGGCGTGCCGCGCCGGCGCAGGTAGGCGGGCGCCGCGACCAGCACGCGCTGGTTGCGCGCGAGCCGCCGTCCGGTCCATTCGCTGGCGCGCTGCCCGCGCAACTGCCACAGCCACACGGCGCCGTCGAAGCCCTCCACGGCCAGGTCGGGCAGCTGCTCGGTGAGCTGCAACTGGATGTCCAGCTGCGGATGCCGCTGCTGGAATTCGGCGACGGCGGGCCCGACCCAGGTGCGGCCGAAGCCGAAGGTCGCGGCCAGCCGGATGCGGCCCACGGGCTCGCGGTGGCGCTCCTGCAGCTCGCTCTCCATCGCCGCGAAGCCGGCCAGCAGCCCGGTGGCGCGCTCGCACAGGGCCTCGCCTTCGGCCGTGGGCACGACGCGGCGCGTCGTGCGCTGGAACAGCTTGAATCCCAGCCGCGCCTCCAGCGCGGCCAGCTTCTTGGTGACGACCGAGGGTACGACGTTCGCGGCGGCGGCCGCGCCCGCCAGGCTGCCGTGCCCGCGGATGGCGAGCAGCAGTTCGAGGTCGGCGCGATCGAGGTGGGGCTTCATTGCTGCCGGCATGGAAAGAATGGCTTGCCGCATTATTGCTGGCGCCGCCCGCGCGCCGGTGCCTAGAATCGCCCCCATGCTGGATGGCTTCGAATCCCTGCGCATCGCGCGCGACGGCGTGACGCTGAACGTGCGCCGCGGCGGGCAGGGCGCGCCCCTGCTGCTGCTGCACGGCCATCCGCAGACGCAGGCGATGTGGCACCGCGTCGCCCCGCAACTGGCGCAGGAATTCCAGGTCGTGCTCATGGACCTGCGCGGCTACGGCGACTCGGACCGGCCGCCCGCGGGCGAGCAGTCCGCCGCCTACGCCAAGCGCGAGATGGCGGCCGATGCCATCGAGGTGATGCGCAGCCTGGGGCACGCCCGTTTCCAGGTGCTGGCCCACGACCGCGGCGCCCGCGTCGCCCACCGCCTGGCGCTGGACCATCCGGATGCGGTGGAACGCATGCTGCTGCTGGACATCGCTCCGACGCTGGCCATGTACCGCAACACCACGGAGGCCTTCGCCCGTGCGTACTGGCACTGGTTCTTCCTGATCCAGCCGCCGCCCCTGCCGGAAGCCCTGGTGAATTCCGATCCGCGCCGCTACGTGCGCAGCATCATGGGCGCGCGGCACGCCGGCCTGGCCGCGTTCGCGCCCGAGGCGCTGGCCGAGTACGAGCGCTGCGCGGCGCTGCCCGGCACCGCGGCCGCCGTCTGCGCCGACTACCGCGCGAGCGCCGGCATCGACCTGCAGCACGACCAGGCCGACGCGGATGCCGGCCGCAGGATCGCGCAGCCGCTGCGCGTGCTGTGGGGCGAGCACGGCGCCGTGGGCCGCTGCTTCGACGTGCCGGCGCTCTGGCGCGCGGCCGCCACCGACTATTCCGGCCGCAGCCTGCCCTGCGGCCACTACATCGCCGAGGAGGCGCCCGCGCTGCTCCTCGACGAAGCCCTCGCATTTTTCAGGAGCCACCCGTGAGCAAGAAGAGGATCGCAGTCATCGCCGGCGACGGCATCGGCAAGGAAGTCATGCCCGAAGGCGTGCGCGTCGTCGACGCGGCCGCCCGCAAGTTCGGCATCGACGTGCAGTTCGACCATTTCGGTTTCTCCAGCTGGGAGTACTGCGAGAAGCACGGCAAGTACATGCCCGACGACTGGAAGGACCAGGTCGGCGGCCACGACGCCATCTTCTTCGGCGCCGTCGGCTGGCCCGAGAAGATCGCCGACCACACCTCGCTGTGGCAGTCGCTGCTGCTGTTCCGCCGCGAGTTCGACCAGTACGTCAACCTGCGCCCGGCGCGCCTGATGCCCGGCATCGTCGCGCCCGTGGTGCGCAAGGACGGCAGCAAGCGCGAGCCCGGCGAGATCGACATGTACATCGTGCGCGAGAACACCGAGGGCGAGTACTCCGCCGTCGGCGGCCGCATGTACCCCGGCACCGAGCGCGAGATCGTCATGCAGGAGACGATCATGTCGCGCCACGGCGTGGACCGCGTGCTGAAGTTCGCCTTCGAGCTGGCGCAGAAGCGCCCGAAGAAGCACCTGACCAGCGCCACCAAGTCCAACGGCATCGCGATCACCATGCCCTACTGGGACGAGCGCTTCGCCGAGATGGCGAAGCAGTACCCGGGCGTGAAGACCGACAAGTTCCACATCGACATCCTGACGGCGCACTTCGTGCAGCGGCCGGACTTCTTCGACGTGGTGGTGGCCACCAACCTGTTCGGCGACATCCTGTCAGACCTGGGCCCGGCCTGCACGGGCACGATCGGCATCGCGCCCAGCGCCAACCTGAACCCGGACCGCAGGTTCCCCTCGCTGTTCGAGCCGGTGCACGGCTCCGCCCCGGACATCTACGGCAGGAACATCGCCAACCCGATCGGCCAGATCTGGTGCGGCGCCATGATGCTGGAGTTCCTGGGGCACAAGGAGGCGCACGACGCCATCCTGAAGGCGATCGAGACCGTGCTGGACCCGAAATCGGGCGCTCCGCGCACCGCCGACATCGGCGGCAAGGCCAGCACCACGGACGTCGGCAAGGCGATCGCGGCCGCCCTGTAAGACTTTGCTGCACGAGGCGTGTTGTATTGCCGCATGCCTTATTGACACCCCCCGCCGCGCTGTTTCTAATCGACGCCAGTGGCCGCGAGGCCGCCCGCCCATGTCTCCCCTTCCCGCCACGCACGAAGAGGCGTCCCGGGAACGGGAGACAAATTTTTGGACGGCAACGTCAACAACATCCTGCACGAGGGACCCCTGTGAACAAGACCGAACTGATCGAGCACATCGCCAAGCACGCCGACATCTCCAAGGCCGCCGCCACACGCGCACTGGAATCCATGATCGGCGCGGTGAAGACCACGCTGAAGAAAGGCGGCTCGGTCTCGCTCGTCGGATTCGGCACCTTCGCCGTGGGCAAGCGGGCCGCCCGCAGCGGCCGGAATCCGCGGACCGGCGCGCAGATTAAAATCAAGGCCGCCAAGGTGCCCAAGTTCCGTCCCGGCAAGGCGCTCAAGGATGCGCTGAACTGAAGACGGCTTCTCCCCGGTGGGGTGCTTAGCTCAGCTGGTAGAGCGGCGCCCTTACAAGGCGTAGGTCGGCGGTTCGATCCCGTCAGCACCCACCAACGACGAAGGCGAACCGCGGTTCGCCTTTTTGTTTGTCCCCGTTCCGAGTCCAAGAACATGTTCGATTTCGTCCGCAAGCACATGAAGGTCATGCAGTTCCTGCTGTTCCTGCTGATCGTGCCGTCCTTCGTGCTGTTCGGCCTGCAGGGCTACGACCGGATGCGCGAGCAGGGCGCCACCGTCGCCAAGGTCGACGGGCACGAGATCAAGCAGGCCGACTGGGACAACGCGCATCGCCAGCAGGTGGACCGCCTGCGCGAGCAGATGCCCAACCTGGACACGAAGCTGTTCGACTCGCCCGAGGCGCGCTACGGCACGCTCGAGCGCATGGTGCGCGACCGCGTGCTGGCGGCGGCGGCGGAACACTCGCACCTGCTGGTGGCCGACCAGCGCGTCGCCCGCGAACTGCAGTCCAACGAGCTGATCGCCTCCCTGCGCGGCCCCGACGGCAAGCTGGACATGAACCGCTACCGCGAGCTGCTCGCCGCGCGCGGCATGACGCCCGAGATGTACGAGAACCAGGTGCGCGCGGACATCGCCATGCGCCAGGCCCTCGGCGCCGTCGCGATGTCGGCCTTCACGCCGCCCGCCATCGCCGGCGTGGCGCTGGACAGCTATTTCGGCCGACGCGAGGCGCAGGTCGCGCGCTTCGACCCCGCCGACTACAAGGCGAAGGTGGAGCCCACCGACGCGGAGCTGCAGGCTTTCTACAAGGACAACGCGGCGCTGTTCCAGGCCCCCGAGCAGGCCGACATCCAGTACGTCGTGCTGGACCTGGCCTCGGTGCAGCAGGGCGCGACCGTCAACGAGGCGGACCTGAAGACCTACTACGAGCAGAACGCCTCGCGCCTGGCGGGCCAGGAGGAGCGCCGCGCCAGCCACATCCTCATCGCGGTGCCCAAGGGGGCGAGCGCGGAGGACAAGGCCAAGGCCAAGGCGAAGGCCGAGGAACTGCTCGCGCAGGTGCGCAAGGACCCGGCCAGCTTCGCCGAGGTGGCGAAGAAGAACTCGCAGGACCAAGGCTCGGCCGCGCAGGGCGGCGACCTCGACTTCTTCACCCGCGGCGCGATGACCAAGCCCTTCGAGGACGCGGTGTTCGCGCTGAAGAACAAGGGCGACATCAGCGACGTCGTGGAGACCGACTTCGGCTACCACATCATCAAGCTCACCGACATCAAGGCACCGAAGCAGCGCAGCTTCGAGGAAATGAAGCCGGAGCTGGAAGCGGAACTGCGCAAGCAGCAGGCCCAGAAGAAGTACGCGGAAGCCGCCGAGACCTTCAGCAACACGGTGTACGAGCAGTCGGATTCGCTCAAGCCCGCCGCCGACAAGCTGAAGCTCGAGATCCGCACGGCCCAGGGCGTCACGCGCACGCCGCAGCCGGGCGCCACCGGCCCGCTCGCGAACCCGAAGTTCCTGGAGGCCCTGTTCTCGCCCGAGGCGGTGGAGCACAAGCGCAACACCGAGGCGGTGGAGTTCGGTCCCAACCAGATGGTCTCCGGCCGCATCGTCAAGTACTCGCCGGCGCACACCCGCCCCTTCGAGGAAGTGAAGGCGCAGGTGCGCGAGCGCGTGGTGAACGCCAAGGCGGCGGAACTGGCGCGCAAGGACGGCGAGGCGAAGCTGGCCGCCTGGAAGGCGGCGCCGGCGACGGCGCAGCTGCCGCCGGCCGTGACGCTGTCGCGGCAGGACGCCGGCAAGCAGCCGCGCCAGGTGATCGAGGCCGCGCTGCGCGCCGACGCGGACAAGCTGCCCGCCTTCGAAGGCGTCGACCTGGGTCCGCAGGGCTATGCCGTCGTGCGCGTGCTGAAGGCGCTGCCCCGCGAGACCCCGCCGCCGGAACGGGCGCAGCAGGAACTGGCGCAGTACGACCGGGCCTGGGCGACGGCCGAGGCCGCGGCCTACTACGAGGTGCTGAAGGAACGCTTCAAGGTCCAGATCAACGTGCCGAAGCCGGCCGAAGCCGGCCGCTGAGGGGCGCTCAGGCGGCGCGCTGCGCCACCGCCGGCAGCTCGCGCTGCTCCACGGACCAGGGCAGGTTGATCACCGTGAGCCGGCTGCCGCCGTGGCGCAGCAGCTGGCGGCGCAGCTGGCTGGCGCGGTGCGTGTGCAGCAGCCGCTGGTACCAGCGCTGCTTCACCAGCTCGGGCACCAGCACCGCGATCGACCGGTCGGGATACTTCAGTTCCAGTTCGCGCGCGAGCCGCAGCACCGGCTCGTGGATCGCGCGGTATTCGGCACGCAGGACCACCAGCCGCGGTTCCGGCAGGCCGTTGTCGCGGGCCGGCGCGGCGACGTTGCGCTCCCAGCGTTCGCGCAGCTTGCGGTCGTAGCCTTCGTCCGCGCCCGGGCCGGCCAGGTCGGCCAGGTGCAGCCCGATGACGTGCGGCGACAGCGACAGCGCGAAGGTCAGCGCCCGGTCCGCCATCTGGTTCCACTCCTCGATGGCGACCAGCACGATCGGCGTCGCGAGGTCGTGCAGGCTGAGCGGCGTCGGGTCGTGGACCTTTCGCTCCAGGTCCACGTAGTAGCGGCGGATCCGGCGCAGCAGCAGGATCACCGCCGGCACCACCAGCACCACGATCCAGGCGCCCGCGGCGAACTTCGCCACCAGGATCACGACGAGCGCGATGCCGGTCGCGACCGCGCCGAAGGCGTTCACCGCCAGGTGCACGCGCAGGCGCCGGCGCTGCGCCTCGTCGTCCTCTTCCTCCAGGGCGACGCGCCAGTGCGCCACCATGCCGGCCTGCGACAGCGTGAAGGTGAGGAAGGCGCCGACCGCGAACAGCGGGATCAGGTGCTCCGTGATCCCGCCGAACACGACCAGCAGCGCGCCGGCCGCGGCGGTGAGGTACAGGATGCCGGCGGAGAACACCAGCCGGCGTCCGGCGACGGCGAAGGGCTTGGGCAGGTAGCCGTCGGCGGCCACCATGCGGCACAGGCGAGGGAAGCCGACGAAGCTGGTGTTGGCCGAGAGGCCCAGGACGCACAGCAGCGAACCGATGGCGACGTAGTAGAGGAAGCCGTCGCCGACCACGGCGCTGGCGAGCTGCGACAGCACGCTGCGGTAGCCGTCCTGCACCTGGTCCATGGCGCCGATGCCGTAGGCCTGGGCGAGATACGCGATGGCCGCCAGCAGCACGGCCAGGATGCCGACGATGCCGGCGAGCGTCCTGTGGCCGTTGGCGACCACGGGTTCGCGGAAGGCGCCCATGCCGTTGCTGACGGCCTCCACGCCCGTCATCGCGGTGCAGCCGCTGGCGAACGCGCGCAGCAGCAGCCACAGGCTGGCGGCCTCGGTGGCGGGACGCAGCGCGGGCGGGGGCACCACCGGTTCGGGAGCGCCGTCGGCCGTGAAGGCGCGCACCAGGCCGATCGCCAGGATCAACCCGAAGCTCGCGATAAAGAGGTAGGTGGGCACGGCGAACACGCGGCCGGCGTCGAGCGTGCCGCGCAGGTTCATCACCGTGACGAAGGCGAGGATCGCGAGGCACAAGGCCAGCGTGTGCGGATGCAGCGCGGGCACCGCCGAGACCAGCGCGCCCACGCCGGCCGAGATCCCCACCGCCACGTTCAGCACGTAGTCCGTCATCAGCGAGGCGGCGGCCAGCAGCCCGGCCCAGGGCCCGAGGTTCTCGCGCGCCACGGTGTAGGCGCCGCCGTTGCTCGGATAGGCGCGGATCGTCTGCCAGTAGGAGGCGAACAGGACAGCCAGCAGCAGCAGGATGGGCGCCATCACCCAGCCGATCCATGACAGGCTGGCCGCGCCGAGCGCCGCCATCACGGCCAGCGCCGCTTCCGGCCCGTACGCCGAGGAACCGAGGCCGTCGAGGCCCATGGCCGGGATCGCCTCCAGCGGCCCGATCTTGCGCGTCTCCGACTCGCGGTTCGCGAGCCGCCGGCCCAGCAGCACCTGTCGCAGGCTGATCATTGCCGGAAGTTCGCATGGCGCGCGGCGCCGCCGCGTAGGAATCCCGCGCAAGCGCGCTCGACCAGCGCGGCCGTGGCCCGGCGGCGCGGCTGACGGCGCAATCCGGGCTGGTCCGGCAAGCCCGGCCGCGGCGCGGCCGAACACTGTGCGGATGGCCCAGGATGCGCAACTGCACCAGAACGCGAGCGAGATCACGCGGCGCAACGTCCGCACCGTGCGGGAGCTGGAGGCGCTCGCGGTCTCCGACCCGAGCTTCGCCGACCGCACGGCGTCCTTCGTGGCGCGCTTCTGCGGGAGCATCCACTTCGTCTGGGTCCATGCCGTGGTGTTCATCGCGTGGTTCGCGATCAACAGCATCCCGGGGCTGCCGCACTGGGACCCGTACCCGTTCACGTTCCTCACGATGTGGGCGTCGATGGAGTCGATCTTCATCGCCTCGTTCATCCTGATCGCGCAGAACTACGCGATGCGCCTGAGCGAGCGCCGCGCGCAGCTGGACCTGCAGGTCAACCTGCTGGCGGAGCAGGAGACCACCAAGACGCTGCAGATGCTGGAGGCCATCGCCCGCCAGGTCGGCGCCCAGTGCGGCCAGGACCCGGAGGTGGCGGCGCTGGCCGAGGCCACGCGGATCGACTCGCTGGCACGCCAGCTCGACGAGACGCAGAAGGAAGAGGAGCAGCGCGAGCGCCCCGGCGGCGCGGGAACGCCCTAGCGGGCCGCGCCGGCGCCGGGCGCGTAGCGGCGCAGGAAGGCGAGCATCTTCTGCTCGTCGTAGTCCTCGCCGGCCTCCAGCTCGCTGGTGGCCTGCGAGGCGAGCAGCTGTCCCGTGGCGTCCAGCACATAAAGATGCGGGTAGCCCCTGGCCTTGGGCCAGCGCGCCAGCACGCGCTCGTTGCGGTTCTGCGGCGACCAGTTCACCTTGAGCCAGACGTAGTGGGCATCGACCGTGCGCTGCACTTCGGGCCGGCCCGCGATGAACCGATCCAGCACGTGGCACCAGGTGCACCACTCGCCGCCCACGTCGACCAGCACGCGCTTGCCCTGCGCGCTGGCCTGCGCGAGCGCTTCCTGCAGGTCGGCCGCGGCGTCGCGCTTCGGGTCGAAGCGCAGGGGCAGGGCGGCCTGCGCGGGCAGCGCCAGGATGGCGAGCAGGGCGAGCAGGGCTCTACGTTCCATGGAGTCCGATTGTGGAACAGCGGCGACCGCGCTGCAGCGGGCAAAGAAAAACCCCGGGAGGCGCGGCCTGCCGGGGTGCGTGTTACCTGGGGTGGCTGATGGGACTCGAACCCACGACAACCAGAATCACAATCTGGGACTCTACCAACTGAGCTACAGCCACCGCGAGCCCGAGATTATAGCCCGGGCGGCGCGGCCGCTCAGGGGTTGACGAGCACCAGCTTGCCGCGGACCGCGCGCGATCCCATGTGCGCGTACGCCGCCGGGAGCTCGGCCATCGCCATCGTGCGGTCGATCACCGGCTTGATCTTGCCCTGCGCGTACCACTGCGCCAGCGCCTGCAGCATCGCCGCGTTCGCCTGCGGCTCGCGCCGCGCGAAGTCGCCCCAGAACACGCCGACGATGGAGGCGCCCTTCAGCAGCGGCAGGTTCAGCGGCAGGCTAGGGATGGGGCCGGCCGCGAAGCCGACCACCAGGTAGCGGCCGCGCCAGGCGATCGAGCGGAACGCGGGCTCGGCGAAGTCGCCGCCCACCGGGTCGTAGATCACCTCGGGGCCCTTGCCGCCCGTGGCCTCCTTCAGCGCGTCGCGGAAGGCGTTGGGCACCTGGTGCTCGCTATAGTTGATGGTCGCGTCGGCGCCGATCGAGCGGCACAGGGCGCACTTCTCCTCGCTGGACGCGGCGGCGATGACGCGCGCGCCGGCCGCCTTGGCGATCTGGATCGCCGCCGTCCCGACGCCGCCGGCCGCGCCGAGCACCAGCACCGTCTCGCCCTGCTTCAACTGCGCGCGATCGAGCAGCGCATGGTGCGAGGTCGCGTAGGTCATGATGAACGCGGCGGCATCGACGAAGGGAAAGCCCGCCGGCAGCGGCAGGCACAGGTGCGCCGGCGCGATCGTGTGCGTGGCGAAGCCGCCGGTGCCCGAGAGGCACGCGACGGGCTGCCCGAGCTTCAGCTGCGTCACGCCTTCGCCCACCGCGGCCACGACGCCCGCGTATTCGGACCCGGGCACGAAGGGCAGCTTCGGCTTGTGCTGGTACTTGTTCTGGACGATCAGCAGGTCGGGGAAGTTCAGGCTCGCGGCCTTGATCTCCACCAGCACCTCGCCCGCCGCGGGCTGGGGCGTGGGCAGCTCCTTCCACTGCAGCGCTTCGACGCCGACGGGGTTTTCGCAAAGCCAGGCATGCATGGACGGACTCCGGGACGGTGAAACGCGCATGATAGGCAAGCCCGCCTTGCGCGCCATGTCCCTGCCGTGACCGCACCTACAATCCTTGCAAGATGAAGATCCTGCTCTCCAACGACGACGGCTACCAGGCGCCGGGCATCGTGGCGCTGTACGAGGCGATCCGCGACCTCGGCGAGGTGGAAGTGGTCGCGCCCGAGCACAACAACAGCGCCAAGTCCAACGCGCTCACGCTGCACGCGCCGCTCTACGTGAACGTCGCGGCCAACGGCTTCCGCTACGTGAACGGCACGCCGGCCGACTGCGTGCACATCGCGCTCACGGGCCTGCTCGGCTACCGGCCCGACCTCGTCGTGAGCGGCATCAACAACGGCGCCAACATGGGCGACGACACGATCTACTCGGGCACCGTGGGCGCCGCGATGGAGGGCTACCTGTTCGGCATTCCCGCGATCGCCTTCTCGCAGACGGAAAAGGGCTGGGCGCACATCGACGCGGCGGCGCGCAAGGCGCGCGAGCTGGTGCAGTTCCTGTCGGAGCGCCACCGCGCCGAGGGCGCGCACTGGCTGCTGAACGTGAACATCCCCAACCGCCCCTACGAGGAGCTGAAGCCCTTCAAGGTCTGCCGCCTCGGGCGGCGGCACGCGGCGGAGAAGGTGATCTCGCAGACCAGCCCGCGCGGCGACATGATGTACTGGATCGGCGGCGCCGGCCCGGCCAAGGACGGCGCCGAAGGCACCGACTTCCACGCGGCGCTGCAAGGCCATCCGACCATCACGCCGCTGAAGGTGGACCTGACCGACCACGACGCGCTGCGCTACTGGGCGCAGGCGGCCGCGCAGTTGCCCACCGGCGAGGGCGCATGAGCCGCCGCCCCGGCTTTCCCGCGCGCCTGCCCGGCGCGCCGGCGCGTCCGCAGCCCGCGCCCGTGCGTGCCGTGGCCGCGCCGCCATCCGGCCTCGGACTCGACTCGCAAGCCGTGCGCGCGCGCATGGTGCAGAAGCTGGCGGCTCAGGGCCTCGCGGACCCGCGCGTGCAGGCCGCCATGCAGGCGGTCGAGCGGCACCGCTTCGTCGACAGCGCGCTGGTCAACCAGGCCTACGAGGACACCAGCCTGCCGATCGGGCTGGGCCAGACGATCTCCAAGCCGAGCGTCGTGGCGCGCATGATCGAGCTGCTGCTGGCCGGGCGCAGCGGCCGCATAGGCCGCGTGCTGGAAGTCGGCACGGGCTGCGGCTACCAGGCCGCCGTGCTGAGCCAGCTCGCCACGGAGGTGTATTCGATCGAGCGCCTGCGCGGCCTGCACGAGCGCGCGCGCGAGAACCTGCGCGCCTTCCGCCTCGCCAACGTGCACCTGCTGTTCGGCGACGGCATGGCCGGTTTCCCCCAGGGTGCGCCGTATGCGGGCATCATTGCCGCAGCGGGCGGAGAGGCCGTGCCTCGCGCCTGGACCGATCAGCTTGCCGAAGGCGGCCGCATCGTCGCGCCCATGGTGATGGCGCAGGGGCGGCAGGCGCTCGTCATCGTCGAGAAGAACGCGGGACGGCTGCAGCAGACGATTCTTGAGAGCGTGCACTTTGTCCCCCTAAAATCAGGCGTCGCATGAGGAATCCAACGAACAACTGGCGCGAACGTGCATGGCCCTGGCTGGGCCTCGCGCTCGCCTGCGCGCTGCTGGCCGGCTGCGCATCGCCGCGCCGCGCGCCCGCGCCGGTGGAAGACCGGCTCGGGGGGCGCAACGGCGCCCTGGTCAACGAGGCGCGCGTCGGCGCGCTGCCCGGCGCCGAGAACGCCGGCAAGCCCGGCTACCACACCGTGCGTCCCGGCGACACGCTGGTGCGCATCGCGCTCGAGTCGGGCCAGAACTGGCGCGACATCGCGCGCTGGAACAACCTGGACAACCCGAACGTGATCGAGGTGGGGCAGGTGCTGCGCGTCGTGCCGCCCACCGGCCCCGTCGTCGCGGCCGCGCCTGCGGCGCCTGCGGCGTCCACCGCGCCCGCGCAGCCGCCCGCCAGCGCGGCGAGCGGCAGCGCGGCTCCCGCGGCGAGCGCACCCGCGACGGCATCCCGTCCCGCGGCCAGCGGCCCGGACGACGAGATCGCCTGGGCGTGGCCCACGAGCGGCGCGCCCGTCCTGCTGGCGAGTTTCGACGAGCAGAAGAACAAGGGCATCGACATCGGCGGCCGCGCGGGCGACCCCGTGTACGCGTCGGCGGACGGCCGCGTCGTGTATGCCGGCGCCGGGCTGCGCGGCTACGGCAACCTGATCATCCTGAAGCACAACAACACCTACCTCACCGCGTATGCGCACAACCAGACGCTGCTGGTGAAGGAAGACCAGAACGTGCGCAAGGGCCAGAAGATCGCCGAGATGGGTTCCACCGACAGCGATCGCGTGAAGCTGCACTTCGAAATCCGCCGGCTGGGCAAGCCGGTCGATCCCACAAGGTACCTGCCACCGAGATAGCCATGAAGCGGCGCAACGGGCACGGAGCTCCACCGCCTGGAGGCGCCGGCCCGGATGCGGACCCCGCCCGCATGGATGAGCCGGAGGTCGCCGCCACCGACCCGGGCGCCGAAATCCCCCTGCGCGAACTGCCGCCGGACCTGTCCGGCGAGAGCACCGACACGCTCACGCTGTACCTGCGCGAGGTGCGCCGCACGGCCCTCTTCACGGCGGAGGAGGAATACGAGACGGCCCTGCGCGCGCGCGCCGGCGACTTCGCGGCGCGCCAGTCCATGATCGAGCACAACCTGCGGCTGGTGGTCAGCATCGCCAAGGGCTACCTCGGGCGGGGCGTGCCGCTGTCGGACCTGATCGAGGAAGGCAACCTGGGCCTGATGCACGCCATCGACAAGTTCGAGCCGGAGCGCGGCTTTCGCTTCTCGACCTACGCGACCTGGTGGATCCGCCAGGCGGTCGAGCGCGCCGTGATGAACCAGGGCCGCGTGATCCGGCTGCCGGTGCACGTCGTGCGCGAACTGCAGCAGGTGCTGCGGGCCCGCCGGACGCTGGAGAACGACCCGGCCTTCGCCGCCGCGCGCAACGGCGACGGCGAGGGCGTGCGGGTCGAGGACGTCGCGGCGCTGCTCGGGCGCGAGGTGCAGGAGGTGGCGCAACTGCTCGCCATGGCCGAGACGCCCAGGTCGCTGGACGCGGTGGTGGACCGCTCCGACGACGAGCACACGCTGGGCGACTTCATGGCCGACGAATTCGCGCTCGACCCCACCGGCGTCACCCACAACCACGAGGTCGAGCGGCTGCTGTCCGGCTGGATCGAGACGCTCACCCACCGCGAGAAGGAAGTGCTGGAAGGCCGCTTCGGCCTGCGCCAGCGCGAGCCGGAAACGCTGGAGGTCCTGAGCGACCGGCTGGGCCTCACCCGCGAGCGGGTGCGCCAGATCCAGAACGAGGCGCTCACCAAGCTGAAGCGGCAGATGGCGCGCAGCGGCGTGGACCGCGACTCGCTCTTCTAGCTTTGCTCCTTCCCCCCTCCGGGGGGAAGGCCGGGATGGGGGGTTCCTGTGACGGCCCACGGCCAGCTCATGAAGGCACTGGTACAGTGCCTCCATGAGCTGGCCCGTCCTGGTTTTTGACATCGAATCCATTCCCGACGTGGCCGGCCTGCGCCTGCTGCGCGACGCCCCGAAGGACGCCACGGACGCCGACGTGTACGCCCAGTGGCTGCAGGAGCGCAAGGACGCCGGCCAGAGCGATTTCATGCCGCTGCACCTGCAGCGGGTGCTGGTGATCAGCTGCGTGTTCCGCAACGCCGAGGGATTGCGCGTGCATTCCTTCGTCGATCGCGACAACGCCAGCGAAGGCCGCGTCATCCAGAACTTCTTCAACGCGCTCGACAAGCACGTGCCGCAGCTCGTGAGCTGGAACGGCGGCGGCTTCGACCTGCCGGTGCTGCACTACCGCGGGCTGCGCCACGGCGTCACGGCGGACCGCTACTGGTGCCTGGGCGAGGGCGGCGCGCCGGACGACCGCGAGTTCAAGTACAACAACTACATCAACCGCTACCACATGCGCCACATGGACCTGATGGACGTGCTGGCGATGTACCAGCCGCGCGCCAACGCGCCGCTGGACGCGATGGCCAAGCTGTGCGGCTTCCCCGGCAAGCTGGGCATGGACGGCTCGCAGGTCTATCCCGCGTTCCTGGACGGCAAGCTGGAGGAGATCCGGCAGTACTGCGAGACGGACGTGATGAACACCTACCTGCTGTACTGCCGCTTCCAGAAGATGCGCTGCGGCTTCACCGAGGCCGAGTACGAGCAGGAGATCGCCTTCGTGAAGCAGTCGCTGGCCGCGCTCGCGCCCGACGAGCCGCACTGGCAGGAGTACCTCGCCGCCTGGCCATGAAGGCGGTGGGGTTCGCTGTAGGGTGGCGGTGAGCGCAGCGAACCCCACCGTACGAGACAATCGGGGCATGACAGACAAGCAGTCCCCCGCCCCCGACCCCGAGGGCTGGCTGGAAATCGAATCGCTCGACATCGAGGCCCAGGGCGTCGCCCGGCGGCCCGACGGCAAGGTGGTGTTCATCGACGGCGCGCTGCCCGGCGAACGGGTCGGCGCCAAGGTGAACCGCCGCAAGAACAACTGGGAACAGGCGACGCTCACGGCAGTCCACCGCGAGTCGGCGCAGCGCGTGCGCCCCCGCTGCCCGCACTTCGGCCTGCACGAGGGCGCGTGCGGCGGCTGCAAGATGCAGCACCTGCACGTGGGTGCGCAGGTGGCGATCAAGCAGCGCGTGCTGGAGGACAACCTGTGGCACCTGGGCAAGGTGAAGCCCGGCACGCTGCTGGCCGCCATCGAGGGGCCGGCCTGGGGCTACCGCTGGCGCGCCCGCTTCTCCGTGCGCCACGTGCGCAAGAAGGAAACGGTGCTGGTCGGCTTCCACGAACGCAAGAGCCGCTACGTCGCCGACATCCGCGAATGCCACGTGGTGCCGAAGCACGTGAGCGACCTGCTGCTGCCCCTGCGGGCGCTGATCGGCTCGATGGACGCGATCGAGACCTGCCCGCAGGTCGAGCTGGCCTGCGGCGACGCCGTCACCGCCCTGGTGCTGCGGCACCTGGAGCCTCTGTCGGCCGGCGACCTCGCGAAGCTGCGCCAGTTCGCGCGCGACCATGCGGACGCGGGCGTGCAATGGTGGCTGCAGCCCAAGGGGCCCGACACGGTGCGCCTGCTCGATGAAGGCGGCCCCGAGCTCGCCTACACGCTGCCCGAGTTCGGCATCACGATGCCCTTCCGGCCGACGGACTTCACGCAGGTCAACCCGCACATCAACCGCGTGCTGGTGGACCGCGCCGTGCGCCTGCTGGACGCGCGGCGCCACGAGCGCGTGATCGACTGGTTCTGCGGCCTCGGCAACTTCACGCTGCCGCTGGCCACCCGCGCCGGCGAGGTGCTGGGCATCGAGGGCAGCGAGGCCCTGGTGGCGCGCTCGCGCGAGAACCTGGCGCGCAACCAGGCGGGCCGGGCCGAGCCGCTGGCGGCCACGCGCTTCGAGGCGCGCAACCTGTTCGAGATGACCCCGCAGCAGCTGGTGGCCGACGGCCACGCCGATCGCTGGCTGGTGGACCCGCCGCGCGAGGGCGCCTTCGCGCTGGCCAAGGCCCTTGCCGACCTGGAGCAGGACCCGTCGCTGCGCCAGGGCTGGACGCCGCCGCGGCGTATCGTCTACGTCAGCTGCAACCCGGCCACGCTGGCCCGCGACGCCGGGCTGCTGGTGCACCAGGCCGGCTACACCTGCAGCGCCGCCGGCGTGGTGAACATGTTCCCGCACACGGCGCACGTGGAGTCGATGGCGGTGTTCGACCGCGCATGAAAAAGGGGCCCCGAGGGCCCCTTGCGGATGGCGCCAGGCGCCGGTCAATCGTCGCCGGACGTCAGGCCCAGCAGCATCAGCAGGCTCTGGAACACGTTGAACAGGTCCAGGTACAGCGCCAGCGTCGCGGTGATGTAGTTGGTCTCGCCGCCATCGATGATCTGCTTCAGGTCGTACAGCATGTACAGGCTGAAGATGCCGATCGCGAGCGTGCTGATCACCAGCATGCCGGCGCTCGAGCCGACGAAGACGTTGATGATGGCGCCCACCATCAGCACCAGCGCGCCGACGAACAGCCACTTGCCCAGGCCGGTCAGGTCGCGCTTGATGAAGGTGGCCAGCGAAGCCATCACGAAGAACACGCCGGCGGTGCCGCCGAAGGCCGTCATCACCAGGCTGGTGCCGTTGCTGAAGCCCAGCACCATCGCGATCAGGCGCGAGAGCATCAGGCCCATGAAGAAGGTGAACGCGAGCAGCACGCCCACGCCGGCCGCGGAATCCTTGGTCTTCTGGATCGCGTACATGAAGCCGAAGGCGCCGCCCAGGAAGACGATCAGCCCCAGGCCGCCGCCCAGGCTGCGGGTGATGCCCGTGGCCACGCCCACCCAGGCACCGAGCACGGTGGGGATCAGGCTGAGGGCCAGCAGCCAATAGGTGTTGCGCAGGACGCGGTTGCGCTGTTCCAGGGCAGTGGTGCCGCCCATGCCATAGGAAGGGAAGGTCTGGATCGGGTCGCTCATTGGCAGGTCTCCTGTCTGGTCGGCCGTTGGATGAGCCCATTCTAGGCCGGTTCCCGGACGGCCCCGAAAACCGCGCCGGGCGAGCCGCTATGCTCGGCGCATGAAGAACCAATTTGCGCTCGAACTCGCCGATGTCAAGGCCATCGCCGCCGCCGCCGAAGCGGAGGCCCTCGCCAACAAGTGGGCCGTCGCCATCGCCATCGTCGACGCGGGCGGGCACCTCCTGTGGCTGCAGCGGCTGGATGGCGCCGCGCCGGTGTCGGCCCACATCGCTCCCGCCAAGGCGCGCACCGCGGCGCTGGGGCGGCGCGAGAGCCGCCTGTACGAGGAGATGATCAACGGCGGGCGCGTCAGCTTCCTGAGCGCCCCCGGGCTGGAAGGCGTGCTGGAGGGCGGCGTGCCCATCCTGAAGGACGGCGAGTGCCTGGGCGCGGTGGGCGTCAGCGGCGTGAAGTCGAACGAGGACGCGCAGGTCGCGCGCGCCGGCATCGCGGCGCTGGGGCTGTAGCGGGCGGGATCCCCGCCTGAACGCGCGTCATTTCGTGAGGATCAGCTTGCCCAGGCGCGTGGCCTGCAGGCGGTAGACCTCGCCGTTATGCGCGATCTCCACCAAGCGCCGGCCGCGCAGCAGGTCCTCGCTGGACAGGGGCGGCTGGCGCGGATCGGTCCGCGCGGCCGCATCGGACCGCTGCGGCGACGGGTCCTGCCGCCCGGGCAGGCGCTCGTTCATGGCGACTTCGGCTCCGTGACGAAGCCGACCTTGCGCAGGCCCGCGCGCTGGGCCGCCGCGAGCGCCTGCGCGACGCGCTCGTAGCGCGCGTCCTTGTCGCCGCGCAGGTGCAGCTCCGGCTGCGGATCGCGCGCGGCGGCGGCTTCCAGCCGCGGCTGCAGGTCGGCGTCGGCCAGCGGCTGCCCGTCCCAGAGGTAGCGGCCCTGCGCGTCGACCGCGAGGCGGATCGTCTGCGGCTTCACGTCCTCCGGCGTGCTGGTCGCCTGGGGCAGGGCGATGTTCACCGAGTGCTGCATCACCGGCACGGTGATGATGAAGATGATCAGCAGCACCAGCATGACGTCCACCATGGGCGTCACGTTGATCTCGTTCATCACCTCGTCGGTGTCGTCCTGGGTGCCGAAGGACATGGTCAGGCGCCCTTCTTCATGGCGATGACCTTGCTGCCGTTGCTGTCGCCGACGCGGGCGCCGGTGACGAAGTAGGCATGCAGGTCGTGGGCGAAGCGGTTGAGCTTGTTCAGCACGCCCTTGTTGCCGCGCACGATGGCGTTGTAGCCCAGCACCGCGGGAATCGCGACGGCCAGGCCCAGGGCCGTCATCACCAGCGCCTCGCCGATCGGGCCCGCGACCTTGTCGATGGTGGCCTGGCCGGTGCCGCTGATCGTGAGCAGCGCGTGGTAGATGCCCCAGACCGTGCCGAACAGCCCGACGAAGGGGGCGGTGGATCCCACCGAGGCGAGGATCGCCAGGCCGGACTGCAGGCGCGCGGTGGAGTCGTCGATGGAGTTGCGCAGGGCCCGGGTGAGCCACTCGCTCGTGCCCAGCGTGTCGTGCAGCTGCGGCTGCGCGTTCAGGTGCGCCGCCGCCTCGCGGCCTTCCAGCGCCAGGGTGCGGAAGGGGCTGCCGGCGTCGGGGCCCAGCTTGCTCAGCCCGTCCGCGAAGTCGGCGGAATGCCAGAAGCTCTCGATGCGCCGCGCCTGCGCCAGGTAGCGCCGCAGGTCCAGCGCCTTCACCAGGATCACCGTCCAGGAGGCGAGCGACATGACCAGCAGCAGCAGGGCCACCAGGCGCATCACGATGTCGCCCTGGCTCCAGAGGTGGATCAATCCGAATTCGTTGTCGTTCATCGCGTTTCTTCGCTTCTTCTTTCAGTCTTTCTTGATTTCCCACTTGATGGGCACGTTGACCCACATGGCTTCGGGCACGCCGCCGCGCTTGCCCGGCACGTACTGCCAGGCGAGGGCGGTGGAGCGGGCCGCCTCGTCGAGCCGGTCGTAGCCGCTCGACTTGGCGACCTGCGCCTTCTGCGCGCGGCCGTCGGTGCCGATGAACACGCGCACGATCGTGGTCCCTTCCTCGCCGAGACGGAAGCTCATGCGGGGGTAGGCGGGCGGCGGATTGCGCAGGTAGTCCGCGCTGGTGGTGGGCAGCTCCACCTTCGCGACCGGCGCCGGGGCCGGCGCAGCGACGGGAGCGGGAGCCGGGGCGGGCGCGGGCGCCGCCAGCGGGGGGGCGGGCGGCTGCGGCTCGGCCACCACGGGGGGAGCGGGAAGGCTAGGCGCCGGTTCGGGGACCGGCGCGGGGCGCGGCGCGCGCGCCGGGGCCGGCCGGATCTTGCGGACGACCGGCTTGGGCGGCGGGGGCGCCGGCCTGGGCGGGGGTTGCACTTCCGGCGGCGGAGGCGGCGGCTGCGGCACCGGCGGTGCCTGGACCTGCGGCGGCGTCACGATCTCGCTCAGCAGCTCCACCGGGACGAAGACCTCGGGCGGGCGATGGAGCAGGCCGGCCTGCAGCGCCCACAGAGCGGCGCCGTGCAGGAGCACGACGACGCCGGCGACGGCGGCATGACGGGGAAACTGCGGCGCGGGGCCGGGGCTGGGCAGCGAAAGATTCATGGGCGCGAGGGACGGCCTCAGCGGCCCCTGCAGGCCCACCAGGCTGCCGCGAGGGCGAGGATCAGGCCGCCGCCAAGGGCGAGTTCGGCCATGCGCGGCCCTCCGGGATGGCGGTCGCCAGCGGGGCCGGCGCCGTGTCGCGGTGCAGGGCAGCCACGGGATGCGAGCCGCAGCACTGCGCGACCACGTCGCGCGCGCAGCCCTCGCACTGGCCGCACTGGGTGGCCACGCCCAGCTCGAACTGGATCTCGTCGAAGCTCATGCCGGCCCGGGCGTGGCGGGCGATTTCGCGGTCGGAAATGCGGTGGCAGACACAGACGATCATGGCTTGCGGCGGAGGCGGTACGACAGGATGGGGTGCAGTATAAATGCGAATCCTTCGCATTTGCAATGCCTTTTTGCGCGCAGGGTTGAGAAAGGTCAATCGCTCAGGGCAGCAGCAGGTCGCGGCCGATCTCGCCGACGCCGGCGAGCCCGCACTGGGCCATGGCCAGCTGCAGCTCGTCGCGCAGCAGGCGCAGCACGTGGGCGGCACCGGCCGCGCCGGCGGAGGCCAGGCCCCACAGGACCGGCCGGCCGACCAGGACGGCCCGGGCGCCGAGCGCCAGCGCCTTGAGCACGTCGGTGCCGCGCTCGATGCCGCCATCGACCAGCAGCGGCAGGGCCCCGCCCGCGGCATCCGCGATCGCCGGCAGGGCTTCGGCCGTCGCCGCGGCCCCGTCGAGGACGCGCCCGCCGTGGTTCGACACGACCAGCCCGTCCACGCCCTGGCGCAGCGCCTCGCGGGCATCGGCCAGGTGCAGCACGCCCTTGAGCAGCAGCGGCAGCCGGGTCTGGCTGCGCAGCCAGGCGACGTCGTCCCAGGACGCGGAGCGGGCGAGCAGGTCTTCGAGCGCATGGCCTGCGGAACCCTGGGCCGCCGCGGGGAGGTTGACCGGCACGATGTCCGGTGGCAGTTGCAATCCGCGCGCGGCGCGCACGCCGGCATCCACGGTCAGCACCAGCGCCTGGCAGCCGGCGGCTTCGGCGCGCCGCACCAGCGCGAGCGTCGCCCCGCGATCCGCCAGCCAGTACAGCTGGAACCACAGGGGCCCGCGCTGTCCGGCGGGCCCGAAGGCCGAGGCCACGGACTCGATCGTCATGCTGGCCTGGCTGCCCAGCACCAGTCCCGCACCCTGCGCCGAGGCGGCGAGCGCCATCGCGGCCTCGCCGTCGGGATGGGCGAGGCGCTGCAAGGCCATGGGCGCGACCAGCAGGGGCCAGGGCAGCGCCTGGCCGAACAGGCTCGTGGTGAGGTCGACGCCACGCGCGCCGCGCAGCACGCGCGGCAACAGGGCGATCCGCTCCCACGCCGCGCGATTGCGCCGCGCCGTGACGCCCTCGCCGGCCTGCGCCGAGAAGTACTCCCAGGCGGGGTCGGGCAGGGCGGCGCGCGCGTGGGCTGCGTAGTCGGACGCGCAGGCGATGCCGGCGGGCAGCGGCTGCAGCGCCGGCTTCATGGCGTGGCCCACATGCGCAGGAGGTTGTGGTACGTCCCGGTGAGCTGCACCAGCGATGGATCCTCCGGCCGGCGCCGCCGCAGGTCCAGCAAGGCCATGTCCATGTCGAAGAGCAGCTGGCGCTGCTCGCCGCTGCGCACCATGCTCTCCACCCAGAAGAAGCTGGCCAGGCGGGCGCCGCGCGTCACCGGCGTCACCTCGTGCAAGGTGCTGGCGGGATACAGCAGCAGGTCGCCCGCGGGCAGCTTGAAGCGGCGCTCGCCCTGGGGCTCGCGGATCGCCAGCTCGCCGCCGTCGTAGTCGCCGGGATCGCTGAGGAACAGCGTGCACGACACGTCCGTGCGCACCCATTGCGCCGGATGGCGCGAGTGCAGGATCGCGCCGTCCACGTGCGGACCGTAGTGGTTGCTGCCGCCGCGGTAGCGGTTGAACATGGGATTGAAGATCCGGCGCGGCAGCGCCGCCGAGAAGAACAGCGGGTCGCGCTGCACGGCCGCCAGCACCAGGGCGCGCAGCTGCTCCGCGGGGGCGCTGTCCTGCGCCAGCTGCTCGTTGTTCTTCTGGCGCACCGCCTCGGCGCCGGCGCTGCCGCGCCCGTCGACCCAGGGGGCGTCTTCTCCCAGCAGCGCGCGCGCCGTGGCGAGTTCCGCGGGTCCCAGGATCCTCTTCAGGTGCAGCAGCATGGCGCGATCAGAACATGGCCTTCATCGTGAGCTCCACCCGGCGCGGCGCGCCGGGACCATAGAAGCCGCGGTAGAGCGTATCCGCATAGACCTTGTCGGCGAGGTTGGTCACGTTGAGGCGGGCGGACCAGGTGTCGTTGATCGTGTATTCGGCCATGGCGTCGATGGTCGCGAAGCCGGGAGCGGTGACGTGCCGCGCGCCTTCCGGATTCTGCTCGCTGCGGTAGTTGATCCCGCCGCCCACGCGCAGCCGGGGCAGCACGCGGTAGGCGGTCCAGAGGCTGCCGCTGTGCCGCGGCGTCAGGCCGGGGCGGTCGCCCTGCACCTGGGCGCCGGTGCCGTCCGGGCGGAGGACCTGGTTGCTCTCGTCGATCTTCGCCTCCGGGATCCACGTGTGGTTGAAGAAGACTTCCCACTTCGGCGTGATGCGTCCGGCGAGGTTCAGCTCCATGCCGGCCGCATGGCGCTTGCCCGACAGCAGCTCCTGGGTCGCGGCGGTGTCGGGATCGGTGTTGCGCTCGTTGTACTTCTCGCTGTAGAAGAGCGCGGCGCCGAACAGGACGCGGTGGTCCGCGAGGTCCCACTTGCCGCCGATTTCCAGGTTGCGGCTCTTCTCCGCCGGCGTGTTGGCCGCGCGTGCATCGGCCGGCGGCCGCGGCGTGAACTGGTAGGTGTCGCCGGAGGTGTTGTACGAGGTGCCGAAGGACGCGTAGTACGAAGCGGTGTCGCCGGGCTGGTAGATGACGCCCACGCGCGGCGACCACAGGTTCTCGGTGCGCGCGCTGGTCTCCACGCCGTCGGGCGTGCGGTACGAGGCGGTGAAGTGGTCGAAGCGCACGCCGCCCAGCAGCTTCACCGTGGGCGTGATGCCCACCGTGTCCTGCGCGTAGAGGCCGATGTCCGAGGCGTCGAAGCGCGTGAAGGGCGGCGCGCCGCGCGTGTCGGGCACCGAGGCGCCGTCGTTCGGCGTGCCCACGGTGGTGGACGGCGAAGGGGCCAGGCCGTCGGTGAAGCGGTTGGCGCGCCGCGCCTTCTCCTGGTACAGGTCCACGCCGGCGAGCACCTGGTGCGCGAGCCCGCCCCAGCCGAAGTTGCCCGAATAGTCGCTCGCCAGCTGCGTGAGGTCGCTCACGCCCACGCGCCCCTTGGGCGAGCGGGTGAGTTCGGTGGCGTCGTTCACCTCGCGGCGCGTGATGTCGCGGTTCTCGAAGTGGATCGCGCTGGCCAGCAGGTCGCGCTCGTAGCGGCCGTGGCGCAGCTGCGTCCTGAGCTCGCCGTCGTGGTCGAAGCGGTGCAGGTGGCTGATCGTCGCGTAGCTGGCGCGCGTGTCGAGGTGGTCGCTTGCCAGGCCGTAGTAGTTGCGCGCCGGCAGCACCGCGCGCAGCTTGCCGTCCTCGAGGACCCAGGGGTGGTCGTAGAGCGGGCGGCCGCGGATGTCCAGGTGGAACAGGCCGACGGAGAACTCGTCGCGCGTGCCGATGCCCCAGCGAAAGGTCGGAGCGATGCCGTACTTGCGCTGGCTGGCGCCCCGGTTGTCCGCGTCGTGGGCCATGAGGTTCAGGCGCAGCGCGGCATCCTGGCCCGTGTGGAAATTGAAGTCGCCGGTGAGCCGGTGCGAGTCGCCGGTGCCCAGGGTGTAGTCCACCTCGTGCTGCGTCATCACGAAGGGCTGCTTGCTCACCTGGTTGACCACGCCGCCCGTGGAGCCCTTGCCGAACAGCATGGAGGCCGATCCCTTCAGCACCTCGACGCGGTCGTCGTTGAAGGTGTCGCGCTCGTACAGCGCGCCGTCGCGCAGGCCGTCGCGGTACAGGTCGCCGGCCTGCTGCAGCGAGAAGCCGCGCAGGCGCACGTCCTCCTCGCCGGTCTCGCCGGCCTGGAAGGTGATGCCGGCCGTGGTGCGCAGCACCTCGCGCAGGTCGTCGAGGTTGCGGTCGTCCATCAGGTGCTCGGTCTGGACCGTGACGGATTGCGGGATGTCGCGCAGCTGCTGCCTGCCCTTGCCGATGCTGGTGGTGGTCGCCCGCAGGGTGTTCTTGCCCTGCGGGCCTTCGGCCTGCTCGCGGACGATCACCGTCGAGAGCGTCGGCGCGGCGGGTTGCGGGGTGGACTGCGCGAGCGCGCCGGCGGACGCGGCGAGCATCAGGGCGCCCAGCGGGAGCAGGGCAGGGTCGTGCGAGGGGCGGTGTTGCGCCAAGGTGGCCTCCAGGCTGGCCCGCGGGTGCGGGCGGTGAGTCGGAGGGCTGGCTGGCGCGGCGTGCGGTGGCTGGCCCGGATGGGTTCGGGCCGGATTCTAATGCTGAATGCGAATCTTTCTCAACTGGACTCGCCTTCGCCCACCTGCGACTGCAGGTAGTTCTGCAGGCCCAGCTTGTTGACGAGGTCGATCTGGGTCTCGAGCCAGTCGATGTGTTCCTCGGTGTCCTCGAGGATGCGCTCGAGGATCTCGCGCGAGACGTAGTCGCGCACGCTCTCGCAATGGGCGATGCCGGCCTTGACGGCGGCCTGGGCGCCGCGCTCGCTCTGCAGGTCGCAGTCGAGGATCTCGGGCACGTCCTCGCCGACCAGCAGCTTGCCGAGGTCCTGCAGGTTGGGCAGGGCGTCGAGCATGAGGATCCGCTCCATCAGCCGGTCGGCGTGCTTCATCTCGCCGATGGACTCCTCGTACTCCTTCTTCGCGAGCCGGTCGAATCCCCAGTGCTTGAGGATGCGGTAGTGCAGGAAGTACTGGTTGGTCGCCGTCAGCTCGTTCTTCAGCTGCGCCTGGAGGTGCTGGATGACTTGCGGATCGCCTTGCATGGTGGGGTGCTCCCGTTGGTGTTATGCGGCGATTGTGGCCCAAGACTCCCTCTCCCGCGAGAGCGGGAGAGGGCCGGGGTGAGGGCGGTCCCTAGTTGCGGATCAGGTGGTCGAACGCCCCCAGCGCCGCCTTCGCGCCATCGCCCGCGGCGATGACGATCTGTTTGAACGGCACCGTGGTGCAGTCACCCGCCGCGAACACGCCCGGGATCGAGGTCTGGCCGCGCGCATCCACGACGATCTCGCCGTGCTTCGACAGCTCCAGCGTGCCCTTGAGCCATTCGGTGTTGGGCACCAGGCCGATCTGCACGAAGACGCCTTCCAGGTCGACGCGCTTCTCCTCGCCGCTCGCGCGGTCCTTGTACGTCAGGCCGTCCACCTTGTCGGTGCCGGTGATGGCGGTGGTCTGCGCGTTGAGGATCACGTCCACGTTGGGCAGCGTGCGCAGCTTCGCCTGCAGCACCTCGTCGGCGCGCAGCTTCGTGTCGAACTCCACCAGCGTCACGTGCGCCACGATGCCCGCGAGGTCGATCGCCGCCTCCACGCCGGAGTTGCCGCCGCCGATCACGGCGACGCGCTTGCCCTTGTAGAGGGGACCGTCGCAGTGCGGGCAGTAGGCGACGCCCTTGTTCTTCAGCTCCTGCTCGCCCGGCACGTTGATGTTGCGCCAGCGCGCGCCGGTCGTGAGGATCACGCTCTTCGCCTTCAGCGTGGCGCCGCTTTCCAGCTCCACCTCGACGAGGTCGCCCGGCTTCAGCGCCTTGGCGCGCTGCAGGTTCATGATCTCCACGTCGTAGTGGCGCACGTGCTCCTCCAGGGCCAGCGCGAACTTCGGGCCCTCGGTCTCCTTCACCGAGATGAAGTTCTCGATGCCCAGCGTGTCCAGCACCTGGCCGCCGAAGCGCTCGGAGGCGATGCCCGTGCGGATGCCCTTGCGCGCCGCGTACACCGCGGCCGCCGCGCCCGCCGGGCCGCCGCCGACGATCAGCACGTCGAAGGGGTCCTTGGCCGAGAGCTTCTGCGCTTCCCGCTCGGCGCCGGCCGTGTCGATCTTGGCGACGATCTCCTCCAGGCTCATGCGGCCCGAGCCGAAGAACGTGCCGTTCAGGAACACCGTGGGCACGCCCATGATCTGGCGCTCGTCGATCTCCTTCTGGAACAGGCCGCCTTCGATCATCGTCGCCTTGATGCGCGGGTTCTGCACCGCCATCAGGTTCAGCGCCTGCACGACGTCCGGGCAGTTGTGGCAGGTGAGCGAGACGTAGACCTCGAAGTCGAAGTCGCCGTCCAGCGCGCGGATCTGCTCCAGCAGCGCCTGTTCCACCTTGGGCGGGTAGCCGCCCACCTGCAGCAGTGCCAGCACGAGCGAGGTGAACTCGTGGCCCATGGGCAGGCCGGCGAAGCGCGGGCCATCGCTGTGGCCGGGCTTGTTGATCTGGAACGAGGGCGTGCGGTGCGGGCCGCCGCGCGTCTCGGTGACGCTCACGCGCGGCGACGCCTCGGCGATGTCCTTCAGCAGCGCCTGCATTTCCCCCGACGCCGGCGTGTCGTCGAGCGAGGCGACGATCTCCACCGGCTGCGTCATGCGCTCGAGGTAGGCGGCGAGCTGGGCTTTCATGTTGGCGTCGAGCATGGGACTCCTTGGTTCGGGTTCGGCAAAAGAAAAGGGGGCACCGCGGGGCCGGCAGGGCCGGGCCGCTGGTGCACCCCTTGGCGGGGAGGCGGGCGCCAGGGCCCGCTTCGGCTGGGCCGCTTAGATCTTGCCCACCAGGTCCAGAGAGGGCTTCAGCGTCTCGGCGCCTTCGCTCCACTTGGCCGGGCAGACCTCGCCCGGGTGCGCGGCGATGTACTGGGCGGCCTTCAGGCGGCGCAGCGTCTCCTTGGCGTCGCGGCCGATGCCGTTGTCGTGCACCTCGATGGTCTTGATGCGGCCGTTCGGGTCGATGATGAAGGTGCCGCGCAGGGCCAGGCCGGTGTCCTCGCCCTCGGTGATCAGGACCTGGAAGAAGCGGGCCAGCTGGTGGCTCGGGTCGCCGATCAGGGGGTACTGCACCTTCTTGATCGTGTCGGACGTGTCGTGCCAGGCCTTGTGCGTGAAGTGGGTGTCGGTGGACACGCCGTACACCTCGGCGCCCAGCTTCTTGAACTCGGCGTAGTTGTCGGCGAGGTCGCCCAGCTCGGTCGGGCAGACGAAGGTGAAGTCGGCCGGGTAGAACACGACCACGGACCACTTGCCCTTGAAATTCTGCTCGGTCACCGGCACGAACTTGCCGTTGTGGTAGGCGGTGGCGGAGAAGGCGGGGATTTCGGTGTTGATCAGGGACATTGGATTCCTCTATACGTTAATACGCATCAATTGATCGCGTCTATGAATCATAAGGCCAAAGGGGGTCACTCCCAATTGAAAGCGGGCATGGGCGTGTTAGGTGTCGGCTATGGGCGCGCGCGCCGTGCGCGCGCGTGAAGCCGAGGCTGCGCCGCCGCGCTAGGGCGCGCCGGCGTCCAGCGCCCGCAGGACGGCGAGGAACTCGTCCAGCCCGAAGGGCTTGCGCAGGAAGGCGTCGTACTGCGGCGCGTAGGCCTTCAGTGCCGCCTCCGGCGCCCCGCTGATCAGCAGCACGGGCAGCGAGGGGAAGCGCCCGGTGTCGCGCACGGCCTGCACCAGCTCGGCGCCGTTCATGCCGGGCATCATGAAGTCCACGACCAGCAGGTCCGGCGCCGCCTCCTCGAGCCGGGCGAGCGCCTGGCGGCCATCGGCCGCGAGCGTGACGTCGTAGCCCTCGCCGGCGAGCACGAGCGCCAGCACTTCCGCGCTGGACAGCTCGTCGTCGACCAGGAGGACGCGTCGCCCGCTCATCGCATTGCGCGGCTCAGCCGGCCGCGGGCCCGGCGGGCTCCGCGAGTCGCAGGCCCGAGGGCGTCAGCACCAGCTCGCGCCGGCGCAGGTCGCAGCGGCTCACCCGCGACTTGCGGATGGTGGCGAAGCGCTGCAAGGCGCCATCGTTGTGCAGGGCGAGCTCGATGAGCGCGTCCGCGGAGGCCGAGAGGGTGGGGGTGTCCATGGCGCGCTGGCCGCGGGCGTCGCCCTCCTCGACGGTGACCACCGTGGTGGCGCCGGTCCGCCGCAGCTCGTCGAGCAGCGCCGCCACGAAGGGGCCGCCGCGCTCGGCATACCCCGGGGCGGCGAGGAAGCCGCCGACGCCATCGATCACGACCCGCGCGGCCCGCATGCGCTCGACCTCCTCCAGGAGGAGGGCCGCGGTGCCGTCGAGCATGTTCTCGCCGAAGGGCAGGCCGAGGAAGCGCACGTGCCCGGCCTCCACCTTCTCGCGCAGCGGGACGCCCAGCAGGTCGCCCATGCGCACCAGCAGTTCGGGCGATTCGTAGAAGCCGAGGAAGAGCGCCTTCTCGCCCGCGCTCGCGCGGGCCGCGAAGTGCACGCCCAGGCTGGTCTTGCCGCTGCCCGAAGGGCCCGAGAGCGCTGTCACGCCGCCGCGGGGGTAGCCGCCGATGGCGAACATGGCGTCCAGGCTGTCGACGCCGCTGGAGACGCCGACCGGCTGGACGGCGTCGCCCACCGGCGTGCGCTTCAGCGCCTCCAGGCGCGGGTGGATGGTGATGCCGTCGGCCCCGATCCGGAACGCGTGGTTGCCGCGCAGCGTGCTGCTGCCGCGGAACTTCACCACCTCGATGTTCCGCTCCCGCCGCGGCCCGTAGGCCCGCTCGCGCAGCAGCAGGATGCCGTCCACCATGGTGTGCTCGGCCGAGACCGGCCGGTCGGGGTGCTCGCTCGCCAGCAGCAGGGTGGTGCAGCCGGTCAGCGTGGAATGGGCCTGGATCTCGCTGATGAACAGCTTGAGCGCCTCGTCCGAGCCCGCGCTGCTGTCGGCCATCACCAGGCCGTCCAGGACGACGAGGCTGGCGCGCCGGGACCGCATCTCGGCGCGCAGCAGGTCCACCACGCCCTTGAGGCCGGCGGCGCGCAGCGCGTTGAAGGCGCTCACGTAGTACACCTGCCGCGGCAGCGCGTCGGCGCGGAAGAAGGAGAACGCCTCCATGTGCTGCAGCAGCCGCGCGTGCGATTCGGCCAGCATGGTGACGTACACCACGTGCCCGCCGGCGGCGGCGTGCCCGTACACGATCTGGTTGGCGAGGATGGTCTTGCCGGCGCCCGGCACGCCCTGGAGGATGTAGCAGCCCGACTGCAGCAGGCCGCCGCCGGTGATCTCGTCCAGGCCGGGAACGCCGCTCGCGATGCGCGCCAGCGGCGGGGGAAGCGATGGGGTGTCCGTCATGGCTGTGGGTCCGGATGCGGTTCGGCCAGGGCGCGCAGCGGCAGCGTGACGCGAAACAGCGCGCCGCCGCCGGGGCGCCCGGCGACGGCAATGGTGCCACGGTGGACCGCGACCATGCGGCCCACGATCCACAGCCCCAGGCCGAAGCCGGCGGCGTCGCGGGCGACCACCCGCTCGAATTTCTCGAAGATCTTGGCGCGGTGCGCCTCGTCGATGCCGGGGCCGCGATCCGACACCTCGAACACGGCCGCATCCGGTCCTTCCGCGCGGGCGTGCACCAGCACGGGCGTGCCCTGGCCATACTTGATGGCATTGCTCACCAGGTTGGCGAGGATCTGCTCGATCATGTGCGCGTCCCACCAGCCGCAGGGATCGCCCCGCACATCGTCCTCGAGGTGGGCGCCGTGGAAGCTGGCCTCGTCGCGGTAGTCCCCGACGACGCAGCGCACCACCTCGGCGGCCCGGACGAGCGAAGGCTGCGGATGCAGCACGCCGGCGTGGACCCGGCTGAGGTCGAGCAGCGTGACGGCCCGGCGCACGTAGCGGTCGACGCTGCGCCGCGCGCGCTGCAGTTCCTCCTGCAGCTGGGCGTGCCCGCTGCGCTCGGCGAGGCGTTCCAGCGCGGCCATGCGCAGGCCGAGCGCGTGCAGCGGCGAGCGCAGCTCGTGCGCGGCCACGGCCAGGAAGTCGTCACGGGCGCGCAAGGCCTGTTCGACTTGCTCGAGGCGAACGAGCAAATCGTTCCGGTCGTGGTTCAAAGAAGGAGCCGCGCCCAGCGCGGTGGAGGAGGGAAGCGACCGAGCATACCCGAGCGTGCGTTTCGCGCAAGCTCGCGGATGAACTTGCGGATCGCGCCCTTCAGTACTCCAGCCGCTCGGGCCGGATCTCCTGCAGGATCGTCGTGGCGATCTCCTCGATCGACTTCGTCGTCGTGGAGAGCCAGCGGATGCCCTCGCGCCGCATCATGGCCTCGGCCTCGGCCACTTCGTTGCGGCAGTTCTCCAGAGCCGCATAGCGCGAGTTGGGCCGCCGCTCGTTGCGGATCTCGCTCAGCCGTTCGGGCTGGATGGTCAGGCCGAAGATCTTCTTGCGGTAGGCCGCCAGGGGCGGCGGCAGCTGCCGGCGCTCGAAGTCCTCCGGGATCAGCGGATAGTTGGCCGCCTTCAGGCCGTGCTGCATGGCCAGGTACAGCGAGGTGGGCGTCTTGCCGCTGCGGCTGACGCCGACCAGGATCACGTCGGCCTGCTCCAGGTCGCGGTTGGACTGGCCGTCGTCGTGGGCCAGGCTGTAGTTGATCGCCTCGATGCGGTCGTGGTACTCCTTGCTCTTGCTCACGTCCGAGAAGCGGCCCACGCGGTGGCTGGACTTCATGCCGACCTCGATCTCCAGCGGGCGCACGAAGGTGCCGAACATGTCCAGCACCATGGCCTTGCAGCCTTCCTCGATGACCTGGAGCACCTCGACATTGACGAGCGTCGTGAAGACGATGGGCCGCCGGCCCTCCGCCTCGGCCGTGTGGTTCACCTGCCGCACCACCTGGTGGGCCTTGTCGACGGTGTCGATGAAGGGCAGGCGGACGTGGCGGGGCTTGAATTCGAACTGCGCCAGGATGGCGTTGCCGAAGGTCTCCGCGGTGATCCCGGTGCCGTCGGAGACGAAGAAGACGGTGCGCGTGTGCATGGTCGGGACCTACAATCCCGCCATTATCCGAATTCCCGAGCCGATGACCCGCCGCAGCCCATTCGAACAAGCACAAAGCCCGGCGGCGGGCCCTCGCGCCATGCGCCTGCGCGCAGACCGATTTTCAACTTCCGGAGTCTTCCCATGTCTGCACGCCTGCCTGCGACCGCCCTGGTCGTACCGTTTGAGAACCTGAGAATGACCGACGTCGAGGTGGTCGGCGGCAAGAACGCCAGCCTCGGCGAGATGATCTCCCAGCTGCCCGAGGGCGTGCGCGTGCCCGGCGGCTTCGCCACCACGGCCTGCGCCTTCCGCGAGTTCCTGGCCCACGACGGCCTGGACGCCCGCATTCGCCGGCGCCTGGAAGAGCTGGACACGGAAGACGTGCGGGCGCTCGCCGCCGCCGGCGCCGAGATCCGCGGCTGGGTGGAAGCGCAGCCTTTCCCGCCCGGGCTGGAGCGCGAGATCCGCGCCGCCTTCGAGAAGCTCGCGGGCGGCAACGCCCAGGCCAGCTTCGCCGTGCGCTCCTCTGCCACGGCCGAGGACCTGCCCGACGCCTCCTTCGCCGGCCAGCAGGAGACCTTCCTCAACGTGGTCGGCATCGAGGCCGTGCTGCACAAGATGAAGGAGGTCTTCGCCTCGCTCTACAACGACCGCGCGATCAGCTACCGCGTGCACAAGGGCTTCGCGCACGAGCACGTGGCCCTGTCGGCCGGCGTGCAGCGCATGGTCCGCTCCGACCTCGGCGCGGCCGGCGTGATGTTCACCATCGACACCGAATCGGGCTTCCCCGACGTCGTGTTCATCACCTCCAGCTACGGGCTGGGCGAGACGGTGGTGCAGGGCGCCGTGAACCCGGACGAGTTCTACGTGCACAAGCCCATGCTGAAGGCCGGCAAGCGCGCCGTGATCCGCCGCAACCTGGGCTCCAAGCTCATCCAGATGGTGTTCGCGAGCGAGGACGAGCAGAAGCAGGGCGGCCGCCTGGTGAAGACGGTGGACGTGCCGCTGGAGCAGCGCAACCGCTATTCGCTCACCGACGGCGACGTGGAGGCGCTGGCCCGCTACGCGCTCGTCATCGAGGAGCACTACGGCCGGCCGATGGACATCGAGTGGGGCAAGGACGGCACCGACGGCCAGCTCTACATCCTGCAGGCGCGGCCCGAGACGGTGAAGAGCCAGGCCCAGGGCAAGTCCGAGATGCGCTACAAATTGAAGAGCAAGGGCCCGGTGCTGGCCGAGGGCCGCGCGATCGGCCAGAAGGTGGGCACGGGGCCGGTGCGGCTGGTGCACAGCACGGCGGAGATGGACCGCGTGCAGCCCGGCGACGTGCTGGTCACCGACATGACCGACCCGAACTGGGAGCCGGTGATGAAGCGCGCGAGCGCCATCGTCACCAACCGCGGCGGGCGCACCTGCCACGCCGCCATCATCGCGCGCGAGCTGGGCATCCCGGCGGTGGTGGGCTGCGGCGACGCGACCGAGCGTCTCACCGACGGCACGCTGGTGACGGTGAGCTGCGCCGAGGGGGACACCGGCACCATCTACGACGGCCTGCTGGAGACCGAGGTCACCGAGGTGCAGCGCGGGGAGATGCCGAAGATACCGACCAAGATCACCATGAACGTGGGCAACCCGCAACTGGCCTTCGACTTCGCGCAGCTGCCCAATGACGGGGTCGGCCTCGCGCGGCTGGAATTCATCATCAACAACAACATCGGCGTCCACCCCAAGGCCATCCTCGACTATCCCAACGTCGACGGCGACCTGAAGAAGGCCGTGGAGTCGGTGGCCCGCGGCCACGCCTCGCCGCGCGCGTTCTACGTCGACAAGGTCGCGGAGGGCGTCGCCACCATCGCGGCGGCCTTCTGGCCCAAGCCGGTGATCGTGCGCCTGTCGGACTTCAAGTCCAACGAGTACCGCAAGCTGATCGGCGGCAGCCGCTACGAGCCGGAGGAGGAGAACCCGATGCTGGGCTTCCGCGGCGCGGCGCGCTACATCAGCGGCGACTTCGCCGAGGCCTTCGCGATGGAATGCGAGGCGCTGGTGCGCGTGCGCAGGGACATGGGCCTGACCAACGTGCAGGTCATGGTGCCCTTCGTGCGCACCCTGGGGCAGGCCGAGCGCGTCACGAAGATGCTGGCGCAGCAGGGCCTGAAGCGCGGGCAGGACGATCTCCAGCTGATCATGATGTGCGAGATCCCGAGCAACGCGATCCTGGCCGACGAATTCCTCGAATACTTCGACGGCTTCTCCATCGGCTCCAACGACCTCACGCAGCTGACGCTCGGCCTGGACCGCGACTCGGGGCTGGAACTGCTGGCCGCGGACTTCGACGAGCGCGATCCGGCGGTGAAGGCGATGCTGTCGCGCGCCATCCAGGCCTGCGTGAAGCAGGGCAAGTACGTGGGCATCTGCGGGCAGGGGCCCAGCGACCATCCCGACTTCGCGCAGTGGCTGGTGCAGGAAGGGATCAGCTCGATCTCGCTGAACCCGGACAGCGTGATCGGGACGTGGCAGAAGCTCGCAGGCTGAGCTGGGGTTCGCTCCGCTCACCGCCAGCCTACGGGGTGGAACCCGGGCTGGCGGGCCGGCCGGCCGGGTGCGATGATCCGCATCCATGGATGACCTGCCCTCGCCGGAACCGCTGCCGCCGCGCGTGCTGGCGCTGAAGCTGGGGCTGCTCGCGCTCTGGGTGGCCGTCGGCTTCGGCAGCGTGTACTTCGCGCGCGACCTCGACTTCACCGTCCTGGGCTGGCCCTTCGCCTACTGGTTCGCGGCCCAGGGCGCCGTGCTCGCCTTCATCGCCATCGTCGCCTTCTACGCCTGGGCGATGCGGCGATTGCAGCCGGAGGACGACACGGCCGGCAGCAGGAGCGGCCCCGGTGCCTGAGGGCGGCCGCCCCGGCGAGTACGAGCGGCGCCTGCGCCGCATCGTCGGCTCCTTCCTCGGCGGCTTCGCCGCCTTCCTGCTGCTGCTCGCCTGGGCCGAGCACCAGGGCCTCTCGCGCTTCTGGCTGGGGCCGATCTTCCTCTTCTCCACGGTGATGATGTATGCGGTGATCGGCATCCGCGGCCGCACCACCGACCCCGAGGAGTACTACGTCGCCGGCCGGCGCATCCCGCCCATGTACAACGGCATGGCGGCGGCGGCCGACTGGATGAGCGCGGCCTCGTTCATCAGCATGGCCGGCGGCCTCTACCTGCAAGGCTACGGCGGCAGCCCGGGGCAGGCCGGCGGCCTGGCCTACGTGCTGGGGTGGACGGGGGGCTTCTGCCTGGTGGCGCTGCTGATCGCGCCGCACCTGCGCCGGCTGAACCTGTACACGGTGCCCGACTACTTCGCCGTGCGCTACGGCGGCCGCGGACCGCGCATCCTGGCGGCGCTCGCGGCGGTGCTGTGCTCCTTCATCTACGTGGTGGCGCAGATCTACGGCATCGGCCTGATCGCCTCGCGGCTGACCGGCGTGCAGTTCGAGATCGGCATCCTGCTGGGACTGGGCGGGGTGCTGCTGTGCTCTTTCCTGGGCGGCATGAAGGCGATCACCTGGACGCAGGTGGCGCAGTACATCGTGATGCTGCTCGCCTTCCTGATCCCGGTGTCCTGGCTCGCGTACAAGCAGCTCGGGCAGCCGGCGGCGCCGGTGGTGTACGGCACGCAGCTGCAGAAGATCAGCGCGCTGGAGGACCGGTTCGCGGCCGATCGCGAGGAGCAGGAGGTCTCGGCCGTCTTCCTGCGCCGCGCCCGCGAGTACGAGGCGCGCCTGCGGGACGTCGATGCCGCGCTCGCGCGCGAGCGCGCCGCCGCCCGCGAGCGCCTGCGCATGCTGAAGCAGCGCGGTGCCGATTCCTCGGAGGTGGTGGCCGCGTCCCGCGCGCTGGCGGCGCTGCCGCGCGACGCCGCCGGCGCCCGCGAGCAGTGGACCCGCGCCATGCACGAAAGCTACGAGCGGGCGAAACCCCTGGGCGGCATGCCGCGCCACAGCCAGCCCTTCGCCGGCGACCCGGACGGCTCGCCGCAGGAGCAGCAGGCCTTCGAGGAGGGGCGGCGCAACTTCCTCGCGCTGATGTTCTGCCTGATGGTGGGCACCGCGGGCCTGCCGCACCTGCTCACGCGCTACTACACCACGCCCAGCGTGGCGGCGACGCGCTCCTCGGTCGCCTGGTCGCTGCTGTTCATCGCGCTCGTGTACGTGAGCGCGCCGGCGCTCGCCGTGCTGGTGAAGTTCGAGGTGATGAACAACCTCGTGGGCAGCAGCTTCGAGGCGCTGCCGCCCTGGATCGCCCAGTGGGCGCGCGTGGACCCCTCGCTGATCTCGGTGGCCGACGTCAACGGCGACGGCATCCTGCAGTGGGGCGAGATCCACCTGGGCGCCGACATCATCATGCTGGCCACGCCGGAGCTGGGCGGGTTGCCCTACGTGATCTCGGGGCTGGTGGCCGCCGGCGGGCTCGCCGCGGCGCTGTCCACGGCCGACGGGCTGCTGCTGACGATCAGCAACGCGCTGGTGCGCGACATCTTCTGCCACGACTTCAAGCCGCGGCTGCCGCCGCAGCAGCGCGTGATCCTGTCGAAGTTCGCGCTGATGGCGGTGGCGCTCATCGCGGCGGTCGTGGCGTCCACCAAGCCGGCGGAGATCCTGCCGCTGGTGTCCGCCTCGTTCTCGCTCGCCGCCTCGGCCTTCGTGCCGGCGATGCTGCTCGGGATCCTCTGGCGCGGCGCCAACCGCACCGGCGCCGTCGCCGGCATGGCGGCGGGGCTGGGCGTGACGGTCGGCTACATGCTGCTCAACGCGCCGGCCGTGCGCACGCTGCTGGGGCTGCCGCCCGGCCAGCAGCTGTGGTTCGCGATCCAGCCGCTGTCCGCCGGCGTGTTCGGCGTACCGGTCGGACTGCTCGTGACATGGGGGGTGAGCCTGCTCGCGCGCGGCCTGCACGCGCCCCCGGTGGCGGCTCAGGGATTGCCCTAGGAAGCGCCCGCGACGCGAGTCAGGCTCGCGTCAGACCCCGCCCCAAGACTGCGGTCTCCCCACCACAGGAGACAACATGGCAACTGCATCCGCGCACGCGGGCATCCGGACGGACGGCACCACCACACCCATGACCCGCGAGGAGAGGAAGGTCATCTTCGCCTCCTCGCTGGGCACCGTGTTCGAGTGGTACGACTTCTACCTCTATGGCTCGCTCGCCGGCGTGATCGCCGCGCAGTTCTTCTCCGGGCTCGATCCCACCTCCGCGTACATCTTCGCCTTGCTCGCCTTCGCCGCCGGCTTCCTGGTGCGGCCCTTCGGCGCCATCGTGTTCGGCCGCCTCGGCGACATGATCGGCCGCAAGTACACCTTCCTGGTCACCATCCTGATCATGGGCGCGTCGACCTTCATCGTCGGCCTGCTCCCCAGCTACCAGTCCATCGGCATCGCCGCGCCGGTGATCCTGATCGCATTGCGCATGCTGCAGGGCCTCGCGCTCGGCGGCGAGTACGGCGGCGCCGCCACCTACGTCGCCGAGCACGCGCCGCACGGCAAGCGCGGCGCCTACACCTCCTGGATCCAGACCACGGCGACGCTGGGCCTGTTCCTGTCGCTGCTGGTGATCCTGGGCGTGCGCGAGTCCATGGGCACCAAGGACTTCGCCGACTGGGGCTGGCGCATTCCCTTCCTCGTCTCCATCCTGCTGCTGGCGATCTCCGTGTGGATCCGCCTGAGCCTGAACGAATCGCCCGCCTTCCAGAAGATGAAGGCCGAGGGCCGCACCTCCAAGGCGCCGCTCGCGGAGTCCTTCGGGCAGTGGCGCAACCTGAAGATCGTGATCCTGGCGCTGCTGGGCCTGACGGCGGGCCAGGCGGTCGTCTGGTACACGGGGCAGTTCTACGCGCTGTTCTTCCTGACGCAGCTCGCCAAGGTGGACGTGACCTCCGCCAACCTGTTCATCGCGGCCTCGCTCGCGATCGGCACGCCCTTCTTCATCGTGTTCGGCGCGCTGTCCGACCGCATCGGCCGCAAGCCGATCATCATGGCCGGCTGCCTGGTCGCCGCGCTCACGTATTTCGCCGTGTTCCCGATGCTGCTGAAGGCCGCCAACCCCGGCATCGTGGCGGCGCAGCAGTCCACCCGCGTGACCGTGACGGCCGACCCGAAGCAATGCTCCTTCCAGGGCAGCCCGATCGCGCGCGACATCGACTTCACCTCCTCGTGCGACATCGCCAAGCGCGCCCTGACGCAGGCCTACATCCCGTACGAGAACAAGGCGGGCCCGGCCGGCTCCCCGGCCACCATCAGCATCGGCGACAAGGTGCTGACCGCGCCCGCCGGCACCGTCGACGCGCAGCGCCACGCCTTCTCCGCCGAGTCGGGCAAGGCCATCGCCGACTTCAAGAAGGAGCTGGGCGCGACCGCCAAGGCGGCCGGGCTGACCCAGCCCGCGGACCCGGCCAGGATGAACAAGGGCATGGTGCTGGCCATCCTGGTGTTCCTGGTGATCCTGGTCACCATGGTGTACGGCCCGATCGCGGCCATGCTGGTCGAGCTGTTCCCGACGCGCATCCGGTACACCTCCATGAGCCTGCCGTACCACATCGGCAACGGCTGGTTCGGCGGCCTGCTGCCGACCACGGCCTTCGCCATGGTGGCGGCCACGGGCGACATCTACTACGGGCTCTGGTACCCGGTCGTCGTCGCGGCTGTCACCTTCGTGATCGGCATGCTGTTCATCCGGGAAACCAAGGACGTGGACATCTACGCCCGCGATTAAGCTTCGCCTGTCGCACCGGGAGCCCGCTTCGTGCGGGCTTCCTTTTTGCGTCGCGCCCTAGCGGGGAGCCCATGACCCTGGCCAAGACCGATGCCGGCCTGCGCATCCTGAAGGACCGCCACAGCGGGCTGTCGCCGCGCCAGCGCGCCGCGCTGATCCTGTTCGACGGCCAGCGCTCGCTCGACGACGTCCTGGCCGCCACGAGCGCCGGCGGCGTGACGCGCGACGACATCGAGCGCCTGCTGCACCTGGGCCTCGTGGCCGAACTGCCGCCCGGCGCCCAGCCCTTCCGAGACTCGTCGCCGGCCGGCCTGGAGCGCGAACGCTACCTCCATGTCTACGGCATCGCCGCCCAGCTGACGGAAGAGCTTGGCAGCAAGTGGGGCAGCCTGAACCTGGCCGTCGAGTCCGCGAGCTCGCTGGAGGAGCTGGAGGCCCTGGCGCCCCGCATCCGCCTGGCCGTCGGGCCGGTGAAGTTCGCCCGGCTGGAAGCGGCGCTCAAGTCCCGCTGAGACTGCCCCGAGGCAGGCCCGGCCCCGCCCGGCTATAATCGTGGGCTTTTCCCCTTGCCGCACCCCGTCTTGACGCCGGAGGCGGCTCCATCCAGAAGGAGATCGAATGCGTCACTATGAAATCGTCTTGCTGATCCACCCGGACCAGAGCGAGCAGGTTCCGGCCATGCTTGAGCGCTACAAGGGCATGATCACCGCCGGCAACGGCAAGGTGCATCGCGTCGAGGACTGGGGCCGCCGCCAGCTGGCCTACCAGATCAACAAGCTCGCCAAGGCCCACTTCCTGTGCATCAACATCGAGGCCGACCAGGCCGTCATGCAGGAGCTGGAGCACGCCTTCCGCTTCAACGATGCCGTGCTGCGCCACCTGACCGTGGTGAAGAAGAAGGCCGACACCGGCCCGTCCTCCATGATGAAGACCGTGGAGCGCGAGGAAGCCCGCAAGGCGCAGCAGGCGGAGTTCCAGTCGTAAGCGACGGCTTGCGGCGGGCGTGAACCAGACGATCCTGAGCGCGCGCATCGCGGAGGCCTCGGCCCTGCGCTACACGCCGGCCGGATTGCCCGCCATCGACCTGACGCTCGCGCACGAGTCCGAGGCTGAAGAAGCCGGCTCGCGGCGGCAGGTGAAGATGGAGATCCGGGCGGTGGCCTTCGGGACGGAAGCGGAAACGCTCGCGCGCCAGGCGGTCGGCAGCGGGTTCCGGTTCACCGGTTTCCTGGCCGCCCCCCGCCACGGCAAGCACCCGGTCCTGCACATCCAGTCATTCCAGCAAGATTAACCAGTCATAGAGGTCACCATGGCCACCTTCAAGAAGTTCAACAAGGACAAGCGTCCGAAGCGCAACACCCAGTCGCTGCTGTTCAAGCGCAAGCGCTTCTGCCGCTTCACCGTCGCCGGCGTCGAGGAAATCGACTACAAGGACATCGACACCCTGCGCGACTTCATCTCCGAGAACGGCAAGATCATCCCGGCGCGCCTGACGGGCACCCGCGCGATCTACCAGCGCCAGCTGAACACCGCCATCAAGCGCGCGCGCTTCCTGGCGCTGCTGCCGTATTCCGACCAGCACCGCATCTGAGGATCCCGCCATGCAAGTCATCCTGCTCGAGAAAGTCGTGAACCTGGGCAACCTGGGCGAGATCGTGAAGGTGCGCGACGGCTACGCCCGCAACTTCCTGATCCCGCAGGGCCACGCCCGCCGCGCGACCGAGGCCAACAAGGCCGAATTCGAGGCCAAGCGCGCCGAACTGGAGAAGCAGGCCGCCGCGAAGCTGTCCGAGGCGCAGGCCACGGGCGAGAAGCTCGCCGGCCAGACCGTCAAGCTGACCCAGAAGGCCGGCGTGGACGGCCGCCTGTTCGGCTCCGTCACCAACTACGACATAGCCGAGGAACTCACCAAGATGGGCTTCCCGGTCGCCAAGGCGCAGGTGCGCATGCCCTCCGGCCCGATCAAGATGGTCGGCGAGAGCACCGTCTCCGTGGCGCTGCACACCGACGTGGTGGTCGACATCAACGTGACCGTGCTGGGCGAAACGGCGTAAGCCCCTCGCTCTCGCGCGAAAGCCGCCTTCGGGCGGCTTTTTTCTTTTGAACAGCCGGACGCAAAGGTCGCAAAAACCACGCAAAGGCCGCACAAGAAAAGCGGATGGCTTTTGCGACTTTTGCGCATCCTTTGCGACCTTTGCGTCTTGGCAGTCCGCATTGCGGCGACGCACAGCTTCCCGCCTGTTGTCCACAGAATCTACCCAGTGTTATCACTGGACATGTTTACAGCCCCGGCGGGACAATGCGGAGCTAGGAGAGAGAGCCACCCATGTCCGCCGTCCTGAGTGCCGTCGAAGACGATTTCCCGCGCGACCGGCAGGTGGCGCAGCTGCGCATCCCGCCCCATTCCGTCGAGGCGGAATCGAGCGTCCTCGGCGGCCTGCTGCTGGACAACCAGGCCTGGGACCGCGTGGGCGACCTGCTGGTCGACGGCGACTTCTACCGCTACGAGCACAAGCTGATCTTCTCCGCCATCGGCGGCCTGATCAACGCGACGCGCCCGGCCGACGTGATCACCGTGTTCGAGCAGCTGCAGGCGCTCGGCAAGGCGGAGGAGGTCGGCGGGCTGCCGTACCTGAACGCGCTGGCGCAGTACGTGCCGAGCGCGGCCAACATCCGCCGCTACGCGGAGATCGTGCGCGAGCGCTCCATCCTGCGCAAGCTCGTGTCCGCGAGCGACGAGATCGCCACCGCCGCCTTCAACACGCAGGGCAAGCCGGTGGACCGCATCCTGGACGAGGCGGAGCAGAAGATCTTCAACATCGGGGAGGAAGGCTCCCGGATGAAGCAGGGCTTCCAGGCCATGGACAGCCTGGTGGTGCAGCTGCTCGATCGCGTCCAGGAGATGGCGGACAACCCGAACGACATCACCGGCGTGCCGAGCGGCTTCTACGACCTGGATCGCATGACCTCGGGCATGCAGGCCGGGGACCTGATCATCCTCGCGGCCCGGCCCTCCATGGGCAAGACCTCGCTGGCGATCAACATCGCCGAACACGTCGCGCTGAACGAAGGCCTGCCGGTCGCCGTGTTCTCGATGGAAATGGGCGCCTCGCAGCTCGCGGTGCGTATCGTGGGCTCCATCGGCCGCATCGACCAGGGGCACCTGCGTACCGGCAAGCTCACCGACGACGAGTGGCCGCGGCTGACGGAAGCGATCGAGAAGCTGCGCAACATCTCGCTGCACATCGACGAGACGCCGGGCCTCACGGTCAGCGAACTGCGCGCCAACGCGCGGCGCCTGGCGCGCCAGTGCGGCGGCAAGCTGGGCCTGATCGTGGTGGACTACCTGCAGCTGATGAGCGTGTCCTCGGGCATGAGCGACGAGAACCGCGCCACCGCGGTCGGCGAGATCTCGCGCGGCCTGAAGATGCTGGCCAAGGAGCTGGGCTGCCCGCTGATCGCGCTGTCGCAGCTGTCGCGCGGCGTGGAGTCGCGCACCGACAAGCGCCCCATGATGTCCGACCTGCGCGAGTCCGGCGCCATCGAGCAGGACGCCGACGTGATCATGTTCATCTACCGCGACGACTACTACAACAAGGACTCCAAGGAGCCCGGCGTCTCGGAAGTGATCATCAGCAAGCAGCGCAACGGCCCCACCGGCACCGTCAAGCTCGCCTTCATCAAGCAGCTGACCAAGTTCGAGAACCTCGCCAGCGGCAACGCCGATTTCTGACGCATCGGTTTCACGCTCTCTTCCTACGCAGGCGGCCCGGCCGCTGCGCGATGCTCGGCGCGAACTCCGGGAGACGCGCATGGAAGAGATGAACCTGATGCCCACGCTGGCCGAGGCGCAAGTCCCCATGGCCGCGGAACCCGTGCCGCCGGAGCTGGACCCGGCTTCGCCGCTGGAGAAACTCAAGGCCGCCGACGAGGCGCGTCCGGGCTTCCCGGGCGAGCACTGGCTGGTGCTCGCCATCGGCGTCGGACTGTGGCAGGTGACGCGCAAGCACCGCAACCCGCTGGTGCGCACGATCGGCGCGCTGGGCGCGACGACGCTCGTGGCGCGCGCCGCGAGCGGCCGGGAAGGCCTGTCGAAGGTGTTGCGCTACACCCCGCTGGGGCGGGGCATCCGCTACTGAACGCCTAGAGCACTTCGCTCGCGAAGTCCGCCAGCCGCGACCGTTCGCCGCGCGCCAGCGTGATGTGGCCGCTGTGCGGCCAGCCCTTGAACTTGTCGACCGCGAAGGTGAGGCCCGAGGAGCCCTCGGTGAGGTAGGGCGTGTCGATCTGCGCCAGGTTGCCCATGCAGATGATCTTGGAGCCCGGGCCCGCGCGCGTGATCAGCGTCTTCATCTGCTTGGGCGTGAGGTTCTGCGCCTCGTCGATGATCACGTACTTGTTCAGGAACGTGCGCCCGCGCATGAAGTTCATGCTCTTGATCTTGATCTTGCTGCGGATGAGCTCGTTGGTGGCCGCGCGGCCCCATTCGCCGGCGGCGTTGTCGCCCTTGCCCAGCACTTCCAGGTTGTCGTCCAGCGCCCCCATCCAGGGCCCCATCTTCTCTTCCTCCGTGCCGGGCAGGAAGCCGATGTCCTCGCCGACGCTCACCGTGGCGCGCGTCATGATGATCTCGGTGTAGCGGCGCTCGTCGAGCACCTGCGTCAGGCCCGCGGCCAGCGCCATCAGGGTCTTGCCGGTGCCGGCCGTGCCCGTGAGCGTGACGAAGTCCACCTCGGGATCCATCAGCAGGTTCATCGCGAAGTTCTGCTCGCGGTTGCGCGTGGTGACGCCCCACACCGCGTTCTTCAGGTGGCCGTAGTCCTTCAGCGTCTTCAGCACCGCCGTCTTGCCGCGGATCTCGATCACGCGCGCGTAGAGGCTCGGCTCGCCGGGCGCCTCGAAGTAGACGAACTGGTTGATGAACAGGCTGGGCACGACCGGCCCGCTCACGCGGTAGAAGGTGTGCTGGCCCGACTGCCAGCTCTCCACCGTCTTGCCGTGCTTGGACCAGAAGTCCGTCGGCAGCGCCAGCGAACCCGAATACATCAGGTCCAGGTCGTCCAGCGTCTTGTCGTTCTTGTAGTCTTCGGTGACGAGGCCCAGCGCGCGCGCCTTGACGCGCATGTTGATGTCCTTGGACACCAGCACCACCTGGCGCGGCGCGTGCTTCTCCTGCAGGGCCTGCACGACCGAGAGGATCTGGTTGTCCGCCTTGCCGGGAGGCAGGCCCAGCGGCAGGCCGCTGGGCGACAGCGGCATGGTCTGGAAGAAGAGGCAGCCGCCGGCCTCGCGGTGGCCCGTCGTGTCAAGCTTCAGGCCGTGCGCGATGTCGGCGCCCTGGCTGCCGGCCAGCGCGTCCAGTGAACGGCTGACCTGGCGGGCGTTGCGCGCCACCTCGGTCATGCCCTTCTTGTGGCCGTCGAGTTCCTCCAGCACGATCATCGGCAGGAAGATGTCGTGCTCGTCGAAGCGGAACAGGCTCATCGGGTCGTGCATCAGGACATTGGTGTCCAGCACGAACATCTTGGAGGGGCCGCTGGCCTTCTTCTTCTTGGGCGCCGGCGCGGGCACCGTCACGTCCTTGCGGCGCCGCACCGGCTGCGGCTCGTCCAGGTAGGTCTCGATGTCGCCGTCGTACGCGCCGGCCTGCAGGTCGCCGCCGCCCGCGCGCGGGTCGAAGTCGTCCTGGGCCTGCGGGTGCTCGGCCAGCAGGCTATCGGCCGAAGGCGCCTCCGATTTTCGCGCGGCCTTGTGCGAGGAACGGGCCGGGGCGTCGAACGCATCCGGCGGGAGCATGGCAGCGCGCTTGGTCGGGGCGGGGGGCAGGGGCATGAGGAGTACGGCTTCCTGTTGAGGTCGACGGAAAACAAAAAAGCCGCCAGGCGGGCCGGGCGGCTTCTTGCGGGCTGACGGTGATGACGCGGCGCGTCGGGATCAACGGCATGAATTCATTATGCACACCCGGCCCATCCGGACAACGTCGGACGAAAGCCTGTTGCGCTGGCGCGTCAGCAGCCCGCGGCGGGGTTCAGGCCGCCTTCTTGAGCAGCTTCACCGCCTTGAGGACTTCGTCCACGTGGCCGGGGACCTTCAGGCCGCGCCATTCCTGCTTGAGGATGCCGTCGGCGCCGACGAGGAAGGTGCTGCGCTCGATGCCCTTCACCTTCTTGCCGTACATGATCTTGTTCTTCACCACGCCGAACATGTGGCACATCTTTTCCTCGGTGTCGGCGATCAGCTCGAAGGGCAGTTCCAGCTTGGCCTTGAAGTCGTCGTGCGACTTCATGTTGTCGCGCGAGACGCCGAACACCACGGCGCCGGCCTTCACGAAGTCCTTGTACTTGTCCCGGAACTGCATGGCCTCGGTGGTGCAGCCGGGCGTGTTGTCCTTGGGGTAGAAGTACAGGACCACGACCTGGCCCAGGTGGGAGGTATTGGTGACCTTGATGCCGCCGGTGGCGTTCGCTTCAAATTCTGGAAGGGGTTTGTTGACAACGATCGCCATAGTTTCCTGGTGCAGTGTGTGGTTCTGTGTGACAGATGCTCGGCGGCGGCGGGGCTTCGCGCAGGCCATGCCGCAATCGAAGATTTTACCGCGAATCGCTCGCGGGCGCCGGAGGGCTCAGGGTGCCGCTTCGAGCAGGAGGGCCACTGCGACTTCGCGGCCTTCCTGCGCGAGGATGTTGTAGGTGCGGCAGGCGGCCGCGGTGTCCATGGTCTCGATGCCGATGCGCCGCGCCGCAAGGGGCGCGAGCCACGCGGGCTTGGGAAAGCGGATGCGGCTGCCGCTGCCGAAGATCACCACTTCGACCTGCAGTTCGGCCAGCTGCGCGAACTGCTCGGGCCCGAGCTCCTCGAAGCTGCCGGCCCAGGCGAAGCGCTCGCCGTGCGAGCCGAGCACCACGCTGTGCGTGATCTTTTCCGTGCCCACGGCGACCCAGCCGGGGCCGTGGCCGCTGATGGTCTGGACGTCGGATTGATCGGGCTGGAGCTTCAATGCGGGCGGGGGCTGGGCATGTCCACGCATGGGGGAAGGGGCGCGGACTTATGGTCAAATTATACGTTTCACCTCGTGTCACGCCCGCAGGAGGGCTTTTGAAGACCGTCCAGAAATCCACCAAGCTCGCCAACGTTCTGTACGACATCCGCGGCCCCATCATGGACGCCGCGCGGCAGATGGAGGAAGAGGGCCACAAGGTCATCAAGCTGAACATCGGCAACCTGGCCGTGTTCGGCTTCGACGCGCCGGAAGAGATCCAGCAGGACATGATCCGCAACCTGCCCAATTCGGCGGGCTACTCGGACAGCAAGGGCATCTTCGCCGCGCGCAAGGCGGTCATGCACTACACGCAGCAGCAGGGCATCAAGGGCGTGCGCATCGACGACGTCTGGCTCGGCAACGGGGCCAGCGAGCTGATCGCCATGGCCACCAACGCGCTGCTGAACGAGGGCGACGAGCTGCTGGTGCCTTCGCCGGACTACCCGCTGTGGACGGCCTGCACGGCGCTCTCGGGCGGCACGCCGGTGCACTACATGTGCGACGAGGCGAACGGCTGGATGCCCGACGTCGCCGACATCCGCCGCAAGATCACGCCGGCCACCAAGGGCATCGTCGTGATCAACCCGAACAATCCCACGGGCGCGCTGTACAGCGACGAGCTGCTGCGCGAGATCGTCGCGATCGCCCGCGAGCACGGGCTGGTGATCCTGGCCGACGAGGTCTACGACAAGGTGCTGTACGACGGCGTGAAGCACACCGCGATCGGCAGCCTGTCGGAGGACGTGCTCACGCTGACCTTCAACTCGCTGTCCAAGAGCTACCGCTCCTGCGGCTACCGCGCCGGCTGGATGGTCGTGTCGGGCGACAAGAAGGCGGGCGCCGACTACATCGAGGGCCTCACCATGCTCTCGAACATGCGCCTGTGCGCCAACGTGCCGGGGCAGTGGGCGATCCAGACGGCGCTGGGCGGCTACCAGAGCATCAACGACCTGGTGGGCGCGGGCGGCCGCCTGCGCCGCCAGCGCGACCTGGCCTACGAGCTGATCACCGCCATCCCGGGCGTCAGCTGCAACAAGCCGCAGGCCGCGCTGTACATGTTCCCGCGGCTGGACCCCAAGCTGTATCCGATCCAGGACGACCGCCAGTTCTTCCTGGAGCTGCTGCAGGAGACGCGGGTGATGCTGGTGCAGGGCTCGGGCTTCAACTACCCGGACCAGCAGCACTTCCGCATCGTGTTCCTGCCGCACGAGGACGACCTGCGCGAGGCCGTCGGCCGCATCGCGCGCTTCCTCGAGCAATACCGAAAACGTCACTCCAAATGAATCCAATCCAGGTCGGCCTGCTGGGCATCGGCACCGTCGGCAGCGGCGTCTTCAACGTCCTGAAGCGCAACCAGGCCGAGATCAAGCGCCGCGCCGGCCGCGGCATCGAAATCACCATGGTCGGCGACCTCGACACCGCCCGCGCCGAGGCGGTGGTCGGCGGCAGCGCGCGCGTCGTCAAGGATGCGCGCGAGATCATCGCCAACCCCGACATCGACATCGTCATCGAGCTGATCGGCGGCTACGGCATCGCGCGCCAGCTGGTGATGGAGGCGATAGACAACGGCAAGCACGTCATCACCGCCAACAAGGCGCTGCTGGCGGTGCACGGCACGGAAATCTTCGCCGCCGCGCACGCAAAGGGCGTGATGGTGGCCTTCGAGGCCGCGGTGGCCGGCGGCATCCCGATCATCAAGTCGCTGCGCGAAGGCCTCACGGCCAACCGCATCCAGTGGATCGCCGGCATCATCAACGGCACGACCAACTTCATCCTGTCGGAGATGCGGGACAAGGGCCTGGACTTCGACGTGGTGCTGAAGGAGGCGCAGCGCCTGGGCTACGCCGAGGCCGACCCGACCTTCGACATCGAGGGCGTGGACGCCGCCCACAAGGCGACCATCATGAGCGCCATCGCCTTCGGCGTGCCGGTGCAGTTCGACAAGGCTTACGTCGAGGGCATCACCAAGCTCTCCTCGGTCGACATCGAATACGCCGAGCAGCTGGGCTACCGCATCAAGCTGCTGGGCATCACCAAGCGGGTGGAGAAGGGCATCGAGCTGCGCGTGCACCCCACGCTGGTCCCCCGCAAGCGCCTGATCGCCAACGTGGAAGGCGCGATGAACGCCGTGGTGGTGCAGGGCGACGCGGTCGGCACCACGCTGTACTACGGCAAGGGCGCCGGCAGCGAGCCGACCGCCAGCGCCGTGATCGCCGACCTGGTGGACGTGACGCGCCTGCACACCGTCGACGCCGCGCACCGCGTGCCGCACCTGGCGTTCCAGCCGGACCAGATGAGCGACGAGACCGTGCTGCCCATGAGCGAGGTCGTCACCAGCTACTACCTGCGCCTGCGCGTCGCCGACCAGGCCGGCGTGCTGGCCAAGGTCGCGAACCTGCTGGCGCAGGCCGGCATCAGCATCGACGCGATGCTGCAGCGGGAAGCCTCCGCCGTCGGCGGCCAGGGCTCCACGCAGACCGACCTGATCCTGCTCACGCACGGCGTGCGCGAAGGCACGATGAACGAGGTGATCGCGCAGATGCAGGGCCTGGCCGCCGTCCTGGCGCCCATCACGCGCATCCGCAAGGAGGAACTGGCCTGAGGCCGCGGACCATGCTTTACCTGTCCACCCGCGGCCATCCGGACCGCAAGCATTTCTGCGAGATCCTGCTGGAAGGCCTCGCACCCGACGGCGGCCTTTACCTGCCGGAGCGCTATCCGCAGGTCGATGCCGCCACGCTCGCGAAGTGGCGCGGCCTGCCGTACGCCGACCTCGCCTTCGAGGTCCTGTCGCTCTACATCGACGACATCCCCGCGGCCGACCTGCGCGCCATCTGCCGCAAGACCTACACCGAGGAGGTGTTCGGCACGAAGGAGATCGTCCCGCTGAAGCCGCTGGAGCCGGGCGTCGCGCTGGAGGCGCTGTCCAACGGCCCGACGCTCGCCTTCAAGGACATGGCGATGCAGCTGCTGGGCAACCTGTTCGAGTACGAGCTGGCGCGCCGCGGCGAGGAGCTGAACATCCTGGGCGCGACCTCGGGCGACACCGGCAGCGCCGCCGAATACGCGATGCGCGGCAAGAAGGGCGTGCGCGTCTTCATGACCTCCCCGAAGGGACGCATGAGCCCGTTCCAGCAGGCACAGATGTTCAGCCTGCAGGACGCCAACATCCACAACCTGGCGATCGAGGGCGTGTTCGATGACTGCCAGGACATCGTCAAGGCCGTGTCGAACGACCTCGCGTTCAAGCGCAGGCACCGCATCGGCACGGTGAACTCGATCAACTGGGCGCGGCTGGTCGCGCAGGTGGTGTACTACTTCGCCGGATACTTCCAGGCGACGAGCGCCGACGACCAGCGCGTCTCCTTCGCCGTGCCTTCCGGCAACTTCGGCAACATCTGCGCCGGCCACGTGGCGCGCAGCATGGGCCTGCCGATCGAGCGGCTGGTGCTGGCCACGAACGAGAACGACGTGCTCGACGAGTTCTTCCGCACGGGCGTCTACCGGGTGCGCGGCAGCGCCGACACCTACGAGACCTCGAGCCCGTCGATGGACATCTCCAAGGCGAGCAACTTCGAGCGCTTCGTGTTCGACCTGCTGGGCCGCGACGGCGCGCGGGTGCGCCGCCTGTTCGCCGAGGAGCTTCCGGCCCGCGGCCGCTTCGACCTCTCCGGCGAGGTGCAGCGGGCCCGCACCGACTACGGCTTCGTTTCCGGCCGCAGCACGCACGCCGACCGCCTCGGCACCATCCGCGACACCTGGGAGCGCTTCCACGCCATGATCGACACCCACACCGCCGACGGCCTGAAGGTCGCGCGCGAGCACCTGCAGCCCGGCGTGCCGATGATCGTGCTGGAGACGGCGCTGCCGATCAAGTTCGCCGCCACCATCGTCGAGGCGCTCGGGCGCGAGCCGGACCGGCCCGCGAAGTTCGCGGGCATCGAGGACCGCCCGCGGCGCGTCACGGTGCTGCCGGCCGACGCCGAGCGCGTGAAGGCCTTCATCGCGGAGCACTGCGCATGAAGGTCGTCGGCTTTGCCGGTTTTTCCGGCGCGGGCAAGACCCACCTGGTGGAGCGGCTGATCCCCGCGCTGAAGATGCGCGGCCTGAGGGTCTCGGTCGTGAAGCACGCGCACCACAGCTTCGACATCGACCATCCCGGCAAGGACACGCACCGCCACCGCGAGGCCGGCGCCTTCGAGGTGGTCGTCGCCTCCGACCGCCGGCTGGCGCTGATGCGCGAGTTCGAGCAGCCCGCCCAGCTCACGGTGCACCACCTCCTGGCCGAGCTCTACGACGGCGTCGACTGGGTGCTGGTGGAAGGCTTCAAGGACAGCAACCTGCTCAAGGTGGAGGTCTGGCGCGCCGACGCCGGCAAGCCGGCGCGCTACCCCGACGACGATTTCGTGGTGGCGATCGCCACCGACTCGCCGGAGCGCATGCCCGAGCCCACCCTTCGCCCCGTGCTGGATCTCAACGACCCGGATGCCGTCGCGACCTGGCTGGTCGAGAATGGCCACCGGTTCGACTACAACGCAGAGAACTACGCATGAACAAGCCCCGGCCGCCGCTGCGCCCCCTGGACGAGGCCTTGCAGGCCTTGCTGGAGCGTGCGCGGCCGCTGGCCGAGGTCGAGGCCGTGCCCACCTTCGATGCCGACGGCCGGGTGCTCGCCGAGGACCTCGTCTCGCCCCTGCAGGTCCCGCCGCAGGACAACAGTTCCATGGACGGCTACGCCGTGCGCGTGGCGGAGATCGCCGACGAGGGCGTGCCGCTGCCGGTGAGCCAGCGCATTCCCGCCGGGGCGGCCGCGCAGCCGCTGCAGCCCGGCACGGTGGCCCGCATCTTCACCGGTGCCCCCGTGCCGCAGGGCGCCGACGCGATCGTGATGCAGGAGGACACCGAGTTGCTGGACGACGGCCGCGTGCGCATCCAGCGCGTGCCGGCGCGCGGGCAGTGGATCCGCGCCAGCGGCGAGGACATCACGCGCGGCACCACCGTGCTGGCCCGCGGCGAGCGCATCGGCCCGGCCGCGCAGGGCCTGGCGGCCAGCATCGGCCGCGACCGCCTGCAGGTGGCGCGCCGACCGCGCGTGGCGCTGTTCTCCACCGGCGACGAGCTCGTGATGCCGGGCCAGGTCGCGCCCGAGGCGATGCGGCCGGGCGCCATTTACAACTCCAACCGCTTCTTCCTGCGCAGCCTGCTGCTGCGCCTGGGCTGCGAGGTGCAGGACCTCGGCATCGTGCCGGACCGGCGCGAAGCCACCGTGGAGGCCCTGCGCGAGGCGGCGCGGGGGAACGACCTGATCCTCACCAGCGGCGGGGTCTCGGTCGGCGAGGAAGACCACATCAAGCCGGCGGTGGAGCAGCTGGGCGCGCTGGACCTGTGGCAGATCGCCATGAAGCCGGGCAAGCCCTTCGCGTACGGCCACGTGGGCGACGCGCACTTCATCGGCCTGCCGGGCAACCCGGTCTCCAGCTTCGTCACCTTCCTGCTGCTGGTGCGGCCCTTCCTGCTGAAGCTGCAGGGCGCCACGCGGCTCGCGCCCGCGGCGCTGCGGCTGCCGGCGCACTTCGACTGGCCGCGCGCCGACAAGCGCCGCGAGTTCCTGCGCGCGCGCCGCAATGCGCAAGGCGGCATCGAGCTGTTTCCCAACCAGAGTTCCGGCGTGCTGACCTCCACCGTGTGGGCCGACGGCCTCGTGGACGTCGCGGCCGGCCAGACCATCGCGCGGGGCGAGCTCGTGCCCTTCCTGGCGATGGCGGAGTTGCTGGGATGAACGTGAAGATCAAGTACTTCGCCGCGATCCGCGAAGCCGTGGGGCAGGGCGGCGAGAGCCTGCAGACCCGCAGCGAGACGCTGGGTGCCCTGCGCGACGAACTGGTCGCGCGCGGCGAACCCTACGCGACGGCGCTGGCCCGCGGCAAGGCCGTGCGCATGGCGCTGGACCAGGTCATGAGCGACGAATCCGCCGTCCTGCGCGAGGGCTGCGAAGTCGCGTTCTTCCCGCCGGTCACCGGCGGCTGAGAGAGGCCATGGCCGCGCGCGTCACGATCCAGACGGGCGACTTCGACGTCGCCGCGGAAATCGCGGCGCTGCGCCGCGAGGACGCCGGCGTCGGCGCCGTCTGCAGCTTCATCGGCACCGTGCGCGACCGCAACGACGGCAGCGCCGTGCGCGGCATGGAGCTGGAGCACTACCCGGGCATGACCGAGAAGGCCATCGAGGCCATGATCGACGAGGCCTTCCGCCGCTTCGACATCCGCGCCGCCCGCGTGATCCACCGCGTCGGCCCGCTCGCGGTGCAGGACCAGATCGTGCTGGTCGTCGTCACCTCCGCGCACCGCGGCGAAAGCTTCCGGGCCTGCGAGTTCCTGATGGACTACCTGAAGACGCAGGCGCCGTTCTGGAAGAAGGAGAGCACGCCCGAAGGCGAGCGCTGGGTCGACGCCCGCGTGGCCGACGACGCGGCGCTCGCGCGCTGGGGCATCGAAGCCCGCAACGGCTGATCAGGCCGCCTGACGTGCCCGCGGCGCCGGCGGCGGCACGAAGGCGGCGCGCGCCTCGTCCTCCAGCCCGCCCGTGAGCAGCTGCAGCAGCTGCATCAGCTGTTCCTGCTGCTGCCGGTCCAGCGGCGCCATCAGGCGCTTGTAGGCCTTCTCGGCCGGCTTCTGCGCCTGCTGCAGCACCGCCAGCCCCTCGGGCGTGAGGGACACCGAGACGTTGCGGCGGTTCTGCTCCGCCGGGCTGCGGCTGACGAGCCCGCGGGCCTGCAGGCCGCGCAGCACGCGCAGCACCGTGACCTTGTCGAAGCCGAGCGCCCGGGCCAGGCTGGACTGCCCCAGCCCGGGGTGGGCCTGCAGCACGGTCAGCACGCCGAACTGCGCCGGCGTCAGGGCCAGTTCGCGGCAGGCGTCCTCGAACACGGCGGCGGAAATCTGGTGGGCGCGGCGCAGCAGGAAGCCCGGCCGGGCGTACAGGCGGGAAAGGGTGGTGGGGAGCTTCTGCGGGGGAGGCACGTGTCTGTTCAGGGCATCGGGTATGCGCGGATTGTGCCTTGCCCGCGCGCTCGCCATACTCGTTAGCATGCCAACTCGCAAGCCGGAACCGCAATGAAACTGCTCGCCCGCGCGGCCGTGGCCGCCCTGTCCCTCTGCACGGTGGCCGTCCTGGCCCAGTCCCCGGCGCCCGCCGCCGGTGGCGCCCCGCTGAAGCTGATCGTGCCCTTCACCCCGGGCACGGGCATCGACATCGTCGCGCGCACGGTCGGGCCGCGCCTGAGCCAGCGGCTGAACCGACCGGTGGTGGTGGAGAACCGCGCCGGCGCGTCCGGCAACATCGGCACCGAGGCGGTGGTGCGTTCGCCCGCCGACGGCAACACGCTGCTGGTCAGCGTGAACACGCTGGTCATGAACAAGGCGCTGTACCCGCACCTGCCCTTCGACCCGGTGAAGGACCTCGTGCCGGTCACGCTCACCAGCTGGGGCCAGCTCCTGCTGGTGGCGCCGCCCAGCGCCGGCTTCAAGACCGCGCGGGACCTGGTGGCCGCAGCCAAGGCCCGGCCGGGCAAGCTCAACTACGCCAGCCCGGGCGTGGGCACGCCGCACCACATGTCCATGGAGCTGTTCAAGCAGACGGCCGGGGTGTTCCTCACGCACATCCCCTACCGCGGCACCTCGCAGGCGGTGACGGACCTGATCGGCGGCCAGGTGGACGCCATGTTCCTGCCCATCCACGTCGCGCTGCCGCACGTGAAGGCCGGCAAGCTGGTGGCGCTGGCCATCGGCAGCGAGCACCGCCACGCGCTGCTGCCCGATGTGCCGACGCTGCAGGAGGCGAGCGCCGGCAAGGTCAACGTCGACATGTGGTACGGCATCTTCGCGCCGCCCGGCACGCCGGCCGCCGAGGTGCAGAAGCTCAATCGCGAGCTGAAGGAGATCCTGGCGCTGCCCGAGGTGCGCACCGCCTTCCAGTCGCAGGGCATGGACCCGGCGTCCAGCACCCCCGACGCCTTCCGCTCGCTGGTGGCGCGCGACGCCGACCGCTGGGCCAACCTGATCCGAACGGCGCACATCAAGGCGGACTGATGCGCATCGCAGTCGTCGGGGGAGGGATCGGCGGGCTCGCGCTGGCGCTGGGCTTGCACCAGCGCGGCATCGCCTGCGAAGTGTACGAAAGCGCGCCGGAAGTGCGCGAGATCGGGGTGGGCATCACGCTGCTGCCGCATGCGATGCGCGAGCTGGCCGCGCTGGGCCTGCAGCCGCAGCTGGAGGCCGTGGGCATCGAGAACCTGGAGAGCGTGTTCTTCAACCGCTGGGGGCAGTTCATCTACCGCGAGCCGCGGGGCCGCCACGCCGGCTACGAAGTGCCGGAGCTGGGCATGCACCGCGGCAAGCTGCATGGCGTGCTGTACCAGGCGGCGCTGCAGCGGCTGGGGCCGGCGCACATCCACCTGGACCACCGCTGCGTGGGCCTGCAGCAGGACACGAAGGAAGTGACGCTCGCGTTCCAGGACGCGCGCGGCCAGCTGCGCCCGCCGGTGCAGGCCGACGTGGTGATCGCCTGCGACGGCGTCAATTCGGCCGTGCGGCGCCAGTTCTACCCGGAGGAGAAGCCGGCCTTCGCGGGCATCAACACCTGGCGCGGCGTGACGGTGCACAAGCCCATCCTCACGGGCAAGACCTACATGCGCATCGGCTCGATCGACACCGGCAAGATGGTGATCTACCCGATCGCCGACGACGTTGACGGGCAGGGCAACCAGCTGGTCAACTGGGTCGCGGAGATCCGCCAGGCCGGCGCCGGCATGAACGACTGGAACCAGCCGGGCCGGCTGGAGGACTTCCTGCCCGTCTACCAGGACTGGAAGTTCGACTGGCTGGACGTCCCGGCGCTGATCACCGGCGCGCGGGAGATCCTCGAGTACCCGATGGTCGACAAGGACCCGGTGCCGCGCTGGACCTTCGGCCGCGTGAGCTTCCTGGGCGACGCGGCCCACCCGATGTACCCGCGTGGCTCCAACGGAAGCGCCCAGGCGCTGCTGGACGCCTCCACGCTGGCGGGGCTGCTGGCGCAAGGCGGCGACCCGCAGCAGGCGCTGCAGCGCTACGAGGGCCTGCGCCTGCCGGCGACGGCGAAGGTGGTGGAGACCAACCGCACGGTGCCGCCCGACTTCATCATCATGAAGGCCGACGAACTGAGCGGCGGCCAGCCCTTTCCTGGGACGATCGACGACCTGGTGAGCCAGGAGGAGCTGCGCAGGATTTCGGACGATTACAAGAAGGTCGCCGGGTTCGCGTTGCAGAGCGTGAAATAGGGCAAGCTGGGGTTCGCCTGCGGCTCACCGCCACCACCGGCACGAAGGGCTCGCGCCACTGCGACTGCAGCAGCGCCTGGTCCAGCAGGTGCATCAGGCCCTGCATCAGCTTGGGCTGCATCTCCATCTGGAAGCTGCGCGGCTTCGTGTCGCCGTTCGGCGGGCGCTCGTTGAAGTTCAGGCGCAGGGGCCCGTTGGCGAGCGGCGTGGCGTCCACGTCGGTCACCAGAAGCGGCTCCTCGCCCAGCGGCAGCCGCTGCTGCGCCTCCTTGTAGGGCGTGTCGAAGTCGGCGTGCTGCAGGAACTCCTCCTTCCGGAAATCCGCCAGCATCTTCTTCAGTTCCGCATTGGCGCCCGAGAGCGACGCTCCCGCCGACTCCAGCTTCAGCAGGTGCTCGGTCAGCAGCTTGGACAGCAGCGGCCACAGCCCCACCATCAACCGCCGGGTGAGCCACAGGCGCATCTCCTCGCCGTCGGTCGTGTTGATGCGCATGAGGATGCGGTCCTGCTCGGGCAGGTAGGTCACCGACATCTGGTGGATCTGCATGGCGCCCGATTCTAGTCAGCCGCACCCGGAAACGCCCGCCCGTCCTACAGTGCGGGCTTGAAAAGCATCCGCGGCAGGCCCATCTGCACGGTCGAGGAATATTTCCATGCGACTCGACAAGCTCACCACCAAGTTCCAGGAGGCGCTGGCCGACGCCCAGAGCCTGGCGCTCGCCAACGACCACGCCTACATCGAACCGGCCCACCTGCTGGTCGCCATGCTGCGGCAGGAGGACGGCCCCCGCGCGCTGCTGCAGCGCGCCGGCGTCAACGTGCCGGGCCTGCTGGCCGCCGCGGAGGCGGCGATGCACAGGCTGCCGCAGGTGCAGGGCCAGGAGCAGGTGCAGGTCGGCCGCGACCTCGCGGCCCTGCTGCAGGGCGCCGAGAAGGAGGCGCTCAAGCGCAACGACCAGTTCATCGCCAGCGAGAACTTCCTGCTGGCGCTCGCCGACACGAAGCAGGACATCGGCCGCATCGCCCGCGAGAACGGCCTGTCGCGCAAGTCCTTCGAGGCGGCCGTCGAGGCCGTCCGCGGCGGCCAGGGGGTCGACTCCCCCGAGGCGGAAGGCCAGCGCGAGGCCCTCAAGAAGTACACGCTGGACCTGACCGAGCGCGCCCGCCAGGGCAAGCTCGACCCGGTGATCGGCCGCGACGAGGAGATCCGCCGCGCGATCCAGGTGCTGCAGCGGCGCACCAAGAACAACCCGGTACTGATCGGCGAGCCCGGCGTGGGCAAGACGGCCATCGTGGAAGGCCTGGCCCAGCGGATCGTCTCGGGCGAGGTGCCCGAGACGCTCAAGGGCAAGCGCGTCCTGTCGCTGGACATGGCGGCGCTGCTGGCCGGCGCCAAGTACCGCGGCGAGTTCGAGGAGCGCCTGAAGAGCGTGCTGACCGAGCTCGCGAAGGACGAGGGCCAGACCATCGTCTTCATCGACGAACTGCACACGATGGTGGGCGCCGGCAAGGCCGAGGGCGCCATCGACGCCGGCAACATGCTCAAGCCGGCCCTCGCGCGCGGCGAGCTGCACTGCGTGGGCGCCACCACGCTGGACGAATACCGCAAGTACATCGAGAAGGACGCCGCGCTGGAGCGCCGCTTCCAGAAGATCCTCGTGGGCGAGCCGAGCGTGGAGGCGACCATCGCCATCCTGCGCGGCCTGCAGGAGAAGTACGAGGTGCACCACGGCGTGGAGATCACCGACCCGGCGATCGTCGCCGCGGCCGAACTCTCGCACCGCTACATCACCGACCGCTTCCTGCCGGACAAGGCCATCGACCTGATCGACGAGGCCGCCTCCAAGATCAAGATCGAGATCGACTCCAAGCCCGAGGCCATCGACCGGCTGGACCGCCGCATGATCCAGCTGCAGATCGAGCGCGAGGCGGTGAAGAAGGAGAAGGACGAGGCCTCGCAGAAGCGCCTGGCGCTGATCGAGGACGAGATCGGCCGCCTGCAGAAGGAGATCTCCGACCTGGAGGAAGTCTGGAAGGCCGAGAAGGCCCAGGCCCAGGGCAGCGCGCTGATCAAGGAGGAGATCGAGAAGATCCGCACCCAGATCGAGGAGTTCAAGCGCAAGGGCGACTTCAACAAGGTCGCCGAGCTGCAGTACGGCAAGCTCCCGGGCCTGGAGAAGCAGCTGAAGGAGGCGCAGGCCGCCGAGAACGCGAAAGGCAAGAGCGGCAAGCCGCAGCTGCTGCGCACCCAGGTCGGCGCCGAGGAGATCGCGGAGGTGGTGGCGCGCGCCACCGGCATCCCGGTGTCCAAGCTGATGCAGGGCGAGCGCGAGAAGCTGCTGCTGATGGAAGACAAGCTGCACGAGCGCGTGGTCGGCCAGGACGAGGCGATCAGCGCCGTCGCCAACGCGATCCGCCGCTCGCGCTCGGGCCTGTCCGACCCGAACCGGCCGACCGGCTCCTTCCTGTTCCTGGGCCCCACGGGCGTGGGCAAGACCGAGCTGTGCAAGGCGCTCGCCGCCTTCCTGTTCGACAGCGAGGAGCACCTGATCCGCGTCGACATGAGCGAGTTCATGGAGAAGCACTCGGTGGCCCGCCTGATCGGCGCGCCCCCGGGCTACGTGGGCTACGAGGAGGGCGGCTACCTCACCGAGGCCGTGCGCCGCAAGCCATACAGCGTGATCCTGCTCGACGAGATCGAGAAGGCGCACCACGACGTGTTCAACGTGCTGCTGCAGGTGCTCGACGACGGCCGCCTCACCGACGGCCAGGGCCGCACCGTGGACTTCAAGAACACGGTGATCGTGATGACGTCCAACATCGGCTCGCACATGATCCAGGCCATGGTGGGCAAGCCCTACGAGGACGTGAAGGAAGCCGTCTGGGACGAGCTGAAGAACCACTTCCGGCCGGAGTTCCTGAACCGCATCGACGAGACGGTGGTGTTCCACGGGCTGGGCGCCGAGGACATCGCGCGCATCGCGAAGATCCAGCTGCGCGTGCTGGAGCAGCGGCTGGCCAAGATGGACCTGCAGCTGGAGGTCACGCCGGCGGCGCTGGAGGAACTGGCCAAGGTGGGCTTCGACCCGGTGTTCGGGGCGCGGCCGCTGAAGCGGGCGATCCAGCAGCGGATCGAGAACCCGCTGTCGCGCCTGATCCTGGAAGGCCGCTTCCCGCCCAAGAGCCGGATCCCGGTGGAAGTCGACCCGGTGCGCGAGCCCGGCGTCTTCCACTTCGGCGAGGGGCAGGGGCGCCGGCGCGAGGCGGAGGCCGCCTGACGGCGGCCTGCCGCCAGGCGGCGCGCAGCTTGCGGAATTCCCCTACCGCGCTGTAGGCTGCGGACTACGGGGGGCGTACCCCTCCCGTTACCTAATCGGCTCGTCGGGTCGGAGGACCCGGGAGGCACAGTCCGTGAAGCTGCAGCGCTTCGGCGAACGCGAGCAGAGCGGGGCCCAGTCGCAGGGGTCTTGGACGCTGCGTGTCATCCGCGTCGGCATCGCCGACGACCATCCCATCACGCGCACCGCGCTGCGCGGCTTCCTCGACGACCAGGACGGCATCCGCGTCGTCGCCGAGGCGTGCTCGGGGCGCGAGGCGATCGACCTCGTGCGCACGCAGGCCGTCGACGTGCTGCTGCTGGATCTCGACATGCCGGGGCAGAGCGGCATCGACGCGCTCACCATGATCAAGGCCAAGGCGGAGCACGTCGCGGTGCTGGTGCTCTCCGGCTATCCCGAGCACCAGTACGCCGTGCCCCTGATCCGCAACGGCGCGAGCGGCTACCTGAACAAGGCCTGCGAACCCTCGGAGATCTGCGCCGCGATCCGCCGGGTGGCGCAGGGCGGCCGCTACATCACGGCGGCCGTCGCCGAACTCCTGGCCTCGCAGGTGATCGCGCCCACGCCGGGCGGCCTGCACGAACAGCTGTCGGCGCGCGAGCTGCAGGTGTTCCTGAAGCTCGCGCAGGGCTGCAGCGCCGGCGAAGTGGCCGCCGAACTCTCGCTCAGCGCCAAGACCGTCAGCACCTACCGCGCGCGCCTGATGCGCAAGCTGGAGGCGCGCTCCAACAGCGACCTCACCTACTATGCGCTCAAGCACCGGCTGCTAGACTGAAGGCGTGTCGAGCGCCACGAACGACAAGCCACGGGTCCTGATCATCGGTTGCGGCTTCGGCGGGCTGGAGGCGGCCCGCGCGCTGCGGGGCGCCGAGGTCGACATCACGGTCGTCGACCGCACCAACCACCACCTGTTCCAGCCGCTGCTGTACCAGGTCGCCACCGCTGGCCTGCCCGCGCCGGCGATCGCGGCGCCCGTGCGCCACCTGTTCCGCCGGCAGGCCAACGTGACCACCTTGCTCGGCGACGTCGTGGCGATCGAAGCCCAGGCACGCCAGGTGCGCCTGGCCGACGGCGCCACGCTGCCCTACGACCACCTCGTCGTCGCCGCCGGCGCGACCCACAGCTACTTCGGGCGCGACGAGTGGGCGGAGTACGCGCCGGGCCTCAAGACGCTCGCGGATGCCTTCGAGATCCGCCGCCGCGTGCTGTACGCCTTCGAGGCGGCGGAGAAGGAAAGCGACCCGGACCTGCGCGCCGCCTGGCTCACGTTCGTCGTGATCGGCGGCGGCCCCACGGGCGTGGAGATGGCGGGGACGCTGGCGGAGATCGCGCGGCACACGCTGCCCGGCGAGTTCCGCCACATCGATCCCGCGGCCGCCCGCATCCTGCTGCTGGAAGGCGGTCCGCGCGTGCTGCAGGCCATGCCCGAGGCGCTGAGCGCGAGCGCGCAGCGCCAGCTGGAGAAGCTGGGCGTGGAGGTGCGCGTCGGCGCGCGCGTGGTGGCCATCGACGGCGCGGGCCTGCAGGTGCAAGCGGCCGAGGGCGCGCCGGAACGCATCGCGGCCCGCTGCATCGTCTGGGCGGCCGGCGTCAGCGCCTCGCCGCTCGGGCGCCAGCTTGCGCAGGCCGCGGGCGCGGACGTGGATCGTGCCGGGCGCGTGGTGGTGCAGCCGGACCTGAGCCTGCCGGGCCATCCCGAGATCAGCGTGATCGGCGACCTCGCCGCGGCGCAGAGCCACCTGCCCGGGCACGCCAGCCGGCCGGTGCCGGGCGTGTCGCCCGCGGCCAAGCAGATGGGCCGCTGCGCCGCCGCGAACATCCTGCGCCGCATCGCCGGGAAGCCGACGCAGGCCTTCCGCTACCGCGACTACGGCAACCTCGCGACCATCGGGCGGAATTCAGCGGTGGTGGACCTGTGGACGCCCTGGCGGCGCATCGAATTCAGCGGCTGGTTCGCGTGGGTGTTCTGGCTGTTCGCGCACATCTGGTTCCTGATCGGGTTCCGCAACCGGCTGGTCGTTCTGATCGACTGGGCGTCGGCGTACTGGAGCTCGCAGCGGTACGCGCGGGTGGTGACGGGGATAGATCCGGGCACGACGGACAGTTGAGGGGCTGCGGGCTGTGCTGGGGTTCGCCTGCGGCTCAACGATCCCGCAAGCGCCGCGCCCCGCCATGCCGCCGGTCCGCCTTCTCCGCCACCGGCTTCGCCGCAGCGATGCGTTCGGCGTTGGCCGTCAGCTTGTCGAGCGCCCGCTCGAACGCCGCCAACTCCGCCGCCGACAGCGCCGCCAGCACCTCCCCGTTGAACCGCACCGACTGCGGGAACAGCTCGTCGTACAGCCGCCGTCCCTCCGCGCTCAGCTCCACCTCCGCCCGCCGTCCATCTCCCGGCAGCGGCCTTCGCCGGATCAGCCCGCGGGCGCTCAGCTCCGTGATGTGCCGCGAGGTGCGGGCGCGCTCCAGGTGCGCCCGCTGCGCCAGCTCCGAGGGCGACATCGCCCCGTGCGCGGCCAGCAGCGCGATCAGCCGCCATTCGCGCCGGGTGATCCCGTAGCGCCCTTCGCACAGCCGGATCACCATGGCGCCGCTGGCCGAGAAGAGGCGGCTCAGGCGGTAGTTGAGCAGGTCGTCGACGGTGCGCGGGTCGGCGAGGGACATGGCGTTCCAGGGGGGCGGGGCGATAGTTGTATAGATGAATTATCGGCTGGCGTCCTAGACTGGACGACATCCTTTCGAACCACCCACCATGACGACCCAGCTCACTCCGGGAATCCGCATCTACGGATCCGAAGTCTTCGACCTCGCCAACTCCTGGCGGGGCTACCGCATCAACAAGATGTGCAACGCGCTGTCCCAGGCGGCCAACCGCGAGGCCTTCAAGCGCGACGAGGAAGCCTTCCTGGCGGCCTACCACCTCACCGAGCAAGAGAAGCAGCTCGTGCGCGACCGCGATTTCTCCGGCCTGCTGGCGGCCGGCGGCAACATCTATTTCCTGCTGAAGCTGGGCGTGGTCACCGGCAACGGCCTGTACAAGATGGGCGCGAAGATGCGTGGCGAGAGCTACGAGCAGTTCCTCGCCACCCGCAACGACGCGGGAGCCACCTGATGGGACGCATCGTCGCCGGCATCGGCACCTCCCACGTTCCCTCCATCGGCGGCGCCTACGACCGCGGCAAGACCGCCACGCCCGCCTGGAAGCCCCTGTTCGACGCCTACGTGCCCGTGCGCGAGTGGCTCAAGGAGCAGCAGGTCGACGTCTGCATCATGGTCTACAACGACCACGGCGCCGACTTCTTCTTCGACAAGTACCCGACCTTCGCCATCGGCTGCGCCGACAGCTACCCGATCGCCGACGAGGGCTTCGGCGTGCGGCCGCTGCCGGCGATCCGCGGCGACCTGGCGTTCTCGCAGCACCTGTGCACCTCGCTGGTGTACGACGAGTTCGACATCACGGTGTGCCAGGAGATGGCGGTGGAGCACGGCTTCCTGGTGCCCATGCACCTGTGCTTCGACCCGCAGGCCGACGGCTGGCCGGTGGCCTGCGTGCCGGTGGAAGTGAACGTGCTGCAGCATCCGCTGCCCACGGCCCGTCGCTGCCTGCGCCTGGGCCAGGCGATCCGCCGCGCGGTGGACAGCTACGACAAGGACATCAAGGTGGCGATCATCGGCACCGGCGGCATGTCGCACCAGCTCACCGGCCCCAACTTCGGCGCGATGAACGAAAAGGAAGACCAGGACTTCCTGGACCGCATCGAGCGCGACCCGGAGAGCCTGGCCGGCCTGACGCACGAGCAGATGATGCAGAAGTACGGCGTCGAGGGGATCGAGCTGATCATGTGGCTGGTGATGCGCGGGGCGCTGTCGCAGGGCGCCAAGCGGGTGCACCGCCACTACTACGCGCCCATGACCACGGGCATGGGCCTGATCACGCTCGAGGAGGCCGCCTGATGCGCACGCAAGTCGGCATCATCGGCGCCGGCCCCTCGGGGCTCATGCTGGCGCAGATCCTGCACCTGCAGGGCATCGAGTCGGTCATCATCGAGCGCTCCAGCAAGGAGCACGTGCGCACCCGCCTGCGCGCCGGCGTCCTGGAGCAGGGCACCGTGGAGATGATGCGCGAGTTCGGCGTCGGCGAACGCGTGGACACGGTGGGCCTGAAGCAGCGCGCCATCGACTTCCGCTTCAACGGCGAGTCGCACCCCATCGACTTCGGCGCCGTGTGCGGCCGCAACACCTGGGTCTACCCGCAGCACGAGGTGGTGACGGACCTGATGGCCGCCCGCGACGCGAGCGGCCTCCCCGTCCTGTACGACGCGCCGGTCTCGCGCATCGAGGGCCTGGAGGGCAAGCGCCCCGTGATCCACTTCGAGCACGGCGGCGAGCAGGCCACGCTGGAGTGCGACTACGTGGCCGGCTGCGACGGCTTCCGCGGCGTCAGCCGCGCCGCCATCCCGGCCGAGCGGATGAAGGTCTACGACCGCATCTATCCCTTCGGCTGGCTGGGCATCCTGGCCGAGGCCAGGCCGGCGATCCAGGACATCACCTGGGGCTGCCACGAGGACGGCTTCGCGATGATGAGCATCCGCTCGCCCAGCGTCACGCGCCTGTACCTGCAGTGCGACCCCGACGAGTCGCCGGACGCGTGGTCCGACGACCGCATCTGGTCCGAGCTGCACAAGCGCCTGGACGTGCCCGGCCTGCCGCCGGTGGAAGAGGGTCCCATCACGCAGAAGGGCGTGACGGCGATGCGCAGCTTCCTCGCCGAGCCGATGCAGCATGGCCGCCTGTTCCTCGCCGGCGACGCCGCGCACATCGTGCCGCCGACCGGCGCCAAGGGCCTCAATTCGGCGCTCGCCGACGTCAAGGTGCTGGGGCGCGCCCTCGTGGAGCAATACAAGCGCGGCAACGGCGACTGGCTGGAACGCTATTCCGCCATCTGCCTCAAGCGCATGTGGATGGTGCAGCGCTTCTCCGCGGGCCTGTGCACGATGGTGCACCAGTTCCCCGGCGAGAATGCCTTCGTGCGCCGCCTGCAGCGCGCCGACCTGGAGTACATGACCACCACCGGCCCCGGCCGGCTGGAGTTTTCCGAGAACTTCACCGGCCTGCCGGTGGACGCCTGACAACGAGGAGCAAGCCATGGACCCGCGTATTCCTTCTTCCCGCCGCCGCTTCCTGGCGCACGCCGGCGCCGCCGCCGCACTGGGCCTGCACGGCCTCGCGCTCGCCGAGGGCGACGTCTGGCCCGCCAAGCCGGTCAAGGTGATCTGCAACTTCCCGCCCGGCAGTTCGCCCGACGCGCTGATCCGCGCCGTGTCGCAGCCGCTGCAGCAGGCGCTGGGCCAGCCCGTGGTGATCGACAACCGCGCGGGCGCGAGCGGCATGATCGGCGCCGACCTCGTCGCCAAGGCGCCGGCCGACGGCTACACGCTGCTGATGACGGCGGGCAGCACGATCACGACCAACCCGCACGTGTTCCCCAAGATGTCCTTCGATCCCGCGAAGGACCTCGTGCCGGTGGCGGCGCTCGCGCGCCTGAACCTGTTCCTGGTCACGCGCGGCGACTTCCCGGCGAGCAACGTGCGCGAGTTCCTCGCGTACCTGAAGGCGAACCCCGGCAAGGCCACCTACGGCTCCGCGGGCAACGCGACCGGCCTTCACCTCGCCGGCGAGATGCTCAAGGGCCAGGCCGGCGTGTTCGCCGTGCACGTCCCCTACCGCGGCGCCTCGCTGGCGCTGCAGGACCTGCTGGCCGGCCAGATCGACTTCTACTTCGATCCGGGCATCGCCCTGCAGCACGTGAAGTCCGGCAAGCTGAAGCTGCTGGCGATCGCCGCGCCGCACCGTTCCGCGCTGTACCCCGACGTGCCGACGCTGGACGAGGCCGGCCTCAAGGGTTTCGACGCGGGCACCACGCACGGCCTGTACGCCCCGCAGGGCACGCCCGCGGCGATCGTCGCGCGCGTCAACCGCGAGGTGAACGCGGCGCTCGCGCTCGCCAACGTCAAGTCGCAGATCGCCACGCTGGCCGCCGATCCTTCGCCCATGTCGCCCGCGCAGTTCGCGGCGCTCATGAACGAGGACAGCCGCCGCTACGGCGCCGTGATCCGCGAGCGCCACATCACGGCGACCTGAGCCGCCGCTTCCTTGATGCAGCGCAAGGCGCTGCGCCGGGGCGCTTCGCAGAATGGACTGCATGCGAAGCGCCCCTTCCTTTTCCCACGGCCGACGCACGCTGCTCCTCGGCGCCGCGGCCGCCGCCCTCTCCGCTCCCCTTCCGCTGCGCGCGGCCGGCGTCTGCACGCCGCACGAATTGAAGCAGCGCTTCGGGCACGCGGTCGCGGGCCAGCTGGCGGTCCCGCGCAGCGAGGCCATGATCTACGGGATGCTGGCGGAGCTGGAGCTCGCGAGCCATCCCGACGGCCTGGACGACGCGCCGCAATACCTGCTGGTGGTGGACAGCTCCCCGATGGTGCAGGCCGCGCTGCTGTTCTGGCGGCTCGTGCCGGGCCGCTTCGAACTGGTGGGCGCCACGCCCGCATCGACGGGCACGCCGCTGCTCCCGGGCTGCGTGGAAACGCCTTGCGGCGTGTTCGCGCAGGCGGGCGCGGCGGGCGCCGGCCACGCCTACGCGGCGCGCGTCTACGACTTCGGCATGCAGCGCGTGCGCCGCACGGCGGGGCGCGAGATGGCGGCGCTGCACCTGCGCGCGCATGCCGCGCTCGGCCGCACCCGCGCGCACCTGGGCACCCCGCAGTCGGACGGCCGCGTGCTGCTGCCGCCGAGCCTCGTGGCCTTCCTCGACGCGTACGGCGTGCTCGATGCCCAGCGGCCGGACCTGCGCACCGCCGAGGGGCAGGCGCTGCCCTTTGCCGGGCAGTATCTCGTGGTGGTGGACAGCGAGCGCGACCGGCGGCCGGACTGGGCCGCCGCCTAGCCGCTCAGGCCGGCGGCGCCGGCTGCCCGGCCGGCCGCAGCGGGTCCAGGCCTTCCTCTTCCCAGCCTTCGCCGAACAGCTCGATCGGGTGCTGCGTGCGTTCGGTGCCGTTGCCGCAGATCATCGCGTCGGCGGCGCAGTAGCGGTCGCAGCCCCAGCAGGTGCGTTCAGGGTGGGCCGGATGGATGGGAAACTTCTTGGCCATGGCGAACCCATTGTGGGCAGCCGCCCCCCGCGACGGTTTGCGCTGCGTCAAGCAGCGCCCCACGCGGCGCGACGCGCGCCGCATACTCGCGCTTTCCTTCCTGCAGGAGCCTCCATGGCCTACATCCAGCACATCGGTCCCCTGGCCGCGCTCATCGCCGGCATCCTGATCCTGATCATTCCCCGCTTGCTGAACTACATCGTCGCGCTGTACCTGATCGTGATCGGCGTCGTCGGCCTGTTCGGCGGCCGCTAGGCGCCCGGGCCCATGTGGCGGGCGTACAGCTTCTGCATGCCGCCCAGCCACCGGTCGTAGTCCTGGGCCTTGGCCTGGAAGTACTGCGCCACATGGGGGTGGGGCAGGGCGAGGAAGCGCTCCTCGCGCATGGCCTGCACCACCACCTCCGCCACCTGTTCCGGCGTGAGCACGCCGTTGATGCCGGCCGAGCCCGTCCCGTCGCGCGTCATGTCCGTCTGCACGGACTGCGGGCACAGGCAGGAGACGCGCAGGCCCCGGCGGCCGTACGCGATGCGCAGCCACTCGGCGAACGCGACCGCCGCGTGCTTGGTGACGCCGTAAGGCGCCGACTCCACGATGTTAAGGAGGCCGGCGGCCGAGGCCGTGACGAGGAAGTAGCCCTCGCCGCGCTCCACCATCTCCGGCACCACGGCGCGCGCCGCCCACACGTGGGCCATGGCGTGCACCTGCCACATCCTTTCCCAGAGGGCATCCTCCAGCTCGATCCCGCCCAGCCGGCCGAGGATGCCGGCGTTGGAGCAGTACACGTCGATGCGGCCGAAGCGCTCGCGCGTTTGCCGCGCCAGCGCCTGGATGTCCGCTTCCCGGCTCACGTCGCAGGCCAGCGCGAGCGCCCGCGCGCCTATGCCTTGCGCCACGCCCTGCGCCCGTTCGAGGTTCATGTCCGCGACGACGACGCCGCGCGCGCCGTCGCGCGCGAAGCGGGCCGCGAGCCCGGCGCCGATGCCGCTCGCGCCGCCGGTGACCACCACCACCTTGTCCTGGATCTCCATGCGCACCTCCGTTGTTGCCGCCGAGTATCGCTCGCGCGGTGGCTCGGCGGCTCTCCCGCGTCGGGCGCGCTCCCGGCGGACCCGCCTGCACGGTCCGGGTGCGGCTTCCGACAGCGGCGCGGCGCGCGCGTCCTACGCGGCCGGGCTGGCCGGCTCGCGATCATCGATCCCAGGCAAGAACAGAACGGAGAGATAGGCATGAGCGCCCTGGCACAGGACGACTGGCAAGAACAGGCGGACGACCCGGAAGTCCGCATCGATGGTCGCGTGGATCCCGAGCGGGAGGACGCCTGGTGGCAGAGCGTCTGGTGGACCGAGCCCTACCGGCGCAGCGGTCTCGACTACGACGACTACGCGCCCGCCTACTGCGTGGGCTACATCGGCTACGCCCAGTACGGCGGCCGCTTCGAGGAGGCCGAGAAATCCCTCTGCGCCAACTGGCTGCGCATCCGCGGCGACTCCCGGCTGAGCCTGGAGGACGCGATGCAGGCCATCCGTGCCGCCTGGGACCACGCCGCGCAGGCGCAAGCCCGGCCCGAGCCGGAAGAGGACGAGGAGCTGGTGGAGGCCGGCTTCCTGGCCACGCGATCCGCTCCCCGCGCCGAACCCGCCTGGGCCGCGGCCTGACGGGGAAGCCGCGGCGCATGCCCCAGCCGTTCGCCGTCGAGGACCTGTTCCTGCACCGCAGGGTCATGGAACTCGCGGCGGCGCCGGACGGCCGCTCGCTCGCCTGCGCGCTGCGCTCGGTCGACCGCGAGCAGGACGACTACCAGTCGCGCCTCTGGCGCCTGCCGCTCGACGGCGGCGCGGCGCGGCAGCTGACGCAAGGCCCAGGCCTGGACCAGTCGCCGCGCTGGTCGCCCGACGGACGCCGGCTGGCCTTCCTTTCCGACCGCGGCGGCTCGTCGCAGGTGCACCTGCTCGACGCCGACGGCGGCGAAGCGCAGCAACTCGGCGAACTGCCGGGCGCGGCGTCGGAGCTGCGCTGGCGGTCCGACGGCGCGGCCCTGGTCGTGTCGGCCGCGGTGACGGTCGACCCTGATTGGCGCGGCGAGCGTGCGGATGGCCGCGAACCGCCGCAGTCCAGGGCGCAGCCCCTGCTCGCGTGGAAGCTGCCGTACAAGGCCGACGGCGTCGGCTACCTGCTGGGCCGCGAGATCCACCTGTTCCAGCTCGATGCGCGCACGGGCGCGCATCGCCAGCTGACCGACGGACCTTTCGACGTCCTCGCGTTCGACGTGGCTCCCGACGGCCGGATCGCGAGCACGCGCACGCGCATCGGCCGTTTCGCGCATCGCACCGACCTGTGGCTGTGCGCCGCGGACGGCAGCGAGCCGCGCCAGTGCACGCGCGACTTCGCCACCGTGGCGCACCCGCTCTGGGCGCCCGGTGGCCAGGCGCTCGCGTTCTGCGCCACCGGCGCCGAGGGCGATGCGCTGACCGGCGTCTACCTGCTGGAGTTCGCGAGCGGCGCCGTGCGCCGCCTCGGCGGCGACGAGCTGGAGGTCGCCGATCCGGAATCGCTCGCGTGGGACGCGGACGGGCGCAGCCTGCTGCTGGTCGCGCAGCGGCGCGGCCGCCACGCAATCGTCCGCGTCCCGCTCACCGGTGCCGATGCCGAGGTGCTGTTCGCCTGCGAAGGCCAGATCGGATCCTTCGCCGCCGCCCGCGGAACCCTCTGCTTCAGCGTGGACCACCCGGCGCAGGCGAGCGAGGTGCACGCCTGGGAGGCCGGCGCCGCCGTGCGCCCGCTGAGCGACTTCAATCCCTGGTGGCGCGAGCGCGAGGCGATCCGCGCCGAGCGCCGCGGCTTCGACGTGCCCGATGGCCGCGGCGGCCGCGAGCGCATCGAAGGCTGGCTGCTGCGGGCCGAGGGCCGCAGCGGGCCGCTGCCGCTGCTGGACGACGCGCACGGCGGTCCCGCCAGCTACGCGCTGCTGGACTTCGACACCAACGTGTACTGGCAGGTGCTGTGCGCGCGCGGCTGGGCCGTGCTGGCGCTCGATCCCGTGGGTTCGGCCAGCTACGGGCGCGAGTTCTGCGACCGGCTCGCCGGCCACTGGGGCGAGTACGACCTGCCGCAGCACCTGGCGGCGCTCGCGCAGATGCGCGAGGAGGGCGTGTGCGACGAGCGGCTCGCGATCGCCGGCAAGTCCTACGGCGGCTACCTCGCGGCCTGGGCCATCGGCCACTGCGACCTGTTCCGCGCCGCCGTGGTGATGGCGCCGGTGGGCAACATCGAGGCGCACTACGGAACATCCGACGGCGGCTACTACGCCGACCCCTTCTACCTCGGTGGCGAGACATTCGACCGCGAGCGCGCGCACGCGCTGTCGCCGCTCGCGCACGTGCACCGCGCCACCACGCCCACGCTGTTCCTGCAGGGCGCGGACGACGAGCGCTGCCCGCGCTCGCAGTCGGAGGAGCTGTTCGTCACGCTGATGCGCGCCGGCACCACGCCGGCGGAGCTGGTGCTGTATCCCGGCGAGAACCACCACTTCCTCGGCGAAGGCGCGCCGGCGGTGCGGGAGGACGCGGCCCGGCGGATCATCGCCTGGCTGGAGCGCCACGTGGGCGGCGCCTCAGGATGAGGCGGCGAGCAACTCCTCGAGCGTGTCGATGAAGGGCGCCTGGCCGGCGATCAGCTTGCGCCGCGCCGCCTCCAGCCCGAACCAGTGCACCCGGTCCACCTCCGGGAAGGACCGCATCCGGCCCGAGCGCGGCGGCCACTCGAGTTCAAACAGGTTGCTCACCAGGCGCTCGGGATCGGCGTCGCCCTCGAACGCCCAGGCGGCGATGCGCTTGCCGCTCTTCTGGCGCAGCTCGCCCAGCGGCAGGAAGGGCGGCGTGCTGGCGAAGCCGGTCTCCTCCAGGAACTCGCGGCGCGCGGCGGCGAGCGGATCCTCGTCCGGGCCGATCTCGCCCTTGGGCAGGGTCCAGGCCAGGTCGTCGCGGCGCACCCAGAAAGGGCCGCCCGGATGCGCCAGCAGCACCTCCGTGCCGCGCGGCGTGCGGCGGAACATCAGGAGGCCGGCGCTTCGGATCAGGGGCATGGCGTGCTGCGGCCTCAGGCCAGGCGGCCCTGGAAGCGGCTGGGCGGCTGGCCCATCGCGGCCTTGAACATGGCGGTGAACGCACTCTCGCTCGCGTAGCCGCTGGCGAAGGCGACCTGCGCCACCGGCAGGCCGCGCGCGAGCAGCGGCAGCGCGTGCGCCAGCACCGCCTGCTGCCGCCACTGCTGGTAGCTGGTGCCGAGCTGCTCGCGGAACAGGCGCGCCATGGTCCGCTCGCTCGCGCCCACGTCCGCCGCCCACTGCGCCAGCGTGGCGCGCTCCGCCGGCGCGCGCAGCACCGCCTCGCACAGCGCCCGCAGGCGCTTGTCGCCGCTGTGCGCGGGCGGCAGGGGCACGCCCAGCGCCTGGGTGTCGGCGCCGCGCAGCTCGTCGAGCAGCAGTGCCGTGAGCAGCGCCTCGCGCGCCGGCGCGAGGTCCGGCGCTTCCAGCGCCGGCACCAGCTCGCGCAGCAGCGGCGAAACCACCAGCACGCGGCAGCCGCTCCAGCCGGCGGGCGCCGCGGAGGCGTCGATGTAGAGCGTGCGGAAGTGCGCCGCCTCCAGCACGTGCACGGAATGCAGGGCGTCGGGCGCGATCCACACGGCGCGCGAGGGCGGCACGATGTAGGTGACCTCGCCGCTGGCGCTGCCCGCGTCCGCGGCGGACACCTGCAGGATGCCGCTCGCGCAGTAGGCGACCTGCGCCCACGCATGGCGGTGCGGCTCGAAATGCGCGTCGGCCGGCATGTTGCGCGAGCGCACGCGCACCGGCCGGCCCCGGCTGGGCTGGAACTGGCTGGCATCCATGTTGGCGACCACGGAACGGCGGCGGCGCGGCATTGGCGGATTTTCGCCGATTCCTGTCCTTCCATCGCATTCCGGAAAGCCGGCCGCCGGCATACGATCGCGTCCATGACTGCCACCGCCGCCGCGAAGCCCGCCGTTCCCCTCAAGCACGATGCCGGGGTGATCGGGCTGGTGGGCATCGCCCACCTGGTGAGTCACTTCTGCCAGCTGCTGCTGCCGCCGCTGTTCCCCTGGCTGAAGGACGCCCTGCACGCCAGCTACACCGAGCTGGGCGCGCTCATGACCATCTTCTTCGTGGTGTCCTGCGCGGTGCAGACGACCTCGGGCTTCCTCGTGGACCGCTTCGGACCGCGCCCGGTGCTGTTCGGCGGGCTGGCGTTGGTGGCCACGGCGGCCTTCGGCTACGCGATCAGCCCGAACTACTGGGCCGTCGCCTTCTTCACCATCGTGGCCGGCCTCGGCAACGGCGTGTTCCACCCGGTCGACTACACGCTCCTGAACCGCAAGGTGAGCGCACCGCGCCTGGGCCACGCCTACAGCGTGCACGGCCTCACCGGCAGCCTGGGGTGGGCGGCGGCGCCGGCGCTGGTCGTGCCGCTGGCGATCGCCTTCCACTGGCGCATCGCGCTCGCGGCCGCGGGCGGCGTCGCGCTGCTGGTGCTCGCGATCCTGTGGTTCAAGCGGGCCACGCTCGCGCTGCCCGAGGCGCCGCGTCCCGCCGCGGCGGCCGCCGCGCAGGAAGAGACCTTCGGCTTCCTGCGCATCCCGGCGGTCTGGATGTGCTTCGCCTTCTTCTTCGTCTACGCCGTCGTCCTGAGCGTGGTGCAGGCCTTCGCGCCGGAAGCGGCGCGCCAGCTGCACCAGGTGCCGGTGGGCGTGGCCGCGGCCTGCCTCACGGTGTACATGGTGTGCAGCGCCGGCGGCACCGTCGCCGGCGGCTTCCTCGCCTCGGACCCGGCGCGCTGCGAGCGCGTGTTCGGCATCGGCTTCGCCGTGGCCGCGGCCGTCGCCCTGTCCATCGGCTTCGCGCCGGTGCCGGGGATGGCGGTGCCGGTGCTGTTCGGCGTGATGGGGTTCGCCGCCGGCATGGCCGCGCCCTCGCGCGACATGCTGGTCAAGCGCTCGACGCCCGAGAACGCCACGGGCCGCGTCTACGGCGTCGTCTACTCGGGACTGGACATCGGCCAGGCCGCCGCGCCGCTGCTGTTCGGCGCCCTGATGGACCGCCACAACTTCCAGGGCGTGTGGCTGGGCCTGGTGCTGGCACAGCTGCTCCTGATCGCCAGCGCCTTCAACGTGCGGCGGGTCCGCCGCACGGTGCTCGCGCCCGCCTGAGGGCAGATCCCGGGGGAAAGGGCCCCTGGGCGCGCTATCCTAGGCGCCATGTATGCCGCGTATTTCGGGCTGAAGCAGGAGCCGTTCTCGATCGCGCCGGACCCGCGCCTGCTGTTCATGAGCGCGCAGCACCGCGAAGCCCTGGCCCACCTGCTGTACGGCATCCAGGGCGGCGGCGGCTTCGTGCTGCTGACGGGTGAGATCGGCACCGGCAAGACCACCGTGTGCCGCTCCTTCCTGGACCAGGTGCCGCCGCACTGCCACCTGGCCTACATCTTCAATCCCAAGCTGACCGTCCTGGAGCTGCTGGAGACGGTCTGCCACGAGTTCGGCGTGGCCGTGGTCCTGCCTGCGCACCGCGCCGCCACGGTCAAGGACTACCTCGACCCGCTCAACGCCTTCCTGCTGCAGTCGCACGCGGCCGGGCGCAATGCGGTGCTGGTGATCGACGAGGCGCAGAACCTGTCGGCCGAGGTGCTGGAGCAGCTGCGGCTGCTGACCAACCTGGAGACGCACGAGCGCAAGCTGCTGCAGATCATCCTGATCGGTCAGCCCGAGCTGCGCCAGATGCTCGCGCGGCCGGACCTGGAGCAGCTGGCGCAGCGCGTGATCGCGCGCTACCACCTGCAGGCGCTGGGCCCGGCGGAGAGCGCGCAGTACGTCCGCCACCGGCTGGAACTCTGCGGGCTGCAGGGGCCGCTGCCCTTCGACCGCGGGGCGCTCAAGCGCGTGCATGCCGCCAGCGGCGGCGTGCCGCGGCGCATCAACCTGCTGTGCGACCGGGCGCTGCTGGGCGCCTATGCCGAAGGCCTGGGACAGGTGACCCGCGGGATCGTCGATCGCGCGGTCGCCGAGGTCTTTCCCCGGCGCGAGCGGCCGCACGCCGGCTGGTCGCGCGCGGTGCTGGCGGGCGGCATCGGCCTGGTCGCGGGGGCCGGCCTGCTGGCCGCCGTGACGCACGTGACGGAGCCCGGCGGGGCGCGCCCCGTGTCGCTCACCGTCACGCCGCGCCTGGCGCCTCCTGGCGCGCCGGCGCCGGCCGCCGTCCCGGTGGCGCTGGCCGCGCCGAAGCCCGCCGCTGCAGCGCCCGCCGCTCGGCCCACGCTGCTGCGCGACGAGGACGCGGCCTGGCGCGAACTGGCCCAGGCCTGGAAGCTGCCGCCGCCGCAGGGCGAGCCCTGCGAGGAACTCGCGCGCGCGCAGGTGCTTTGCTTCCGCAAGAACCTGAGCCTGGCGCTGATCCGCCAGCTCGCCCGCCCCGGCATCGTCGTGCTCGACACGCACACGGGCCAGCCTTCGTACGCGATCCTCACCGCGCTGACCGACCAGAGCGCGACGCTGCGCGCCGCCGGCACCGAGCAGACGGTGACGCTCGCGGCGCTGGCGCAGCGCTGGCAGGGCGAGTTCGCCACCCTGTGGCGCGCGCCCGAGGGCTATGCCGACCGGCCGCGCGACGGTGCGGACGGCCCGGCCATCGAATGGATCGCCGCGCAGCTCGCCAGCGTGAAGGGCGCGCAGCCGCCGCGCGCGCCGAAGCTGGATGCGCGCCTGCGCGCCGAAGTGCGCGCCTTCCAGGTGGCGCAGGGCCTGCCGGCCGACGGCCGGCCGGGCCCGCTCACCTACATGCAACTCAATCGTGTGACCGGCGTGGAAGAACCGCGCCTGCGCACCGAACCTTAAGAAGCGAGCCCATGTCGTACATCCTCGATGCCCTGCGCCGCGCCGACGCGCAGCGCGAGCGCGACCCGGCCCGCGGCATCCATGCCCAGCCCGCGGCGGGCGTGCCCGCCGGCTCCGCACCGGGGTCCCCGCGCTGGGCCTGGCCGGCGGGCGCCGCGGCCGTCCTGCTGCTCGCCGGCGGCTGGGTGCTGTGGCAGCAGGCCGCGCAGCCGGTGACCGTCCCCGTGCAGCCCGCGGTGGCGGTTCCCGTTGCCACGGCGGCCGAAGCCGCCGTGCCCGTTCCCGCGGCCGCCTTGCTGCCGCCCGCGCCGCCGCCCTTGCCGGCGGCGGAAGTGGAACGCGTCGCCGCGCGCAGCGCGCCGGCCGCGGTGCTGAAGGCACCGCCGCCGGCCGCTGCGCCGGCCTCCGCGGCGGCACCGGCCCAGGCGGAGGCCGCGCCGGTGCAGGCTCCGGCTGCGCCGGTCGCGCCGCCGCCGCGCATCCTCTCCGTCGCCGAACTGCCGGCAGCCGTGAAGGGCGAGCTGCCCAAGCTCGCGATCACCGGCGGCGTGTGGTCCGAGGATCCCGGCCAGCGCCTGCTGATCGTCGGCGGGAAGGTGGTGAGCGAAGGCGCGGAGCTGGCGCCGGGCGTGGTGCTGGAACAGATCCGCAGCCGCAGCGCGGTGATGCGGTTCAAGGGGCTGCGGTACAGCGTGGGGTTTTGAGCGTGCCTACTGCAGTGACGAGACCTTCTGCGGCGGCTGGAACACCGACCAGCGACCGTCCTTGAACAGGTACAGGCCCGAGGAGATGCGCGTGTCGTCGCTGCCCGCGTAGAGGGCCGCGGCGCTGAAGCGCAGCGTGGCGATGGCCGATTCGTCGTCGGCGCGCGCGAACACGAGTCCGCCGCGGTCCGGCACCGCCGCCACGATGCCGGCGGGGGACTGGCGCAGCTGCTCCAGCCAGAAGCGGCGATCGAGGAAGTAGCTGCTATCGAGCTCGGGCGCGTTGCCGTGCACCTGCATCAGGCCGCCGCTCCAGGGCTCGGCGACCGGGGCGCCGTAGCGGCGCCGCAGGTTGTCGACGGCGCGCTGCAGCGCCTCCTCGGGCGACAGGCGCAGCCGCGCGAGGTCCTCGGGCAGGGCGCTCTGCACGCGCCGCTCGCCGTCGAACACCAGGCGCAGGTGCATGTCGCCCAGGTACTGGAACCAGCTCGCCTCGAACTCGAACTCGCGGCCGTCGGCCGCGCGCGCGGAGATCTTGCCGAAGGGCGTGAGCCCCTCGTCCTGCTTGTTGGCGCCGGGGCTTTCGCGCAGCACCACCAGCAGGTTCGACGCGCTCAGCTCGAAGTGCTCGCCCGTGTCGGCGGCCATCGTGCCGGCCGTGGCGGCCAGCAGCGCCGCGGCGCACGCCGCACGCAACCAGTGCTTCATCGCTCCTCCTCCGTCCTTGCGCACATCGTGAAGCCTCGCGTGCCCGCGCGCAAGGAAAGCGTCGGCGCGCTGCAACGCCATTCGTTACCCATCTTGCGGGACACGATGAACTTGTAAGGGCTTCGCTGCGTAGCATCGTCAGCTCATCGCTCCCATCCACCTCAGAGGAAGTACCCCATGGCCCTGCAATCCCCCTTCTTCAACAACAACAAGCGCGAGGACGCCTACCCGCGCCCGGGCCTGAGCCCGAATGCCGCCGCCGCCGCGGGGCACGCGCAGCCCGCGGCCGCCGCGCCCGTCACGCAACCCGCGCCCGCCGCCGGCACGCCGGCGAAGGAAGGCGAGAGCAAGCTGACCGTCGGCCCCAACATCAAGCTGAAGGGCGTGGAGATCACCGACTGCGACACGCTGGTCGTGGAAGGCTCGGTCGAGGCGACGATGGATTCGCGCGTGATCCAGATCTCCGAGCGCGGCGCCTTCAAGGGCTCCGCCGAGATCGACGTCGCGGAGATCCGCGGCCTCTTCGACGGCAACCTGAACGCCCGCCAGAAGCTGGTGATCTATTCGACCGGCAAGGTGACGGGCAAGGTCCGCTACGGCAAGGTCGTGATCGAGGAGGGCGGGCAGCTGTCCGGCGAGATCGAATCCGGCGCCACGCCCGCGCCGCGCGCCGCGCAACAGCGGCCCGCAGTTCCGCTGCAGTAAGAGGGGGTCGGACAGCCGGACGCAAAGGTCGCAAAAACTGCGCAAAGGTCGCAAAAGATTCGGAAGACCTGTTCAAGGATTCTTTCGCGACTTTTGCGGAACCTTTGCGACCTTTGCGTCGGGTATTCGTCTTCACACCGCGGCCTTGTGCCGCGCGATGCAGGTGTCCAGCACCTCGTCGTGCGGCCGGCGGTACCAGTTGCCGGTGGAGAAGATCTCCACTTCGCTGTAGCCGGCGAAGCCCTGCGCCTCGACCCAGCCGCGGATGCGCGGGATGTCGATGACGCCGTCGCCCATCATGCCCCGGTCGTTGAGCAGGTCGGTGGTCGGGGTGAGCCAGTCGCAGACGTGGAATGCGAGCAGGCGTTCCTTGCCCGCGCGCGCGATCTGCTGCTGCAGCTTCGGGTCCCACCACAGATGGTACACGTCCACGGCGACGCCCAGCGCGCCCGTGCGGCCGGGGTCGAGTTCGTCGCAGAGGTCGAGCGCGTGCTCCATCGTGTTCACGCACGCGCGGTCGGCCGCGTACATCGGGTGCAGCGGCTCGATCGCGAGCGGCATGCCGGCCTTCTTCGCGTACTCCAGCAGTTCGGCGATGCCGTCGCGCACCTGCGTGCGCGCCAGCGCGATGTCCTTGTGCGCCGCCTTTCCCTGCAGCGCGCCGGGCAGGCCGCCCACCACGAGCACCAGGCAGGGGGCGCGCAGTTCCGCCGCCTCGTCGACGGCGCGGCGGTTGTCGTCGCGCGCGGCCTGCAGGCCCGCGGCATCGGCCGCGGGGAACATGCCGCCGCGGCAGTAGCCGGAGAGCTCCAGCCCGTGCGCGCGCACCAGCTGCGACACCTTGGCCAGGCCGGCGGCCTGCACCTGGTCGCGCCAGGGCGAGATCGCGCGGATGCCCTTGCGCACGCAGGCCTCGATGATGTCCGGCAGCGGCAGGTCGGCGCCGCGGCTCTTGCGGATGGTGGCCGTGTTGATCGACAGCCAGCGGTGGTCCCCGGAGAAGTCGCGCATGTTCACTCGACCCCGTGCAGCGCCAGCAGCGTCTTCATGCGGCGCACCGCCAGCTCCGGCTGCTCCAGCAGGTCGGCCGCGTCGGCCAGGCGGAACAGCTCCGCGAGGTGCGGCAGGCTGCGCGTGCTCTGCTGGCCGCCCACCATGGCGAAGTGCGACTGGTGGCCGTTCAACCAGGCCATGAACACCACGCCCGTCTTGTAGAAGCGCGTCGGCGCCGCGAAGATGTGGCGCGACAGCGGCACGGTCGGCCCCAGGATCGCGTGGAAGCGCTCCAGGTTGCCCTGCGCCAGCGCGCCGAGGGCCGCGCTCGCGGCCGGCGCGATCGCGTCGAAGATCCCCAGCAGGGCGTCGCTCTTGCCGTGCTCGGGCGCGCTGCCGTGACCGTCGCCGGCGATCAGCTCGGCGTAGTTGAAGTCGTCGCCCGTGTACATGCGCACGCCCGCAGGCAGGCGGCGGCGCATGGCGATCTCCTTGTCCTTGTCCAGCAGCGAGATCTTGATGCCGTCGACCTTGGACGCGTGCGCGGCGATGATGCCCAGCGCCGTGTCCATCGCGGCATCGACGTCCTTCGCGCCCCAGTAGCCCGCCAGGGCGGGGTCGAACATGTCGCCCAGCCAGTGCAGGATCACCGGCTGCTTCGCCTGCGACAGGATGCGGCCGTAGACCTTCTCGTAGTCCGCCGGCGACTTCGCCACGCGGGCCAGCGCGCGGCTGGCCATCACGATCAGCTTGCCACCGAGCTTCTCGATGGCGGCCATCTGCTCCTCGTAGGCGCGGATCACGTCGTCGACGCTCTTCGCGTCCTCGGGCGCGAGGTGGTCGGTGCCGCAGCCGGACGCGACCAGCGCGCCCGGCACGTCGCGCGCCGCGTCGAGCGAGCGGCGCACCAGCTCCAGCGAGGTGGGCCAGTCCAGGCCCATGCCGCGCTGGGCCGTGTCCATGGCCTCGGCGACGCCCAGGCCCAGAGACCAGAGGCGCCGGCGGTAGGCGATGGTCGCGTCCCAGTCGACGGCGCATTGCAGCCAGGGGTCGATGGCGGCCAGCGGGTCCGCCACGACGTGCGCGGCGGAGTAGGCGATGCGGTTGAACTTCACGCCGGCGTCGGGCCGCGCGGGCGTGGCGCCGCGCAGCGCATAGGTCTCGATCGCGCCGGCGCGCGTGGGCAGCTTGAGCGTCAGGGCCATGGCGGTGCTCCTCAGAAGGCCAGCGGCGGCACGTCGACGAAGCGGCGTTCCTTCCAGCTTTGCAGGGCCGCTTCCACCAGCTGCACGCCCTTGGCGCCTTCCGGCAGCGTCCACTTGTAGGGCGCGTCTTCCACCACGTGGCGGATGAAGTGCTCCCACTGGATCTTGAATCCGTTGTCGTAGAACTCCGAGTCGGGCACTTCCTGCCACTGGTCGAAGAAGTTCATCGTCTGCTTCACGTCGGGGTTCCACACCGGGCGGGGCGTGGTCACGCGGCTCTGCGCGCGGCATTCCTGCAGGCCGGCCACGGCGGAGCCGTGCGTGCCGTCCACGTGGAAGGTCACGAGGTCGTCCCGGCGCACGCGCGTGGCCCAGGACATGTTCAGCTGCGCGACCACCGGCTCGCCGTTGTGGCCCACGAGTTCGGCGATGGCATAGGCGGCGTCGTCCGCCGTGGCCTGGTAGGGCCGGCCCTGTTCGTCCCAGCGCTGCGGGATGTGCGTGGCGCCCAGGCAGGAGATGGACTTCACCTGGCCGAACAGGTTGTCCAGCACGTAGCGCCAGTGGCACATCATGTCCAGGATCATCCCGCCGCCGTCCTCGGCCCGGTAGTTCCAGCTGGGGCGCTGGATCGGCTGCAGGTCGCCCTCGAACACCCAGTAGCCGAATTCCAGGCGCAGCGACAGCATGCGGCCGAAGAAGCCGGCGCGGCGCAGCATGTCCAGCTTGCGCAGGCCGGGCAGGAACAGCTTGTCCTGCACGGCGCCGTGCTTCAGGCCGGACTTCTGCGCGACCTGCGCGATGTCCATGGCCTCGGCCAGCGTGGTGGCGATCGGCTTCTCGCAGTAGACGTGCTTGCCGGCGCGCAGGGCCTTGGCCAGCAGGGCGGGGCGCATCTGCGTCGTGCCGGCGTCGAAGAAGACGGTGTCGTCCTTGTTGGCCAGCGCCTTGTCCAGGTCGGTGCCCCAGCGCTCGATCTTCTGGGAGCGCGCCAGCGCCTCGATCTTCTCGGCGTTGCGGCCGATCAGGATCGGGTCCGGCATCACCTTGTCGCCGTTGGAGAGCGTCACGCCGCCCTGGTTGCGGATCGCCACGATCGAGCGGATCAGGTGCTGGTTCATGCCCATGCGTCCGGTGACGCCGTGCATGATGATTCCGAGTCTCTGGGTCGCCATGAATGTGCCTTGCTGCGGTTAATTAACTATCCGGTGAATTATGGGCCAGCCATGGGCCTGGCGCAAGCGGGACGCTAGTGGGCCGAGAGGTAGCCCAGGATCACGTCCGTCATGTGCGACAGGCGCTCGGCCCGGGCCCGCGGCGCGAGCAGGTCGCGGCCGAAGATCGCCGACAGCGTGTGGCTGTTGGAGAGGTAGAAGTACGCCATGCCGGCGATCGACACGTACAGCTGCACCGGGTCGACGCCGCCGCGGAACACGCCCTCGCGGCGGCCGCGCTCCAGCACCGCCGCCAGCGTCTCGATCAGCGGCGAGTTCAGTTCGCGCGCCCGCCTCGAATCCGTGAGGTGGCGCGCGCGGTGCAGGTTGGCGCTGTTCAGGAGCGTCAGGAACTCGGGGTGCTCGAGGTAGTAGTCCCAGGTGAATTCGACCAGGCGGCGCACCGCGGTGGCCGGCTCCAGTTCCTGCAGGTGCAGCTCCAGCTCGCGCTGGCGGATGTCGCGGTAGGTCTGCTCCAGCACCGCCTGGAACAGCTTGTCCTTGTCCTCGAAGTAGTAGTAGATCAGCCGCTTGTTGAGGCCCGCGCGTTCGGCGATGCGGTCCACGCGGGCGCCCCCCAGGCCGTGCTCCGCGAATTCGTCGCGGGCCGCCGCTAAGATGGTGCTCTGCGAGCGATCGGCATCGCGCAGTCGTTCTTCTCCGGCAGGGCTGGGGTCTCGTGCCATGGCCGCCGATAATTCACCAAACAGTTAATCGAGTCAAGCACCATGACCGCAGACACCCAGCTGGCCGGCCACCTGATCGTCGAATGCCTCGTCGCGCAGGGCGTGCGCCATGCGTTCGGCGTTCCCGGCGAGAGCTACCTCGCCGTGCTCGATGGCTTCCACAAGTACCGCGAGCAGATCCGCTTCGTCGTGAACCGGCAGGAGGGCGGCGCCGCCTTCATGGCCGAGGCCGCGGGCAAGATGGGCGGGGGCCGCCCAGGGGTGTGCTTCGTGACGCGCGGCCCGGGCGCCACCAATGCCTCGATCGGCGTGCACACGGCCTTCCAGGATTCCACGCCGCTGGTGCTGTTCGTCGGCGACGTCGCCAGCGACCAGCGCGACCGCGAGGCCTTCCAGGAGCTGGAGTACGGCAGCTTCTTCGGTCCCAGCACCAAGGGCATGGCCAAGCGCGTGGAGCGCATCGACGATCCCGACCGCATTCCCGAATACGTCGCGCGTGCCTTCGCGACGGCCATGAACGGCCGCCCGGGCCCCGTGGTGCTGGTGCTGCCCGAGGACATGCTGGTGAAGAGCACGGCGGCGCGGCCGCTGCCGCGCGTGGAGGCGGTGGAGACCTGGGCCGACCCGGGCGCGCTGCGCAGCCTGCGCGAGCTGCTGCTGGCCGCGCGCAAGCCCTTCGTGATCGCCGGCGGCGGCGGCTGGACGCCGCAGTCCGCCCAGGCGCTGCAGCGCTTCGCGGAGCAGTGGAAGCTGCCCGTGGGCAACGCCTTCCGCTTCCAGGACACCTTCGACAATCACCACCCGCTGTACGCGGGCGACGTCGGCATCGGCATCAACCCCAAGCTGGCGGCGCGCATCCAGGAGAGCGACCTGGTGATCGCCATCGGCCCCCGCCTGGGCGAGATGACCACCAGCGGCTACACGGTGCTGAAGCCGCCCAAGGCGAAGCAGAAGCTGGTGCACATCCACGCGAGCGCCGAGGAGCTGAACCGCGTGTACCACGCCGACCTGGCGATCAACGCGACGATGAACGCCGCGGCCCGCTCGCTGGAGGCGCTCGAGGCGCCGACCGAGGTGCCCTGGGCGGCCTGGGCCGAGGCGGCGCACGCCGACTACGAAGCCAACCTCGTGCCGCAACCGCTGCCCGGGCCGATCGACATGCCGGCGATCGTGGCGACGCTGCAGAAGCACCTGCCGGCCGACGCGCTGGTCACCAATGGCGCCGGCAACTTCGCTTCCTGGACGCACCGCTTCTTCCGCCACCACGGCCTCGTGAAGGGCCACAAGACGCAGCTGGCGCCGACCTCCGGCGCGATGGGCTACGGCGTGCCGGCCGGCATCGCCGCGAACATCGTGTCCGGCCGCGTCGTGCTCACCATGGCCGGCGACGGCGACTTCCTGATGACGGGGCAGGAACTGGCGACGGCCAGCCAGTTCGGCGCCCGTTCGATCATCGTGCTGCTGAACAACGGCATGTACGGGACGATCCGCATGCACCAGGAGCGCGAATACCCGGCGCGGGTGGAAGGCGCGGGCACGGCGCTCGCCAATCCCGATTTCGTCGCGCTGGCCAAGGCCTACGGCTACGAGGGCACGCGCGTCACGGCCACCGCGGAGTTCGAGCCGGCCCTGCGGGCGGCGCTGGAGCGCAAGGTGGGGACGGTGATCGAGGTGATGCTCGATCCGGAAGTGATCACCACGCGCGGGACGCTCAGCGCGATCCGCGCGGCGGCGCTGAAGAAGCAGGGGTGATCAGGACGCGGTGGGGTTCGCTGCGCTCACCTCCCGGCGGCCTGCGGCCGCCGCCACCCTACGATCCCGCGCCTCGTAGGGTGGCGCGGCGAAGCCGCGGAAGGTGAGCGCAGCGAACCCCACCGCCCGCCCCCAAAGATAAACGCCGGCTGCAGCCGGCGTTTCCATGGAGGGCGAGCGCCTTACTTGACGTGCTTGCCGATCAGGCCGGCCATCTCGAACATCGACACCTGGCCCTTGCCGAACAGCGCGCGGAGCTTGTCGTCGGCGTTGACCATGCGCTTGTTCTGCTGGTCCTGGAGCTTGTTCTTCTTGATGTAGGCCCACAGCTTGCTGACGATCTCGGTGCGCGGCAGGGGAGCCGAGCCCACGACGGCGGCCAGCGACTGGTCCGGGGTCAGCGGCTTCATGAACGCCGCGTTCGGGGTGCGCTTCTTGGCGGGAGCCTTTTTCGCAGCGGCCTTCTTCGCGGGGGCCTTCTTCGCAGTTGCCTTCTTGGCCGGGGCCGCCTTCTTGGCCGGGGCCTTCTTCGCCGCCGCCTTCTTCGCGGGGGCCTTCTTGGCCGCCGCCTTCTTGGCGGGAGCCTTCTTCGCCGGCGCCTTCTTCGCCGCTTTCTTCGCAGTTGCCATGTCGGATTTCCTTCTAGAAGTTGATGAACCACCAGTGGAAAACTGCCCTCTCACTGGCACTGCGGATGCTAAAGGAGAAAAAGCACGCGTGAAAGCGAAAAACGCGGTTTCTCGCTGGGAGATGTTGCTTTTTCATCCGCGCGCGGAAGCCGATTTCCCTCTGAAGATCAGCAGGACGCCCGCGAGGATCACGCCGCAGGCGGCCCACTCGCCTCCCGAGAGCGCCTCTCCCGCGACGAGCACGCCCAGCGCGAGCGCGATCACCGGGTTCACGAAGGCGTAGCTCGTGGCGATCGCCGGGCTCGCGTGCGCCAGCAGGTACAGGTACGCGCTGAAGGCCACGAGCGAGCCGAACACCACGAGGTAGGCCCAGGCCGCGAGCGCGAGCGGCTGCGGCGGCCACGCGAACTGCTCACCCAGCACGAGAGAAAGCGCCATCAACACCGCGCCGCCGCACAACATTTCGCTCGCGAAACCGGCCGCGCCGGGGGCCAGCGGCAGGCGCGTCGTCGAGAGCACGGAGCCGAGCGACCAGGCCAGCGTCGCGCCGGCGATGCAGGCCAGGCCGGTGGGCGAGGCGCCGAAGCTCGCGCCGCGCACCAGCATCAGGACGCCGGCGACGCCCACGGCCATGCCGGCCAGTTCCAGCCGGTGCGGCCGCTGCCCGAACAGCAGGCCCCAGCCGCAAACGAGCATGGGCACCACGGCGATGAAGGTCGCCACGAGTCCGGAGCCGATCGTCTGCTCCGCGCTGGCCATGAGGCCCATGCCCGCCCCGAGCATCAGCGTGCCGATCACGAGCGCGTTGCGCCATTCCCGCGCGGTGGGCAGCCGGCCGCCGCCGCGGCGGGCACGCCAGAGCACCCAGGCCATGAGCAGCCCGCCCGCGGTGAGGAAGCGCGTGCCCATCTGGAAGAAGGGCGGGAAGCTGGCCAGCGCCAGCCGGATCGCCAGGTAGGTGGAGCCCCAGACCAGGTAGCAGGCGAGCAGGGCGGGCAGGAGCAGGGCCGGCGCGGCGGCGCGGGCGGGCAGGGCGGCGGTGGTCATCCCGGGATGCTAGGTTGTGCTCCGCCGGGCATCCATGCATGATCCAAGGACATCGGCCGCTTCCACCTTGATTTTGAAAGTTGACTACCGTGTCCACCGAAGTTCCTGAACTCGACGCCTACGACACCCGCATCCTCGCCGAACTGCAGCGGGATGCCCGCATCAGCATGGCGGAGCTCGGCCGGCAGGTGCACCTGTCGCAGCCCGCCGTGACCGAGCGGGTGCGCAAGCTGGAGATGGCCGGCTTCGTGAAGGGCTATCGTGCCGTGGTGGACTACCAGCGGCTCGGCTACGGCATCCGCGCGCTGGTGCGGGTGGGACGGGCGGAGTACGCCCGCATGATCAAGCTGATCGAGCAGACGCCGGAGGTGGTGAACGCCTTCAACGTGACGGGCGAGGACAGCTGGATCCTGGAGATCGCCGTGATCGACGTGGAGCACCTGGACGCCGTCGTGACGAAGTTCTGCCTGCTGGCGGAGACGTCCACCTCCATCGTGCTGAACATGCCGCGGGAAAACGCGGCCGTTCTGCCGGCGAAGCGCGAGAACATCAAGCCCGCGATCAAGAAGGTGACCGGCCGCTGAGGAGCGCGAAGCGATCCTCCCCGGCCGCTCATCCCGGCGCAGGCCGGGATCCAGGCAGCGTCGCCAGCAGGATCCCCGCCAGCGCCGAGGCGAACGCGAGCGCCTGCAGCAGCCCCATCTGCTCGCCCAGCGCGAGCACGCCCACCAGCGCCGCCGAAACCGGCAGCATCGCCGTGAACACGCCGGCCTGGGCAGCGGGCACCACCTTGAGCCCGGTCATCCACAGCCATACCGTCCAGACGCTCGCCGCCAGCGCGTAGAACACCAGCAGCAGCCAGGCGCCGGCGCCCACCGCGCCGAAGTCGAAGTGCAGGGCCTGCCAGACGCCGAAGGGGGTCACCAGGGCGAAGCCCCACAGGTTGATCAGCGCCGTGATGCGCTTGGGCCCCAGCACGCCGGTGAGCGCCTTGCCGATCACCGCATAGGACGCCTCGCAGGCGACGGCCGCCAGCACGAGCAGGTTGCCGAGCCAGGCGTGGCGGCCCGCGCCGGCCGAGCCCTGCGCCGGCTGGGCCAGTGCGAGCAGGGCGATGCCGCCGGCGGCGCACGCGATGGCCGTCCATGTGCGGCCCGTGATGCGTTCGCGCAGGAAGGCCCAGCTCAGGAGCGCCACGGTGGCCGGGATCGCCGCCATGATCACGCCCGCGGAGACGGCGCTCGTGAGGCTCACGCCGAACAGCATGCAGACGGAGAACAGGAAGTTGCCGAGGAAGGATTCGAGGAACAGCAGCCGGTGCGTGCGCGGTTCCAGCGGCGGCTCGCCCGGCGGCTTGCGCAGCCAGTGCAGCATCGCCAGGCCGCCGATGCCGAAGCGCAGCCAGGCGAGCAGGAAGACGGGGATGGCGGCCACCAGCGGCTTGGACAGGGCGACGTAGCTGCCCACCAGCGACATGCTGAGCGCCAGGCAGGCGTAGGCAAGCGGTCGGCTGGGGACGAAGCTCATCGACAATGGCGGGCGCACAAACCGCCGCATCATGCCTGAAGCCCCCTCGCGCCACGTCTTCGTCTACGGCACCCTGCGCCGCGGCGGCCGCAACGACATCAACCGGCTCGCGCCGCCGCCGGAGTACGTGGGCATGGGGGAGGTGCAGGGCGTCCTGTACCACTTCGACTGGTATCCCGGCCTCACGCTGGGCGGCGAGCGCGCCGTCACGGTGGTCGGGGAGGTCTACCGCATCACGCCGCCGCTGGAGGCGCTGCTCGATGCCATCGAGCAGATCGTGCCGGGCGAGGACAGCGAGTACCTGAAGCGCGAGGTGCAGGTGGCCGTGGAGGGCCGGCCCGTGCCCTGCCTCGTCTACGAGATCAACCCGGCGCGCGTGCGCGGCCGCGAACCGATCGCGCACGGCGACTGGATCCTCTTTCACACCACGTGAAATGCGTTTCGCATCGCGGGAATCGGCGATGGTGCGGCGCCGCAAAATTTCTCAATACAAGAAAACGGATCCCGTATTGCGGAAAGAAGACGGCAAGTCGTTGATAAGATTGAAAAAAATAAATAGTCTTGTATAAGACACAAGAGCCCCACGCGGTCTTGTACAAGACTTAGAGTTTCACCCATGGCGTCGCGACCCTGGCGCCCCCGGTTCGACATCAACCATGGAGTGAACATGAGCAACTGGACCCACCTCACGCGGCAGCAGCAGATCGCCCAGCTCGAACGCGACTGGGCGGAGAACCCGCGCTGGCGCGGCATCAAGCGCGGCTACTCCGCCGCGGACGTCGTGCGCCTGCGCGGCTCGCTCGCGATCGAGCACACCCTGGCGCGCCGCGGCGCCGAGAAGCTGTGGAACCTGATCCACACCGAGCCCTTCGTCAACACGCTCGGCGCGCTCACCGGCAACCAGGCCATGCAGCAGGTGAAGGCCGGCCTGAAGGCCATCTACCTCTCCGGCTGGCAGGTCGCGGGCGACGCCAACAGCGGCGGCGAGATGTACCCGGACCAGTCGCTCTATGCCGTGGATTCGGTGCCCAAGGTGGTGAAGAAGATCAACAACACCTTCGCCCGTGCCGACCAGATCCAGTGGAGCGAGGGCCGGGAGGCGGGCGAGGAGGGCTGGATCGACTACTTCGCCCCGATCGTGGCCGACGCGGAAGCCGGCTTCGGCGGCGTGCTGAACGCCTTCGAGCTGATGAAGGCGATGATCGAGGCGGGCGCCGCGGGCGTGCACTTCGAGGACCAGCTCGCCTCGGTCAAGAAGTGCGGCCACATGGGCGGCAAGGTGCTGGTGCCCACGCGCGAGGCCGTCGCCAAGCTGGTCGCGGCGCGGCTGGCCGCCGACGTCATGGGCGTGCCCACCATCCTGCTCGCCCGCACCGACGCCGAGGCGGCCGACCTGGTCACCAGCGACGTGGACGCCAACGACCAGCCCTTCCTGACCGGCGAGCGCACGGTGGAGGGCTTCTACCGCACGAAGAAGGGCTTCGACCAGGCGGTGAGCCGCGGCCTGGCCTATGCCGAATACGCCGACCTGATCTGGTGCGAGACCGGCACGCCCGACCTCCAGTTCGCGCGCGACTTCGCCGACGCGATCCACGCGAAGTTCCCGGGCAAGCTGCTGGCCTACAACTGCTCGCCCTCGTTCAACTGGAAGAAGAACCTGGACGACGCGACCATCGCGCGCTTCCAGGACGAGCTGGGCGCCATGGGCTACAAGTTCCAGTTCATCACGCTGGCCGGCTTCCACAGCCTGAACTACTCGATGTTCGAGCTGGCCCACGGCTACGCGCGCCGCAACATGAGCGCCTTCGTGGAGCTGCAGCAGAAGGAGTTCGCCGCCGCCGACAAGGGCTTCACGGCCGTGAAGCACCAGCGCGAGGTCGGCACCGGCTACTTCGACGCGGTGACCACCACCATCGAGGCGAACGCCTCCACCGCCGCGCTGAAGGGATCGACCGAGGACGAGCAGTTCTTCGAGGAACAGCGCGTCGCGGCCTGAGCGTCACGGCCGCGTTGCGCGCCCGGTGCGGCTCGTCCGCGCCGGGCCTTTTTTTCGGCCGGCCGCGTTAGGATCGACGGCCCTGCCCGCCCCGCCGCATGCCCTCCGCGACCGATCCTCCCGCCGCGCCGCCCCCGACCCGCTCCCCCTGGCTGGCACCCCTGCTGGTGTTCGGCCTGGCCCTGCTGGTCACGGCCATGCTGCTCGTGTCGGTCACGCGCTCGGTGCAGGAGCGCGACCGCGCCGCATTCGAGGGCGAGGCCGCGCGCACCACGGACTCGGTGCGCGAGCGTGCCGACACGACCATCACGCTGCTGCGCGGCGTCGCGGGCCTCTTCGCCGGCAGCCAGGAGGTCACCCGCGACGAGTTCCACGCCTACATCGAGCAGCTGCGCCTGCGCGAGCGCTATCCGGGCATCCTGGGCATGGGCTACAGCGAGCGCATCGCGCCCGACAGCCTGGAGCGCACCGAAAGCGCGCTGCGGGCCCAGGGCCTGCCCGGCTTCCACGTCTGGCCGCCGAACCCGCGCGACGAGTACCACGCGATCGTGTACCTGGAGCCGCTGGACCAGCGCAACCAGGCGGCGATCGGCTACGACATGTTCACGGACCCGGTGCGGCGCGAGGCGATGGCCCGCGCGCGCGACAGCGGCGCGCCGGCCGCCTCGGGCAAGGTGATCCTGGTGCAGGAGATCGACGAGCGCAAGCAGGCCGGCTTCCTGATCTACCTGCCGGTCTACCGGGGATCCACCGTCCCGGCCACCGTGGAGGGCCGGCGCGAGGCGCTGCGCGGCTTCGTCTATGCGCCGCTGCGCGTGGGCGACCTGCTGGTGGGGGTGCGCGGCAGCGGCTTCCAGCAGGTGGACTACGCGCTGTACGACGGGGAGCGCGCGGAGCCGAGCGCGCTGCTGAGGTCCACGCGCGATGCGGCGGGGCCGGAGCCCGCCTTCCGGCTCGAACGCAAGCTGGAGGTCGGCGGCCGCACCTGGCTGCTGCAATTCAGCAGCCGCCCGGCCTTCGAGGCGCTGTCGCAGCGGCGCCTGCTGCCCTGGCTGGCCGTGATGTCGCTCGCGGCGAGCCTGCTGCTCGCCTGGATCACGCTGGTGCAGGCGCGCGCCCGGCGGGCCGCCGAGACCGCGGCGGCCGAGCGCCGGCGCAACGAGGAAGCGCTGCAGGTGAGCGAGGAACGCGCGCGGGAGCGCGCCGAGCGCCTGCAGCAGCTCTACGGCGAGTTGCGCGAGGGGGCCCGGCGCAAGGACGAATTCCTGGCGGTGCTGGCGCACGAACTGCGCAATCCGCTGGCGCCGCTGCGCAACTCGCTCGAAGTGCTGCGCCGCGTGCCGGACGGGGCGAAGGCCGAGCGAGCGCGCGAGGTCGCGCAGCGCCAGGTGAGCGTGATGGTGCGGCTGATCGACGACCTGCTGGACGTCTCGCGCATCTCGCGCGGCAAGATCGCGCTGCAGCGCCAGCCCACGCCGCTGGCCGAGGTGATCGCTGCGGCCGTGGAGACCAGCCGCCCGCTGATCGAGGCGCGCGGCCACCGCCTGAGCGTCCCCGAAGTCGATCCGGCGCTGGTGCTGGACATCGACCCGGCGCGGGTGGCGCAGGTCTTCACCAACCTCCTGAACAACGCGGCCAACTACACGCCGCCCGGCGGCGAGATCGCGATCCAGGTGCAGGCCGAGGCGCAGGAAGTGCGCGTCGCGATCCGCGACAACGGGATCGGCATCGCCCCCGAGAAGCTGCGCCAGGTCTTCGAGATGTTCGTGCAGGCCGAGCGCTCGCTCGCCGGCGGCGGGTTGGGGATCGGGCTGAGCCTGGCGGCGCGGCTGGCCGAGCTGCATGGCGGCCACATCGAGGCGCACAGCGACGGGCCGGGGCAGGGCGCTGAATTCGTGGTGGTGCTGCCACGCGGGCCGCAGCCGCCGGCGGCGGGCGAGGCCCCGCGGCCCGAGGGCGAGCACGCCGTGGCCGGAGCTCCGTGAGGGGTCGGGCCTGTTGGGTTGGCGGCCCATCCTCGCTACAGTGGGGCATCCCTATTCCAGGAGGCATGCATGGGCGCTTCGACCGAGGAGAGGACCGGGGTCTTCAACGTGCGCGACCTGAGCGGCGGCCGGCCCTGCCCCGATTGCGACGGCAGCGGGCAGCTGCGCATCGACAGCGAGAACATCAACGAGAAATTCGAGGTGGAAAAGCAGACCGTGATCACGGAATGCCCCCGCTGCGCCGGCGCAGGCGTGGTGCCGGCGGGTTAGAATCGCTGCGAAGAACCAACAAGGGCGAGAAAGGCATCATGGTTATGACACCGCGAACTACCCCGGAAGGATCCACGGCCCGCTAGCGGCCGGGTAGTCGCGCGCCACATTGCCTGGATTCGGACGAAGCGCGGCTGCCGCCGCGCTTTTTTCATTCCAGCCCGCATCACTGACCATGATCCACATCACGCTTCCCGACGGCTCGCGCCGCGAATTCCCCGGCCCGGTGACGGTGGCCGAGGTGGCCGCCAGCATCGGCCCCGGCCTGGCCAAGGCGGCCATCGCCGGCAAGGTCGACGGCAAGGTCGTCGACACGGCCTACCGCATCGAGCGCGACGCGCAGCTCGCCATCCTCACGCCCAAGGACCCGGAAGGCCTGGACGTGATCCGCCACTCCACGGCGCACCTGCTGGCCTACGCGGTCAAGGAGCTGTACCCGGACGCGCAGGTCACCATCGGCCCGGTGATCGAGAACGGCTTCTACTACGACTTCGCCTACAAGCGGCCCTTCACGCCCGAGGACCTGGCGGCGATCGAGAAGCGCATGTCCGAACTCGCGGCGAAGGACGAGCCGGTCACGCGCCGCGTCCTGCCGCGCGACGAGGCCGTGCAGCACTTCAAGCAGATGGGCGAGGCCTACAAGGCGGAGATCATCGGCAGCATCCCGGCCGGCGAGGACGTGTCGCTCTACGCCGAGGGCGGCTTCGAGGACCTCTGCCGCGGCCCGCACGTGCCCAGCACGGGCAAGCTGAAGCATTTCAAGCTGATGAAGGTGGCCGGCGCCTACTGGCGCGGCGACCACCGCAACGAGATGTTGCAGCGGATCTACGGCACGGCGTGGGCCAGCAAGGAGGAACTGCAGCAGTACCTGACCATGCTGGAGGAGGCCGAGAAGCGCGACCACCGGCGCCTCGGCCGCGAGCTGGACCTGTTCCACATCGACGACCACGCGCCGGGCTTCGTGTTCTGGCATCCCAAGGGCTGGGCCGTCTGGCAGGAAGTCGAGCAGTACATGCGCCGCGTGTACCGCGACAACGGCTACCAGGAGGTCAAGGGGCCGCAGCTCCTGGACAAGGGCCTGTGGGAGAAGACGGGCCACTGGGACAAGTACCGCGAGAACATGTTCACGACGGAGTCGGAGAAGCGCGAGTACGCGATCAAGCCGATGAACTGTCCCGGCCACATCCTGATCTTCAAGCAGGGCGTGAAGAGCTACCGCGACCTGCCGCTGCGCTACGGCGAGTTCGGCTCCTGCGTGCGCAACGAGCCCACGGGCGGCCTGCACGGCATCATGCGGGTGCGCGGGTTCACCCAGGACGACGGCCACATCTTCTGCACGGAAGACCACATCCTGCCGGAATGCACGGCCTACACGGCCCTGCTGCAGAAGGTCTACCGCGACTTCGGCTTCACGGACATCATCTACAAGGTGGCGACGCGGCCGGAGAAGCGCATCGGTTCCGATGAAATCTGGGACAAGGCCGAACAGGCCTTGATGGAGAGCCTGCGCGCCTCCAGCTGCGAGTTCGAGGTCGCCCCCGGCGACGGCGCCTTCTACGGACCCAAGATCGAGTACACGCTGAAGGACGCCATCGGCCGGCAGTGGCAGTGCGGCACGATGCAGGTGGATTTTTCCATGGCCGAGCGGCTGGACGCGGAGTACGTCGGCGAGGACGGCGCGCGCCACAGGCCGGTGATGCTGCACCGGGCCATCGTGGGCAGCATGGAGCGCTTCATCGGCATCCTGATCGAGCAGCACGCGGGCGCCCTGCCGGCGTGGCTCGCGCCGGTGCAGGCGGTGGTGCTGAACATCACGGACCAGCAGGCGGACTACGCCGAAGAGGTCGCCAAAAGGCTGAGGAATCAAGGGCTTAGGGTGGCGACCGACCTGCGCAACGAGAAGATCACGTATAAAATACGGGAGCATTCGCTGCAAAAGCCGCCTTACCTCCTCGTCGTCGGCGACAAGGAGAAGGCGGCTGGTGCCGTCGCCGTGCGCGCCCGGGGCAACAAGGACCTCGGCGTGATGCCCCTCCAGGCGTTGACCGAAAGGATCGCCGAGGACATCGCCAGCAAGCGCTGAATCCCGAGGGAGGAAGCTCGAGCCCGCGCCCATGGTGACGGTGTTGCTACAGTTTCTGTAGTTGTCATTGTTTGAAGGATCTGGACCATCGCTACTGATTTTCGTGACCGCCGCCAGCGCGAGGAACGCAAGCACCGCCTGAACCGGGAGATCATGGCCCCGGAAGTCCGCCTGAGCGGACCGAACAACGAGCCCCTGGGCATCGTGAGCCTGCAGGAAGCCCTGCGCATGGCGGGTGAGCTGGACGTGGACCTGGTCGAGATTGCCGCCACCGCCAACCCGCCGGTCTGCCGGCTCATGGACTACGGCAAGTTCAAGTACCAGGAGCAGAAGAAGGCAGCGGAAGCGAAGTCCAAGCAGAAGGTCATCGAGGTCAAGGAAATCAAGTTCCGGCCCGGCACCGACGACGGCGACTACAACATCAAGCTGCGCAACATCCGCCGCTTCCTGGAAGAGGGCGACAAGTGCAAGATCACGCTGCGCTTCCGGGGCCGCGAGATCACGCACCAGGAAATCGGGATGGCGCTGCTGCAGCGCATCCGGGACGACCTCGGCGACCTGATCGTCGTCGAGCAGTTCCCGAAGCTGGAAGGCCGGCAGATGATCATGATGATCGCGCCGGGCAAGAAGAAGGCGGCGGCCCCCAAGGCCGCGGCCGAGGCGCCGGCGACGACGGCGTAGACGGAATTCGAAGCCACGACGGTTGGTCCCGCCGTGGCGGCGGAGAAGGCGGGCCTTGCCCGCCACAAGTGGCTCGGGGCCATCAAGGCGCGGGAGTTTTCCCGCGACGCCTCACGAGCACGAACGAAGAAGGAGCATGTACATGCCCAAGATGAAGACCAAGAGCGGAGCCAAGAAGCGCTTCCGCGTGCGTCCCGGCGGGACGGTCAAGCGCGGACAGGCGTTCAAGCGCCACATCCTGACGAAGAAGTCCACCAAGAACAAGCGGCACCTGCGCGGCGCCGTGGCGGTGCACGAGACCAACATGGGCCACATGGCCCAGATGCTCCCGTTCGCGGGCATCTGACGAACGACGAAGAAGGAGAACACACATGCCTCGCGTCAAACGTGGTGTAACGGCCCGCGCCCGCCACAAGAAGGTCCTCGCCCTCGCCAAGGGCTTCCGCGGCCGCCGCGGCAACGTCTTCCGCATCGCCAAGGAGGCGGTGATGAAGGCGGGGCAGTACGCCTACCGCGACCGCCGTGCCAAGAAGCGCGTCTTCCGCCAGCTGTGGATCGCACGTATCAACGCCGCGGCCCGCGCCAACGGCCTGACCTACAGCCAGTTCGCCAACGGGATCCGCAAGGCCGGCATCGACATCGACCGCAAGGTCCTCGCCGATATCGCCTATCACGACCCCGAGGCGTTCACCGGCATCGTGAACCAGGTGAAGGCCAAGCTGGCTGCCTGAGTTTCGCGGTGGGCGCCGCGGTGACGCGGCGTCCGGTGCAAACCAAATGGACAGGGCCAGGGCCGCAAGGACCTGGCCCTGTTTTTTTCGCATGACACAAGAATTCGATTCGATCGTCGCTTCGGCGCGGGACGCCTTCGCCGGCGCCCGCACGCCCGCCGAGCTGGAAAACGCCAAGGCGCAGTACGTCGGCAAGTCCGGCCGCATCACCGAGCTGATGAAGGGCCTGGCGGCGCTCTCCGTGGAGGAGAAGAAGGCTTGCGGCGCGGCGATCAACCAGGCCAAGCAGGCGATCGAGGCTGCGCTGTCGGAGCGCCGCCAGGCGCTGGCCGACGCCGAACTGCAGGCGCAGCTGAAGGCCGAGGCGCTGGACGTCTCGCTGCCCGGACGCATCCGCGAGCCCGGCGGCCTGCACCCGGTCAGCCTGACCCTGGAGCGCATCGAGCGGATCTTCGCCAGCATGGGCTTCGACGTCGCCGACGGCCCGGAGATCGAGAGCGACTGGCACAGCTTCACCTCGCTGAACAACCCGCCGAACCACCCGGCGCGCTCGATGCAGGACACGTTCTACGTGGACATCGACGGCGACGACGGCATCCCCTACAACCTGCGGCCGCACACCAGCCCGATGCAGGTGCGCTACGCCCACCAGCACATCAAGCGCTACAAGGATGCGGTGGCGCGCGGCGAGCCGCTGCCGGAGATCCGCGTGATCGCCCCCGGCCGCACCTACCGCGTGGACAGCGACGCCACCCACTCGCCGATGTTCCACCAGTGCGAAGGCCTGTGGCTGGGCGAGAACGTGAGCTTCAAGGACCTGAAGGTCGTCTTCACCGACTTCTGCCGCACCTTCTTCGAGAGCGAGGACCTCGCGCTGCGCTTCCGCCCGAGCTTCTTCCCCTTCACGGAGCCCAGCGCCGAGATCGACATCCAGTTCCAGAGCGGGCCGCTCGCCGGCCGCTGGCTGGAGGTCGCCGGCTCCGGCCAGGTGCACCCGACCGTGGTGCGCAACATGGGGCTGGACCCCGAGCGGCACATCGGCTTCGCCTTCGGCATGGGCCCGGACCGGCTGACCATGCTGCGCTACGGCGTGAACGACCTGCGCCTGTTCTTCGACGGCGACATCCGCTTCCTGAAGCAATTCCGATAACGACATGCAATTCCCCGAGTCCTGGCTGCGCGCGTTCTGCAACCCGCCGCTGTCCACCCAGCAGATCGCCGACGTGCTCACGATGGGTGGGCTGGAGGTGGAAGACCTGCGCCCGATCGCTCCGCCGTTCAACAAGGTGGTGGTCGGCGAGATCAAGGAAGCCGTGCAGCACCCCAACGCCGACCGCCTGCGCGTGTGCCAGGTCGACGTGGGGCAGGGCGCGCTGCTGAACATCGTCTGCGGCGCGCCGAACGCGCGCCCTGGCATCCGCGTGCCGACCGCCCTGGTCGGTGCCCAGCTGCCGCCCGGCGACGACGGCAAGCCCTTCGCGATCAGGCTGGGCAAGCTGCGCGGCGTGGAGAGCCAGGGCATGCTGTGCTCGGCGCGCGAGCTGCAGCTGAGCGACGACCACGGCGGCCTGCTGGAGCTCGACGCGGCCGCGCCCGTCGGCAAGGACGTGCGCGAGGTGCTGAACCTCGACGACCACGTCTTCACGCTCAAGCTCACGCCCAACCTGGCGCACGCGCTGTCGGTCTACGGCGTCGCCCGCGAGCTGTCGGCGCTGACCGGCGCGCCGCTGGTGCAGCCGAAGTTCGCGCCGGTGGCCCCGGTGAACGAAGCGAAGCTGAAGGTGAAGGTCAGCGCGCCCGACCTGTGCGGCCGCTTCTCCGGCCGCGTGATCCGCAACGTGGATACCAAGGCGAAGACGCCGCAGTGGATGGTCGAGCGCCTGGCCGGCTGCGGCCAGCGCAGCGTGACGGCGCTGGTGGACATCTCCAACTACGTGATGTTCGAGTTCGGCCGTCCCTCGCACATCTTCGATTTCGACAAGATCCACGGCGGGCTGGACGTCCGCTGGGGCCGCCCGGGCGAGCAGCTGAAGCTCCTGAACGGCAACACGATCACGGTGGACGAGAAGGTGGGCGTGATCGCCGACGACCGCGAGGTCGAATCGCTGGCCGGCATCATGGGCGGCGACGCCACGGCCGTCTCCGACGACACGAAGAACGTGTACGTGGAAGCCGCCTTCTGGTGGCCCGAAGCGGTGCAGGGGCGCTCGCGCCGCTACAACTTCTCCACCGACGCCGGCCACCGCTTCGAGCGCGGCGTGGACCCGGCCCACACGGTGGACCACATCGAGCACATCACCCGGCTGATCCTGGAGATCTGCGGCGGCGAGCCCGGCCCGATGGACGACCAGCAGGTGAAGCTGCCCGAGCGCAAGCCCGTGCAGCTGCGCGTGGCGCGCGCTTCCAAGGTGATCGGCATGCCCGTCACCGAGGCGCAGTGCCTGGACGCCTTCGCCCGCCTGGGCCTGCCGGCGAAGGCCGACGGCGGGGTGATCACCGTGACGCCGCCGCCCTACCGCTTCGACCTCGCGATCGAGGAAGACCTGATCGAGGAAGTCGTGCGCGTGATCGGCTACCAGCAGCTGCCCACGACGCCGCCGCTCGCGCCCATCACGGCCAAGCTGCCGCCGGAGAACCGCCGCAGCCGCTTCGCCGTGCGCCGCCTGCTCGCCTCGCTGGGCTACCAGGAGACGATCAACTTCAGCTTCGTCGAGGCGCACTGGGAGCAGGAGCTCGCCGGCAACGCCGACCCGATCAAGCTGCTGAACCCCATCGCCAGCCAGATGGGCGTGATGCGCTCCTCGCTGCTCGGCTCGCTGCTGCAGGTGCTCAAGTTCAACCTGGACCGCAAGGCCGAACGCGTGCGCGTGTTCGAGCTGGGCCGCGTGTTCCTGCGCGACCCGGCGGTGCAGACCACCGACACCACCGTGCGCGGCGTGCGGCAGCCCATGAAGGTGGCCGGCCTGGCCTACGGCGCGCCCGACGGCCTGCAATGGGGCCGCAAGCCCGCCCACGGCGATTTCTACGACATGAAGGGCGACGTGCAGGCGCTGCTGTCGCCGTTCCAGGCGCAGTACGCGCCCGGCGAGCACCCGGCCATGCACCCGGGCCGCTGCGCGGTGGTGCGCGTGGACGGCCGCGACGTCGGCTTCGTCGGAGAGCTGCACCCGCGCTGGCGCCAGAATTGGGACCTGCCCCACACGCCCCTCCTGTTCGAGCTGGACCTCGACGCCGTGACGGCCCGCAAGGTGCCGGCCTTCGAGCCGGTGCCGCGCTTCCAGCCGGCCGAGCGCGACATCGCCGTGATCGTGGACGAGAAGGTCACCCACGACCAGCTGCTGGCCGCGATCCGCTCGGCCGACACGGGCGGGCTGCTGCGCGACGCCCTGCTGTTCGACGTCTACAAGGCGCAGCAGGCGACGGCCGGCCTGGCGCTGGGCGAGAAGAGCCTGGCCGTGCGCTTGACGCTCGCGCGCAGCGACGCCACACTGACCGACGAGCAGATCGAGGCGGCCGTGCGCGCGGTGGTGGAGCGGATCTCCGCGCAGCTGGGTGGCCGCCTGAGGGGATGACGATGGCCGACCTCGCGACAACTACAGCACTCAGGACAGAGGACATCATGGAGTTTGCCGTCGAGAGCCTGGAAACCCCGGCGCTCACCAAGGCGCAGCTGGCGGAGCTGCTGTTCGAGCAGATCGGGCTGAACAAGCGCGAGTCCAAGGACATGATCGATGCCTTCTTCGACCTGGTCTCGGCCAGCCTCGTGGAAGGCAAGGACGTCAAGATCTCCGGCTTCGGCAACTTCCAGATCCGCACCAAGGCCCCCCGGCCCGGCCGCAACCCGCGCACCGGCGAAGCCATCCCCATCGAAGCCCGCCGCGTCGTCACCTTCCACGCCAGCCACAAGCTCAAGGAACAGATCCAGGGCAGCGGCTCCGGCGAATCCGCCTGAAAAGCGGGGGCAAGGACGCAAAAGTCGCAAAGGTTGCGCAGAGGTCGCAAAAGAACCTCAGCTGAATTTTTTTGCGTCTTTTGCGCAACCTTTGCGACCTTTGCGTCCGGCTGTCCGCATTCGGCGGCGCCCGTTCCGGCACATGGGCTTTGCAGGGGCGACCTCTTAGAGTAACCTCGAAGCTTTCTCTCCTAGTAGATTGATTTCAATGGAGAAAGGCCTCCCGGCAATCCCTGCCAAGCGCTACTTCACCATCGGTGAGGTCAGCGAGCTGTGTGGCGTCAAGCCCCACGTGCTACGGTATTGGGAGCAGGAGTTCACCCAGCTGCGGCCGATGAAGCGGCGCGGCAACCGGCGCTACTACCAGCACCACGAGGTGCTGATGATCCGGCGCATCCGCGACCTCCTGTACGACCAGGGCTTCACGATCAGCGGCGCGCGCAACAAGCTGCAGGAAATCGTGCAGGGCGAGCGCGACCGCCGCCGCGCCGGCGAGGTGATGCTCGAGGGCGTCGAGGTCATCGAGGTGGAGGAATCCTCCTTCGGCGAAAGCCAGTTCGAGGACGCCCCGCCCGAGGACCGCGACCTCATCTCGCACAAGCTGCAGCTGCTCAGGCGCGAGCTCTTCGAGATCCGCGACCTGCTGTTGCATTGAGGCCCCTCCGCGGCAGGCTATAATCGCGGGCTTCGGCGTGTAGCGCAGCCTGGTAGCGCACTTGCATGGGGTGCAAGGGGTCGCGAGTTCGAATCCCGCCACGCCGACCACACACAGGACAGCCGGTTGGTCCCTTCGGGCCAACCGGCTGCGTCGTTTCCGCAAGGGCGCGGGCATAATGGCCGGGCACATGGCCTCCGTCGTATTCGCTGACCTCGTGGGAAGCACAGGCATCTTCGAGCGGCTCGGGGACGAGACCGCCGGGCGCTTCCTCACGCAGCTGACGACCGCGCTCGCCAAGATCTTCGAACAGCACAACGGCCGGGTGGTGAAGCTGCTCGGCGACGGCCTGTTCGTCGTCTTCCCCGAGGAAACCCAGGCGCTCACCGCCTGCATCGCGATCCAGGAGCGCCTGCAGCAGAAGCCCGTGCGCCCCGGCGGCATGGGCCGCCCGGTGCAGATGCAGATGGGCATCGAGTCGGGCGAGGTCGTCGAGATCCAGGGCGACTGCTACGGCGACGCCGTCAACAGCGCCGCCCGCCTGGCCGACCTGGCCGGCGCCGACCAGATCCTCACCAGCCAGCGCGTGCGCGACGCGCTGCCGCGCGAGCAGCAGGAGAAGCTGCGCAGCCTGGGCCCCATGTACCTGCGCGGCAAGGCCGAAGTGACCGAGGTGTTCCGCGTCCACTGGAAGGAGGAGCGCGACGCCGAGGCGACGGTCATGGGCGTGTCGATGTTCGGCCAGCCGCCTTCGGAGGCCAGCCTGGAGATCGGCATCGCCGGCGAAGTGCGCCGGCTGCAGCCGCGCGGCGAGCCGATCACGCTGGGCCGCTCGGCCACCGCGGACCTGCCGGTGAACGACTCGCGCGTCTCGCGCCTGCACGCCACCATCGAATGGCGCGGCGGCCACTTCGTGCTGGGCGACGCCTCCAGCTTCGGCACCTGGGTCTACTTCGGCAACCAGCGCGAACCGGTGGTGCTGCGCCGCACCGAGTGCTACCTCGTGGGGCAGGGACAGATCGCCCTGGGCTGCGACCGCAACGCGGAGGCGGCGCCGCTCGCCACCTTCGCGGTGGTCGTCTAGGCTGGATGGACGTCGCCCTGCAGATCTCCGGCCCCGGGCTGGACGTGCACCGCAGGATCGCCCCCGGCGAGCCGGCCCTGATCCTGGGGCGCGACACCGACTGCGCCGTCTGCCTGCCCGATCCCGAACGCAAGGTCTCGCGCCGCCACCTGAGCCTGTGGAACGAGGGCGGGCAGCTGCACTTCCACGTGCTGTCGGTGGTCAACGGCGTGGAGAGCCCCGCCGGCGAACTGCCGCCCGGCGCCCGCGGCGTGCTCCAGCCGGGCGAGGCGCTGGGGCTCGCCGCCTATCGCATCCTCGCGGCCGCCGCGGAAACCGTACCCGCGCCGGCGCCGGCGGCCGAAGCCGACCCGTGGGACGAATTCGAGCGCCAGGCGGCGCAGCTGATGCCCGGGAGCGCCTCCCCGACGGTGCCCGGCATCCCCGAGGACGATCCCTTCGGCGACTGGGGCTTCCACAGCACCTTCGGCCCGGGTGCGCCGGGGGGCGGCCTGCGCGCCGACGCCCTGCAGCCGGCCGGCGACCTGCAGCCCTTCTTCCGCGGCCTGGGACTGGAAGGGCAGGGCGCCTTCACGCAGGGCGAGCTGGAGACGATGGGGCGGCTCACGCGCATCGCCCTCCAGGGCCTGCTGCAGGCCGCGCAGGCGGCCGGCGAGGCGCGCCAGGAACTGCACTCGGAGGAGCGCACCTTCGCCGAGGGGCGGGAGCTCAATCCGCTGCGGCTGGACGGCCCGGTGGAGCGCAAGCTGCACTACCTGTTCGGCGGCCTGGCCGCGAGCGAGGGCCTGATGCCGCCCGACCGCGCCGTGGCGCAGCTGGTCACGCAACTCACGGGGCACGAGCAGGCGATGGGCGAGGCCGTGCGCGAGCTCGCCCGCCGCATCGTGGAGGAGTTCGAGCCCGAGGCCCTGAAGCAGCGGCTGCTGGGAAGCGGCGCCCGGATCTTCGAGTCGGCCCGGGCCTGGGAGGCCTTCAGCCGTGACTATGCGGCCCGCATGGCGGCGGACCCGGCGTGGCTGCAGGACCTCCTGGACCGGCACTTTGCCCGCGCCTACGCCCGTGCACTGGTGCGTGCGAAACGCAACACAACCGGACGCCCCGGCACCTGAGGAACTCGGCCTTGCCAGGGGGGTGGCGGCTAGAATGAGTTTCCACGTGTTTCCCATGGGCTGAAGTGACTCTCAAAAAGCTGGGACGGTACGAAGTGCTCCGGGTCCTCGGCAAGGGTGCCATGGGCGTGGTGTACGAAGGCCGCGATCCCAACCTGGATCGGCGCGTCGCCATCAAGACGGTCAAGGTCGAGAACCTGTCCGAGGAAGCGGCGTCCGAGTACGAGCACCGCTTCCGCACCGAGGCGCGCTCCGCCGCGCGCCTGCAGCACCCCAACATCGTCAGCGTCTACGACTCCGACCGCGACGCCGACTGCGCCTTCCTGGTCATGGAGTACATCCAGGGGGACGACCTCAAGCACCACCTCGACCGCGGGGTGCGCTACACGCTGGAGCAGTCGCTCAAGATCATCCGCGACCTGCTCAGCGCCCTGGACTACGCCCACAAGCAGGGCATCATCCACCGCGACATCAAGCCCGCCAACCTGCTGATCGAGCCGGGCGGCCGGGTCAAGCTGACGGATTTCGGCGTCGCCCGCATCCAGGATTCCGGCGAGGCCACGCGCACCCAGGGCAGCATGGTGGGCACGCTGAAGTACATGGCGCCGGAGCAGGTGCAGGGCCAGAAGATCGATTCGCGCGCCGACCTGTTCTCGGTGGGCGTCGTGCTGTACCAGCTGCTGACGGACAAGCGCCCGTTCGACGGCGACAACGACTTCTCCATCATCCACCAGATCATCGGCCACCAGCCGCCGCCGCCCAGTTCCTTCAACCCGCGCCTGCCCTCGGCGCTGGACGCCGTGGTGGCACGGGCGCTGGCCAAGAACCGCGACGAGCGCTTCGCGACGGCCCGCGACTTCGCGGTCGCCCTCCAGGCGGCGATCCGGCGCGCCGAGGACCAGACGGTGGTGCCGCCGGCCAACCCCGACAAGAAGGCGGCGCCCGATGCGGCCGCCTCGCGCCCGCTCACCACGCCCGGCACCGTGCCGCCCGGCAGCGCCACCACGCCGTCGATCGGCGGGGCCAGCTCGGTCACGCAGGAACTGGAGCTGGTGTACTGGAAGGACGTGAAGGACTCCAGCGATCCCGAGGAGCTGCAGGGCTTCCTTGAGAAATTCCCGGCCGGCATCTACGCCGACCTGGCGCGCCGCCGCCTGCGCAAGCTCTCGGGCGGCGAAGCCACCGTCGTCGGCGGCAGCCAGCCGGGCACGGCGAGCGTGTTCGCCGCAACCCAGTTCCCCGACAGCGAACTCACGCGCCTGCCCACCGCGCCGTCGCGCCCGGCCGTCGCCGGGACGGCCTCGCAGCCGGCCGCGACGCCGGTGCCGCCGCAGCAGCGCCCGGAGGCCGACTACACCGAAACGCAGCCGATCGGGGCCGCCGCCGCGAAGCTCGCGCCAGCCGCCGCGGTCACGCCGGCGCGCAGCCCCGCGCCCATCCCGCCCGCGCCGCAGCCCGCCGCGCCGGTGGTGGCGGCGGCGCCGCGTGGGCGGGACGAGGACGACGACAGCCTGCCGCCGGCGTCCGCGCGCAGGAAGATCCCCGCGGCGGCGCTGGCCGGCATCGGTGCGCTGGCCGTGGCCGGCGTGCTGGCCATGGCGCTGCGCGGTGGCGGCAGCACGGACGCCGCGGCCGGCGCCGCTTCCGCCGCTGCGAGCGCCAGCGCGCCGGCGCTCGCCGCCGCGCCCGCCGCTTCGGCGGCCGCGCCGGCCGACGGCCCGTCGCCCGCGGTGGCCGGCGCCGCCAGCGCGGCACCGAGCGCCGCGCCTGCGCCCGCCACGGCACGGGCGCCCGCCGCCGCGCCCGAACGCCCCACCGCCAAGGCCGAACACCCCACGGCCAAGGCCGAACATCGCAGGGCCGCTCCCAAGCCCCCCGTCCACGCGAGCCCGGCGCCGGCCGCGGCGCCCGAGCCCCGTCCGGCCGCCGTCGCCACCGTGCCCACCCGCGTGGCCCCGGAGCCGCCGCCCGCGCGCCCGCTGCCGCCCCCGGTCGCCACGGCCGCGAACTACCAGGCGGTGGAGCAGTGCCGCGGCAAGTTCTTCCTCTCCAAGGAACTGTGCCTGGCCGAGCACTGCGACAAGGCGGGCGCGCGCAACCACCCGCTGTGCGTGCAGCGGCGCGCCGAGGCCCGCCTGCGCGAGGAATCCAAGATCCGCCAGGGCCCGCAGCAGCAGCCCTGATCCTCTCCTTCTCCCGCTGGCGGGAGAGGGCCGGGGCGAGGGCAGCCTCGCTCAGGTGATGTCGAGCGTGTGCACGCCGAACTGCCCGCGCGCGCGATCGGCGAAAAAGCACTCCAGCGTCTCGCGCACCGTGCGGAAGGCGATCTCCTCCCAGGGGATCTCGTCCTCGGCGAACAGGCGCGCCTCGATCGTCTCGAAGCCGGGCGCGAACACGTCGCTGAGCAGGCGCGCCCGGTAGAACAGGTGCACCTGGCCCACGCGCGGCACGCTCAGCACCGTGAACAGGCCTTCCAGTTCGAACTGCGCGCCGGCTTCCTCGGTCGTCTCGCGCGCCGCGCCTTCCGCCGTCGTCTCGCCCAGTTCCATGAAGCCGGCCGGCAGCGTCCACTTGCCCCAGCGCGGCTCGATGTTGCGCTTGCACAGCAGCACCTTGTCGCCGAGCACGGGCACGGTGCCCACCACGTTCAGCGGGTTCTCGTAGTGGATGGTGTCGCAGGCCGGGCAGACGGCGCGCTCGTGCGTGTCCCCGTCGTCCGGCAGGCGGTAGACGACGGCGGCGCCGCAGTTGCGGCAGTGCTTGATGGGCGTGCGGAAAAGGCTCACGGAACAAGAAGAAGGGCTCCCCGGGGAGCCCTTGCCTTGGCGGTCACCCGAGTTTAGGCCTTGGTGGTCCGGGTGTGCTTCTCGATCAGCTTCTTCGCCGTGTCGAGCAGCTTGCGGCCGTCGTAGCCGCGCTTGTTCATGTCCTCCACCCACTCCACCTCGATCTGGCGCGAGCGGCGGCGGAATTCCTGCGCCTCCGTCGGGCTCACGGTGAAGATGGTGTTGCCGCGCTCCTGCGCCGCCTTGCGGCCGGCGATGTCGCCGTGCTGCTGCACCTTGCCCAGCCAGCCCGAGGTGGCCATGCCGGAGTTGGCGTCGATCACCTTCTTCAGGTCGGGCGGCAGCGAGTTGTACTTGGCCTTGTTCATGGCCATCACGAAGGTCGTGGTGTAGAGCGCGCCGCCGGCCGGGTCGAACTCGGCGTGGTACTTGGTCAGTTCGTGCACCTTGACCGAGGGCACCACCTCCCAGGGGATCACGCAGCCGTTGATCGTGCCCTTGGAGAGCGCGTCCGGGATCTGCGGCAGGGGCATGCCCACCGGGATGGCGCCGAGCGAGCCCACCAGCTTGGTGACCTGGCGCGTGGGGGCGCGCACCTTCAGGCCGCGCATGTCGCCGACGTTGTGCACCGGCTTGTTCTCGGTGTGGATGCAGCCGGGGCCGTGCACCTGCAGGGCGATGACCTGCGTGTCCTTGAATTCGTCCGGCGCCATGGTCTGCACGTATTCCCAGTAGGCCTTGGAGGTGGCCTCGGCGTTGGACATGATGAAGGGCAGCTCGAACACCTCCACGCGCGGGAAGCGGCCGGTGGTGTTGCCGGGCAGCGTCCAGATCACGTCGACGACGCCGTCGCGGGCCTGGTCGTACAGCTGCACGGGCGTGCCGCCCAGCTGCATGGCGGGATAGGCCTCGAACTTGATGCGGCCGCCGGAGTCCTTCTCCACCTTGTCCATCCAGGCCTTGTGCATGTTCAGCCAGACGTTGGACGTCGGGGCCATGAAGGTGTGGAACTTCAGCGTGACGGACTGCTGCGCGAAGCCGGCGAGCGAGGAGCCGCCCAGCGCCGCGGCGGCGCCGGATTTCAGGAGGGTGCGACGGGCGATCATTGTGGTTCTCCGAAAAGCGGGATGCGTCGAAGCTACCGGATCGGCGCGGCGAAGGTTAGCGGGGTTTCCCTGCGGTGGGGTTCGCTGCGCTCACCGTCCGCCGGCCTGCGGCCGGCGCCACCCTACGGCGGCGCGATGTTCGTAGGGTGGTGGTGAGCGAAGCGAACCCCACCGCAACGCATCAACTCACGAACTTCACGAACCAGAGCGAGATCGACGGGAAGAACAGCAGCAGCAGCGTGCGCAGCGTGTCGCTCACCAGGAAGGGCATCACGCCGCGGTAGCTCTCGCCGATGGGGATGTCCTTGGCCATGCCGTTGACGACGTAGACGTTCAGCCCCACGGGCGGCGCCAGCAGGCCGAAGCCCACCGTCATCAGCACCATGATGCCGAACCAGATCGCCGTCGCTTCCTTGCCCATGCCGAAGTCCAGCGACATCACCATCGGGAAAAAGATCGGGATCGTCAGCAGGATCATGGAGAGTTCGTCCATCACCGCGCCCAGCACGACGTAGAACAGCAGGATCGCCGCGACCACCGCCACCGGCGACAGGCCCCAGCTGCCCACCAGCGTCGCCAGCTGCGCCGGCACCTGCGTCAGCGCCAGCGCGGCGTTCATCAGGTCGGCGCCGATGAAGATCATGAAGATCATCGCGCTGCCTTCGGCCGTGGCGTAGAAGCAGTGCTTGAACTTCTGCCACGTCATCTCGCCCTTGAACAGCGCCGCGAGGAAGGTCGCCGCCGCGCCGACGGCCGCGCCCTCGGTCGGCGTGAAGAAGCCGCCGTAGATGCCGCCGAACACCAGCGTGAAGATCAGCGCGATGGGAACGACGCCGCCGAGCGCCCGCCACGTCATGCGCGAGGCCTCGTCCTGCTCGGGCGCGTGCCCCGGCACCAGCCGCACGTACACGGCGATGGCGATCATGTAGCCCAGCATCGCGATCGCGCCCGGGATCATCGCGGCGGCGAACACCTTGGCGATGTTCTGCTCCGCCAGGATCGCGTAGATCACCAGCGGCACCGAGGGCGGGATCAGGATGCCCAGCGTGCCGCCGGCGGCGAGCGTGCCGGTGGCGAGCCGTCCGGAGTAGCCGTGGCGCTTCATCTCCGGCAGCGCGACCGACGTGATGGTGGCGGCCGTCGCGACCGAGGAGCCGCAGATCGCGCCGAAGGCGGCGCAGGCCATCACGGCCGCCATCGCCAGGCCGCCGCGGAAGCGCGCCATCACGGCGCTGGCGAACTCGAACAGCGAGCGCGAGATGCCGCCCTGGGTGGCGAAGTGCCCCATCAGGATGAACAGCGGGATCACCGACAGGTCGTAGCTGGCGAAGCGCGCGAAGGCCTGCGCGTTCAGGAAGCTCTCCAGCGGCGCCAGGCCGGACTGCAGCACGTAGCCGACGCAGCCGGCGATGAACATCGAGATGGCGATCGGCGTGCGGATCGCCATCAGTCCCAGCATGATCGCGAAGATCAGCGCGCACAGTGCGATCGGGCTCACTCCTCGACCTCCGGCCCGAAGCCCAGGATCCCCTGCCACAGCCCGATCACGGCCGTGAGGACCAGCGGCGGCACCATGAAGGCGTACACCACCCACTCGGGGAAGCCGAGCATCATGGTGGTGGAGTGCGCGTTCCAGGAGCTCAGGCCGCCCAGGATCGTGCGCCAGGCGAGGAAGGCGACGGCGAGGCCCAGGAGCAGGGCGCCCAGGCGGTCCAGGCGCGCGTTGGTGCGCGCGCTGCACTTCGCGGTGAAGAAGTCCACGATGATGTTGCCGCGCCTCGCCTGGCACCAGGGCAGGAACAGCGCGATCGCCGCACCGGCCGCGACGCCGGTGAGTTCGAAGTCCCCGACCAGCGTCCACCCGTTCGTGTTGCGCCCCACCAGGCTGGCGCAGGTCATGAGGGTGACGCCGGTCAGGATCAGGCCGGCGAGGATGGCGCAGGCCTTCGCCAGCAGGTCCAGGACGCGCAAGGCCGGACTCAGGCCGCCTGGACCTTGAGGCTGATGCCGGTCAGCCCGCCGACGCCGCCCACCAGCGTGTCGCCGGGCGACACGGCCGCCACGCCTTCGGGCGTGCCCGTGTACACCAGGTCACCGGGCTGCAGCTCCCACGCGGCGGACACGTGCTCGATGATCTCGCCGATCGACCAGATCAGCTTGGACACGTTGCTGCGCTGGCGGTCCTTGCCGTTCACCTGCAGCCAGATCTCGGCGTTCTCGATGTCGCCGGCCTCGGCCGCGGGCGTGATGGGGCCGATGGGCGCCGAGGCGTCGAAGCCCTTGCCGATGCACCAGGGGCGGCCCTGCTTCTTCATCTCGCCCTGCAGGTCGCGGCGCGTCATGTCCAGGCCGACGGCGTAGCCCCAGATGTGCTTCTTCGCGTCGGCGGCCTTGATGTTCCTGCCGCCCGTGCCGATGCACGCCACCAGCTCGATCTCGTGGTGGAAGTCCTTGGTGAGGCTCGGGTAGGGCAGGGTGGCCGTCTCGCCGGCGTTCACCACCACGGCGGCGTCGCCCGGCTTCATGAAGAAGAACGGCGGCTCGCGGCCGGTGAAGCCCATCTCCTTGGCATGCTCCACGTAGTTGCGGCCCACGCAGTAGATGCGGCGCACCGGGAAGCGCTCGGCGCGGCCCACGACGGGCACGCTCGTGGCGGGCGCGGGTTGGAAGACGTAGCTCATGACAACCTTTCTTCGTTGTGGATGCCCAGCGCCTCGTGGACGGGGCGGTCGGAAAAACTGAACAGGACGCAGCCTGCGGCCGACGACAGCCGCGCAGTGTGCCACGACGGCACCACGAAGTGATCGCGCGGCCCGAAGCGGAAGCGCCACTCCTGCTCGCCCGCGGCGATCGCGACTTCGCCTTCGCCTTCCACGACGCTGTAGACAGCGCCGTCGGTCTGCCGCCAGGGCTTGCCGGCGAAGCCCGCGGGCAGCTTCTGCAGGAAGGTGCCGATGGTGGGCATGGTCCAGCCCCCGGTCTGCGGGTTGACGTAGCGCAGCTTCGTGCCGTCCCAGGCGTCCACCGGCGCGCTGCGCTCCAGTGTCTCCAGCGCCTCGCGGCTGCGGGCGTAGGGATAGCTGAAGATCGGCGAGGTCTTGCCGTAGGGCGCGTCGTGCCGCACCGGCGCCATGTTGTGGCCGTAGCGGGCGAAGCTCGCGCCCTCGGGGCGCGTGACCTTCTGCGACTTGCTGGCGTCGTTCTGCGCGAAGCCGGCGTCGAAGAAGCGGATCATGGGGATGTCCAGGCCATCGAGCCACACCACCGGCGCGTCGGCCTCGTGGCCGTGGTCGTGCCAGGCCCAGCTCGGGGTGATGATGAAGTCGCCCGGGTGCATGGTCGCGCGCTCGCCGTCCACCGCCGTGTAGGCGCCGGAACCTTCGACGATGAAGCGCAGCGCGCTCTGGACGTGGCGATGGCTGGGCGCGACCTCGCCGGGCAGGATCAGCTGCAGGCCGGCGTACAGCGACTGCGTGATCGCCGACTGCCCGCGCAGGTTCGGGTTTTCCAGGATCAGGACGCGGCGCACGGCTTCCTCCGCCGTGATCGCCTCGCCGGCGCGCATCAGGAACGGCCGCACGTCCTCGTACTTCCACAGCGCCGGCACGCAGGGCGTCTTCGGCTGCGGCGGCACCAGCGCATGCAGCACCTCCCACAGCGGCGTGAGGTTGTGCGGGTCCATGTCGCGGTACAGCTGCTGGCGCAGCTGCGCGGTCGGGTGGGGTGCGTTCATGACGTGTCCTTACCAGCTGCGGCCCAGGTAGGCCCCATTGTCTTCCAGCCGCTGCTGCAGCACGGCGACGTCCACGGCGTCGGCCGCGGCCCCGTCCTTCAGCGCGAGGTCGGCGGCCGTGCCGACCGCCTGGCCCATGACGAAGCAGGCGCCGGTGACGCGCGCGGCCGATTGCGCCTCGTGGCTCATGGAGGCGCAGCGGCCCGCGATCCAGACGTTGTCCAGGCCCTCGGGCAGCGTCATGCGGTAGGGCAGGTGGTTGAAGCCGCGGCTTTCCGGGATCTTCGGCCAGCGGAATTCGACGGTGCCCTTCAGGTGCATCTCCAGCGGCCAGCCGTTGACGCCGATCGTGTCGTCGAAGCTGGCGCATTCCAGCACGTCGGGCTCGGTCAGCTGGTAGGCGCCGCGCACGCGCCGCGTCTCGCGGATGCCCACCTGCGGCGCGATGTCCACGATGTAGCAGCTCTCGAAACCGGGCACCTCGCGCAGGAAGCCGGCCACCTCGGCGATCTGGCGGCGGCCCAGGATTTCCGCTTCGCTCAGCTCGCGCGCGTCGGTGCCGTTCATGGCATTGCCTTCGCTGTTGGCCAGCTGGGTGAGGTTGACGCGCCATTCGATGCCGCTCTTCTGCGGCCGCACGATCGGCGCCTTGCGCGGGAAGGTGTAGCGGCCCTCGGCCTCGGCCTGCAGCATCAGCTTGGGGATCACCTCCCACGCCTTGCCGGCGCGCTCCGGGTTGATGCCGTTCACGCGGAACATGGTCGAGGGGTACAGCATGTTGCCGTGGCCGTCGCCCAGCTCGTAGGGCGCGCCGGCCCAGGCGGCGAGGTCGCCGTCACCCGAGGCGTCGACGAAGGCGCGGCCCACGACGGCGAAGCGGCCCGACCTGGTCTCCACCAGCAGGGCGCGCACGCGCCGCGCGCCGTCCATGACGACGCCGGCGCCCAGGGCATGGAACAGCACCTCGACGCCGGCCGACAGCAGCAGGTCGTCGGCGGCGATCTTGTAGGCGGCCGTGTCGTAGGCCTGGGCGACCGTCTTGCCGAACAGGGCGTGCGGCTGGTTCAGGCCGCCGAGGCGGTCGATGCGTTGCAGCAGGTCGTCGGCGACGCCGTGCACGACCTGGCGGATGTCGCCGTGCACGTTGGCGTGCAGGCCGCAGAAATTGGTCACGCCGGCGGCGGTGCCCATGCCGCCGAGGAAGCCGTAGCGTTCGATCAGCAGGGTCTTGCGGCCGGCGCGGCCGGCGGCCACGGCCGCGGCGATGCCGGCGGGGCCGCCGCCGAGGACGACGACTTCGTATTCGCCCCAGACCGGGGTCTGGCGCGCGGGTTCGGTGAGGGAAAGGGGCATGGGGATGCTAAGCATACATAGCAACCCGGGCCCCGGCAAGGCGGGCGCGCCGCTACACTGCCGCGCATGGCGAGGAGCTTCGATTTCCGGCATGCGCCGGGCCACCTGATCCGGCGGGCCCACCAGGTCTCGGTCGCGATCTTCATGGAGGAGACGGCCGGCTTCGAGGTCACGCCGGTGCAGTTCGCGATCCTCAACGCGCTGATCGAGACGCCGGGCGAGGACCAGGTGACGCTGGCGCGCCGCGTCGCCTTCGACGCCGCCACGTTCGGCTCGGTGATCACGCGGCTGGAGGCGCGCGGCTGGGTGCGGCGCGAAGCCGACCCGTCCGACCGCCGCCGCAAGCGGCTGTGGGTCACCGACAACGGCGCGGAAGCGGCGCGCCGCATGAAGCGCTCGGTGGGCAAGGTGCAGTCGCGGATCCTCGAGCCCCTGAGCGACGCCGAGCGCGCGCAGCTGATCGCCTTGCTGGGCCGCCTCGTGGCCGGGCACGAAGGCGAAGCGGCGCTCGATTTGTAAGTTCCACTTCCGCTTGTACCCACGGCCCACCTGCCGGGCTGGCTCCTCTATGGTGGCTGCTGCATTCAATCGCAAGGAGGAATCGATGCAGAAGCAACAACACCTGCGCCATCTCGCCCTGGCCTTCAGCGCCAGCGCCCTGCTGCTGGCGGGCTGCGCCAACGACGGCACCGGCATGAGCGACACGGGCAAGCGCACCGCCATCGGCGCCGGCATCGGCGCGCTGGCGGGCGCGGCCATCGGCGGCAACACCAAGGGCGCGCTCATCGGCGCGGGCGTCGGCGCCGCGGGCGGCTACATCTGGTCGCAGCACATGGAGCAGAAGAAGCAGGCGATGCAGCGCGCCACCATGGGCAGCGGCGTGGCCGTGGTGCAGACGCCCGACAACCAGCTGAAGCTGGAAGTGCCGAGCGACGTCTCGTTCGCGACCGGCCGGGCCGACATCAACCCGCGCCTGCGTCCCATCCTCGACCAGTTCGCCAGCGGCTTGGCCAACCAGCCCACCACCGAGGTGCGGATCATCGGCCACACCGACAGCACCGGCACCGACGCGCTGAACCAGCGCCTGTCGCTCGAGCGCGCCGAGTCGGTGCGCGACTACCTGGTGGCGCGCGGCGTGCGCGGCGACGCGATCCAGGTCGCGGGGCGCGGCGAGCACGAACCGGTGGCGGACAACAGCACCGAGGCGGGGCGGGCGAAGAACCGGCGGGTGGAGATTTTCCTGGGGGAACGCGCGAACGTCGCGGGGCGGTAGGGAGTGGAGAGAGCTGGGGTTCGGGCCTTGCCCTCACCGCCAGCCTACGGGACGTTGGCGCCTCGTAGGCTGGCGGTGAGCCGCAGGCGAACCCCAGCTTGCTAGTGCTGCGCCTCCGGCAAATCGACGGTCAACCCGTCCAGCTCCTCCGTCAACACGATCTGGCAACTCAATCGGCTGTTCTCCCGGCGCTCCGCCGCCGTGAAAGCGAGCATCCCGACTTCATCCGCGCTCGGCGCGGGCAGCCGCGCCGCGAACGGCTCGCGCACGTACACGTGGCAGGTCGCGCAGGTCATCAGCCCGCCGCAGTCGGCTTCGATGCCTTCCACGTCGTTCTTCACGGCGGCCTCCATGAGGCTGCCCTTGGGTTTCACTTCGAGCGTGGTCTGGCCGCCGTCGGCGGCCACGAGGTGGATGCGGATCATCAGATGCGGCCGAAGTATTCGCGGCGCTGGAATTCGTCGCGGTCCTCGGCGGCGTCGAAGCGCTGCTGCTCGGACCGCTTGATGCGGTGGAAGTAGTCGACGAAGGCGGGCCCGAAGGATTCGCACAGCAGCGCGTCGGCCTGCAGCGCGTCGAGCGCCTCGCCCAGGCTGGACGGCAGCATCTCGCCGCCGCCGGCATAGGGCGCGTCGGTGGCCGGCGGCGCCTTCAGTTCGCGCGCGATGCCGTCCAGGCCCGCGTGCACCTGCGAGGCGAAGTAGAGATACGGGTTGGCCGCCGGTTCGCCGATGCGGTTCTCGATGCGCGTCGCCTCGTCGCCGCAGCCGCCGACCACGCGCAGCATGGCGCCGCGGTTGTCGCGTCCCCACAGCACGGCCTGCGGGGCGAGGGCGTTCGGGCGGAAGCGGCCGAAGCCGTTGGCCGTGGGCGTGCAGAACACCGCCATGCCGCGCGCATGCGCCAGCAGCCCGGCGAGGTAGTGCTCGCCGGTCGCGGACAGCGTGTGCGCCGCCTGCGAGGCATCGCTGCCCGGCTCCGGCGCCTCGCGCCGGAACACGTTGCGGCCCGTGCGCGCATCGCACAGCGACTGGTGCAGGTGCCAGCCGCTGGACATGATGTTGGGGAAAGGCGGCCGGCACATGAAGGTGGCGTGGTAGCCGGCGCGGCGCAGCGCCATCTTCACGGCATTGCGGAACAGCACCATGTTGTCGGCGGCCGTGAGCGCGTCGGTCGCGTCTAACACGGCCTCCACCTGGCTGGGGCCCAGCTCGATCTCCAGCGACAGCAGCGGCAGGCCCAGCGCCTGCGCCGTGTGCTGCACGATGCGCAGCGGCTCCTCGGTCTGGTCGAACCAGGCTTCGGCGAGCAGGTTGTAGCCGGGATGGACCAGGCTCACCGCCGGCGGCGGGCCCGGCCACGCGGCCTGCATCGGGTCGAGCTGCGCCTGCGTGTCCTGCAGCTTGTAGATGTGGAACTCGACTTCCAGCCCGCACTTGAGCGTGAAGCCCGCGTCGGCGAGGCGCGCCAGCGCCCGCTGCAGCACGCGGCGCGTGTCCAGCTCCACCGGCTGCCCGTCCTGGAACCAGGGCTGCGCCCGCACCCAGCCCGTGCCCGGCGTCCACGGCAGCTCGCGGAAGCTCTCCGGGTCGGCCAGCAGCAGCAGGTTGTTGGCCGGGCCGAAGCCGGGCAGCGAGTCCGTGCCGCCGGGTTCGAACACCTTGAAGGCGGTACGGTCCGACGTGTCCTTCAGCATCAGCGTGCTGACCATGCCCACGCCCTCGCGCAGCGCGCGTTCGACGGCCGATGCGACCAGCGTCTTGCCGCGCAGGACGCCGTGCAGGTCGCACCAGCCGAAGCGCACCAGCTCCAGGCCGCCATCGGCGATGCGGCGGCCCAGGCGCGCCACCGCCTGCTCTCGCGCGGCGTCGTGGATGCCGCAGTCCTGCGCGAACCCGCTCACGAGGCCGCGGCCTCTTCGCGGGCCTTGGCACCCTGCAGCCAGGGCGCGCCCGCGCGCTTGGCCTGCACGCGTTCCTGCCACCAGGTGCCCCAGGTGCCTGCCGGCGCGATGCCGTCCACCGTGTCGGGCCCGCGCATCTGCGCGGCCAGCGCCGGATCGGCCACGCCGGGCGGCGTGCCGCCGGCCTGCACCGTCTCGATCGCCTTCAGCAGCATGCGCCGGTTGGCCATGATCACCTTGTCGCTGGTGCCCAGGTGCTCGCGCGTGCGGTCCTGGATCGCGCCCATGCTTTCCACGGCCCACTGGTCGTGCACGTTGATGTCTTCCTCGCCCATGCCCAGGAAGGTGCGCGAGCGCTGCTCCTCGGCGTCGAAGCCCCAGTTGTCGTGGCGCCCGGACTTCGGGATGTAGTCGGGCAGTTCGATGAACTGGAGCCGCTGCTGGCGCATCGCCTCCTTGTCCACCGGGCCGGCGAAGCTGGTGAAGATCGAGTACCAGTAGGTGCGCGTGTCGTCCACCGGCACGTGCATCTGCGTGATGGTGAGCGTCTCCGACAGCGGGATCACGAAGGTGTGCGGGAAGATCGCGTTGGTCACGCGCACGTGCGTCAGCTCCTCCGTCATCGGGCGCAGCGCCGTCAGCTGCAGGCCCCAGGGCTTGTTCTCGTACGAGATCTCCGGCTGGTGGAACTCGCGCATGATCCGCGTCATCGGCCACTTCTCGCCGCCGAAGGCGCCGGCGCTGGCACTGCGGAACTGCCGGCCGGCCGCGTTCTCGCCCACGCTGTCCAGCGCCGCGTCGTTGAGGAAGCGGTGCTGGAAGGACGGGTGCGCCGGGTCGATGCCGACCTCGAAGGCCTGCAGCCAGTTGCAGTGCCACAGGCCCTTGAAGGCGAAGGTGTGCGTGGCCGGCGCGGCGAAGCAGTCGAAGGCGGGGAAGGGCGGCGGCTCGCGGCCTTCCTCGCCGAACCAGGCGAACAGCACGCCGCTCCTTTCCACGACCGGGTAGCTGCGCTGCTGCACGCGTTCGCACAGCTTGCTGCCCGCGGGTTCGGCCGGCGTTTCCAGGCAGCGGCCGGTCGCGTCGAACTTCCAGCCGTGGAAAGGGCAGCGCAGGCCGTCGCCCTCGTGCCGCCCGAACGAGAGGTCGGCGCCGCGGTGCGGGCAGTCGCGATCGAGCAGGCCCCAGCGCCCCGACGCGTCGCGGAACAGCACGAGGTCCTGCCCCAGGATGCGCAGCGCCTTCAGCGGCCGCTGCGCCATGCGCGGATCGAGCCGCGGTTCGAATTCGTCGACCAGGGCCACCGGCTGCCAGTAGCTGCGCATCAGGTCGCCGCAGGGCGTGCCGGGGCCGATGCGGGTGAGGAGTTCGTTCTGTTCTGCTTTCATGCGGAGAGCTCGTTTCTCAGTTGCGCCGCGCACAGTTGCACGGCGACGCCGGCCTCGTCGATGACGCGGCCCATGGGGATGAAACCGTGGATCTGCCGTTCGAAGTTCACCAGCGCGGCACGGTTGCCCGCCGCCGACAGCGCCTGCGCGTACTGCAGGCCCTCGTCGCGCAGCGGATCGTAGCCCGCCGTCAGCACGAAGGCCGGCGGCAGCTTCGCATGGTTCGCGTGCAGCAGCGGCGAGGCGCGCCAGTCCAGGTCGTGCGAGCCATCCACGAGGTAGTGGTCATGGTAGTAGTCCATGCTGTCCTTCGTGAGCAGGTAGCCTTGGCCGTTGGCCGTATGCGAGGGCCAGCCGCGGCGCTGGTCGGTGGCCGGGTAGATGAGCAGCTGGAAGGCGATCGGCAGGTCGCCCGCATCGCGCGCGGCCAGCGCCACGACGGCGGCGAGGTTGCCGCCGGCGCTGTCGCCGCCGACGGCGATGCGCTTCGGGTCGACCCGCAGGGTCGCGGCCTGGGCATGGACCCAGCGCGCGGCGGCGAGCGCGTCGTCCACCGCGGCCGGGAAGCGGTGCTCGGGCGCGAGGCGGTAGTCCACCGCGACCACCGCGCAGCCCGACTGGTTGCACAGCTGGCGGCACAGCACGTCGTGCGTGTCGAGGTCGCCGATCACCCAGCCGCCGCCGTGGTAGTACACGAGCACGGGGAGCACGGCGTCCCCGCGGGCGCCCGCGGGACGGTAGGAACGCAGGGGAATCGGGCCGGCCGGGCCGCGCGCCTCGAGGTCGCGCACGGATCCGACGTCGGGCGCGTCCGGCTGCGTGTAGGCGCGGCGCTGCCGGTACATTTCGCGCGCCTCGGCGGGCGCCAGCGTGTGCGTCGGGGGCACGCCCCGCTCTTCCATCAGGCGCAGCAGCGCCTCGGCCTGGGGATGCAGCATGCTCGTCTCCTGCGTTGGGCCGCAGTGTAGGGGAGAGCGGCGCAGGCTGCCGCGGCGCGCGGCGGCGCGCTTCAGCGCGCGAGGTAGCCGCCGTCGACGGGGTAGTAGCTGCCGGTCACGAAGGAAGCGGCCGGCGAGCTGAGCCAGAGCACCAGCTCCGCGACTTCCTCCGGCTGGCCCAGGCGCCCCATGGGGTGCTGCGCGACCAGCTGGCGGTGCGTCGCCTCGTCTTCTTCCAGCTTCGTGATCAGCGGCGTGTGGATGAACGCGGGCCCGACGGCGTTGATCCGCAGTCCCTGCTGCGCGTATTCGAGCGCCGCTGACTGGGTGAGGCCCACCACGCCGTGCTTGGCGGCGCAGTAGGCGGGGGCGCCGGCCATGGCCACGGCCCCGAGGATGGAGGCCATGTTGACGATCACGCCGCCGCCTGCCGCCAGCATGGCGGGGATCTCGTGGCGCATGCAGTAGAAGACACTGGAGAGGTTCACGGCGATCACCTTGTCCCAGCCCGCGACCGGGTATTCGCCGGTGGGCGCGCTGTCGCCGCCGATGCCCGCGTTGTTGCAGGCGATGTCCAGCCGGCCGTAGTGCGCGACGGCCTGCTCGACCAGCCGGCGGCAGGCCTCGGCATCGGCGACGTCGGTGCGGATGAAGTGCGCCTCGCCGCCCGCCGCGGCGATCATGGCCTGGGTCTCCGCGCCCTTGGCGGCGTCGAGGTCCGACAGCACGACCTTGGCGCCGGCCCGGGCGTAGGCCAGCGCGATGGCGCGGCCCAGGCCGGAGGAAGCTCCGGTCACGAGGGCGATCCTGGAAGCAAGCTGCATGGCGGTCTCCGGTTGCTGCGGACATGATCCGCCGGGCGCCAGGCGGGCGCTGTAGGAGCAGGGCGGCCCGCGCCGGTTTATGCTTGCCCCGATGAAGCTGTACAACTACTTCCGCTCTTCCGCGTCCTTCCGCGTGCGCATCGCGCTCGCGCTCAAGGGCCTGCCCTACGAGTACCTGCCCGTGCACCTGGTCAAGGGCGAGCACAGGCAGGACAGCTACGCCGCCGTCTCGCCTTCCGGCCTGGTGCCCACGCTGGAGACGGACGACGGCCAGCTGCTGGGACAGTCGATGGCCATCATCGAGTACCTGGACGAGACCCACCCCGCGCCGCCACTGCTGCCGCGCGACGCGCTGGGCCGGGCGCAGGTCCGCGCGCTGGCCCAGCTGGTCGCCTGCGAGATCCACCCGCTCAACAACCTGCGGGTGCTGAAGTACCTGGTGCGCGAGCTGAAGGTCGACGAGGAGGCCAAGAACACCTGGTACCGCCACTGGGTGCGCAGCGGCCTGGAAGCCTTCGAGGCCGAGCTCCGGCGCCTGCCCGCCGGCACCTACTGCTTCGGCGACACGCCCACGCTGGCCGACTGCTGCCTGGTGCCGCAGATCTTCAACGGCAAGCGCTTCGACGTCGATTTCGGCGGGCTCACGCGCACCATGGCCGCCTTCGACGCCTGCATGAAGCTGCCCGCCTTCCAGCAGGCGCAGCCCTCCGCCTGCCCCGACAACGAGGCCTGAGCGCATGACGCCGCAGTGGCCCGCCCCGGCCGGCGTGCGCGCCTTCTGCAGCGAGCGCGCCGGCGGCGTCTCGGCGCCGCCCTGGGACTCGCTGAACCTGGGCGAGCACGTCGGCGACGACCCGCGGGCGGTGGCCGAGAATCGCCGCCGCCTCGCCGCGGAGCTGCAGGCGAAACCCGTGTTCCTGAAGCAGGTGCACGGCCGCGGCGTCGTGCGCCTTCGCGAGGCCACGCCCCACGGCACCGAAGCGGATGCCTGCTGGACCACGGCGCGCGGCATCGCCTGCACCATGATGGTGGCCGACTGCCTGCCCGTGCTGCTGGCCGACCGCGCGGGCCGCGTCGTCGCCGCGGCGCACTGCGGCTGGCGCGGACTGGCCGGGCCGGACGGCTCGGGCGTGCTGGAGGCGCTGTGGTCGCAGATGGCGCCGCGGGCCGGCGCGCCGAGCGGCATGCTCGCCTGGCTGGGCCCCTGCATCGGCCCGGACGCCTTCGAGGTGGGCCCCGAGGTCCGCGAGGCGTTCCTGGCCCGCGATGCCGGTGCGGCCGCGCTGTTCCGTCCGCACGGCGGGGGCAAGTTCCTGGCGGACCTGCCAGGCCTCGCGCGCCGCCGATTGCAGGCGCTCGGCATCACGGACCTGCACGGCAACGACGGCAGCCCGGCCTGGTGCACCGTCTCCAACCCCTCAAGGTTCTTTTCGCACCGGCGGGATCGCGTCAGCGGCCGCTTCGCCGCCGGCGCCTGGCTCGCCTGAGGCGCCCGCCTCGCGCCGGGCGCGGCGGGCCCGCCGCGCGCGTCCGCCCATGAGGTAGACCAGCAGCGCCACGGGCGCGACGCCATAGAGTAGAAACGTGAATATGGCGCCGAGGACGGTGCCGCCCGGATGGGTGGCTTCGGCCACGGCCATCATCACCGCGACGTAGAGCCAGGCGGTGGCGGCGATCAGCACGCGTCCACCCCCGGTTGTATGTTGCACCGCAACATGGATGATGGGATACTGCAATCCCCCTCGAACAAGGCAGCAGGAGACATCGCATGCATTCTGACGCGGACCGGCCGGCGATCTCCTTCGCCCCCGAGAAGCTGCAGGCACTGCAGCAGGCCTACCTGCGCGAGGCCGGCGCGCTGTGGAACCAGGGACTCGCGCCGCGGGCGGCGCCGGCCGACAAGCGCTTCGCCGCCGACGCGTGGTCGCGGAACCCGGTCGCCGCCTTCTCCGCCGCCGTGTACCTGCTGAATGCCCGCACGCTGCTGGGCCTGGCCGAAGCGGCCGAGACCGACGCCAAGACCAAGGCACGCCTGCGCTTCGCCGTGGAGCAGTGGATGGCCGCCTCGGCGCCGAGCAACTTCCTGGCGCTGAACCCCGAGGCGCAGCAGAAGGCGCTGGAGACGCAGGGCGGGAGCATCGCGCGCGGCGTGCAGAACCTGCTGGCCGACCTGCGGCAAGGCCACCTCTCGATGACCGACGAGAAGGCCTTCGAGGTCGGGCGCAACGTGGCGACCACCGAGGGCGCGGTGGTGTTCGAGAACGAGCTGTTCCAGCTGATCGAATACAAGCCGCTCACGAAGCAGGTCTACGAGCGGCCCTTCCTCGTGGTGCCGCCCTGCATCAACAAGTTCTACATCCTCGACCTGCAGCCGGAGAACTCGCTGATCCGCTACCTCGTGGAGCAGGGCCACCGCACCTTCGTCATGAGCTGGCGCAATCCCGACGCCTCGCTGGACGACAAGACCTGGGACGACTACATCGCCGACGGCCCGCTGGAAGCGATCTCGGTCGTGCGCGAGATCGCGGGCGCGAAGCAGGTCAACGCGCTGGGCTTCTGCGTGGGCGGCACGCTGCTCGGGACGGCGCTCGCGGTGCTGGCGGCGCGCGGCGAGAAGCCGGTCGCGTCGGCGACGCTGCTGACCACCTTCCTGGACTTCGCCGACACCGGCGTGCTGGACCTCTTCGTCGACGAGGACGCCGTGCGCTTCCGCGAGCTGCAGATGGGCCGGAAGGGCCTGATGAAGGGCCAGGACCTCGCGTCCACCTTCAGCTTCCTGCGGCCGAACGACCTGGTGTGGAACTACGTGGTGGGCAACTACCTCAAGGGCGAGACGCCGCCGCCCTTCGACCTGCTGTACTGGAACAGCGACTCCACCAACCTGCCGGGCCCGATGTACACCTGGTACCTGCGCAACACCTACCTGGAGAACAACCTGGTGAAGCCGGGCAAGGTGAAGGTGTGCGGCGAGCGCATCGACTTCGGCAAGGTGGACCTGCCCGTCTACATCTACGGCTCGCGCGAGGACCACATCGTGCCGGTCACCGGCGCCTATGCCTCGGTCAAGCACCTGCCCGGGAAGAAGCGCTTCGTGATGGGCGCATCGGGCCACATCGCCGGCGTGATCAACCCGCCGGCGAAGAACAAGCGGTCCTTCTGGACCAACGAGAAGCTGCCGGCCACGCACGCGCAGTGGCTGGCCGGCGCGAAGGAACATCCCGGCAGCTGGTGGCCCGACTGGTCGGCCTGGCTGGCGCCGCACGGCGGCAAGCGCATCGCCGCGCCCAAGGCCTGCGGCAAGGGCGCGAAGTACAAGGCGATCGAGCCGGCGCCGGGAAGGTATGTGAAGGCGAAGGCCTGAAGGAGAGAACCATGGAAGACATCGTCATCGTTTCCGCCGTCCGCACGCCGGTCGGCAAGTTCGGCGGCTCGCTCGCCAAGGTGCCGGCGCAGGAGCTGGGCGCCATCGTGATCAAGGAGGCGCTCGCGCGCGCGAAGGTCGATCCTTCGCAGGTCGGCGAAGTGATCATGGGCCAGGTGCTCGCGGCCGGCTCGGGGCAGAACCCGGCGCGGCAGGCGGCGCTGAAGGCCGGCGTGCCGAAGGAGGTGCCGGCGCTCACGATCAACGCCGTGTGCGGCTCGGGCCTCAAGGCCGTGATGCTGGCGGCACAGGCGATCGCCTGGGGCGACAGCGAGATCGTGGTGGCCGGCGGCCAGGAGAACATGAGCGCGGCGCCGCACGTGCTGATGAATTCGCGCGAGGGCCAGCGCATGGGCGACTGGAAGATGGTCGACTCGATGATCGTCGACGGCCTCTGGGACGTCTACAACCAGTACCACATGGGCGTGACGGCGGAGAACGTGGCGAAGCAGTTCGAGATCGACCGCGCCGCGCAGGACGCGCTGGCGCTCGCGAGCCAGCAGAAGGCCGCCGCCGCGCAGGACGCCGGCCGCTTCCGCGACGAGATCGTGCCGGTGCCCATCCCGCAGAAGAAGGGCGACCCGGTGCTGTTCGACACCGACGAATTCATCAACCGCAAGACCAGCGCCGAGGCGCTGGCCGGGCTGCGGCCGGCTTTCGACAAGTCGGGCACGGTCACGGCGGGCAATGCCTCGGGCATCAACGACGGCGCCGCGGCCGTGGTGGTGATGAGCGCGAAGAAGGCGGCGGCCCTGGGCCTGAAGCCGCTGGCGCGCATCGCGGCCTTCGGCACCTCGGGCCTGGACCCCGCCACGATGGGCATGGGCCCGGTGCCGGCCTCGCGCAAGGCGCTGCAGCGCGCCGGCTGGAAGATCGAGGATGTGAACCTGTTCGAGCTGAACGAGGCCTTCGCCGCGCAGGCTTGCGCCGTCAACAAGGAGCTGGGCATCGACCCGGCCAAGGTGAACGTCAACGGCGGCGCGATCGCCATCGGCCACCCCATCGGCGCTTCCGGCTGCCGCATCCTGGTGACGCTGCTGCACGAGATGCAGCGGCGCGAGGCGCGCAAGGGCCTGGCGGCCCTGTGCATCGGCGGCGGAATGGGAGTTTCCCTTGCGGTGGAACGCCCCTGAGCGCGCAGAATCGATCGTCCCCGCGAGAGCGTAACGGCAAGGAGAGGAACATGGCCCAGAAAGTGGCATACGTGACCGGCGGCATGGGCGGGATCGGCACCGCGATCTGCCAGCGCCTGCACAAGGAAGGCTTCAAGGTGATCGCCGGCTGCGGCCCGACGCGCGACCACGGCAAGTGGCTGGCCGAGCAGGCGGCGCAGGGCTACACCTTCCACGCCTCGGTCGGCAATGTCGGCGACTGGGATTCGACCGTCGCGGCCTTCAGCCAGGCGAAGGCCGAGCACGGCGCCATCGACGTGCTGGTGAACAACGCCGGGATCACGCGAGACCGCATGTTCCTGAAGATGACGCGCGAGGACTGGGACGCGGTGATCGGCACCAACCTGAACTCCATGTTCAACGTCACCAAGCAGGTGGTGGGCGACATGGTGGAGAAGGGCTGGGGCCGCATCATCAACATCTCCTCGGTCAACGGCGAGAAGGGCCAGGCCGGCCAGACCAACTATTCGGCGGCGAAGGCGGGCATGCACGGCTTCACCATGGCGCTGGCGCAGGAGCTCGCGGCCAAGGGCGTGACGGTCAACACCGTGAGCCCCGGCTACATCGGCACCGACATGGTCAAGGCGATCCGCCCGGACGTGCTCGACAAGATCGTGGGCACCATCCCGGTGCGCCGCCTGGGCGAACCGGGCGAGATCGCGTCGATCATCGCCTGGCTGGCGAGCGAGGAAGGCGGCTACTCCACCGGCGCCGATTTCTCCGTCAACGGCGGCCTGCACATGCACTGAGCGCTCCCTCTCCCGCCTGCGGGAGAGGGCTGGGGTGAGGGCGTGCCGGAGGGCACTGCCCTCAGGTCACCATGTCTTCGATGACCAGCGCCCGGTATTTCTGCCCGTACGACACCGGGCAATCCTTCAGCAGCGCCATCACGCGCTCGGAGTCCTCCGTCTTCGGCGCGTGCACCATCAGCCCGTGGTGACCCTGGGCCGCCAGATCGGCGAACCGCCGTGCCGTGTCGCCCTCGCTCCCGGGGGACGGCAGGATGGCGTCGTCGCCGGCCGCGCCGCCCAGCTCGCGGCGGATGTCCTGCGGCGTCATCAGCATCATCGCGTCCTCGGCGATGCCCTGGCTCGCCAGCAGCCGCGCCGCCTCCCGGGCCTGCTGCTCGCCGGGGAGCATCAGCACCATCCAGCCGGTGGGATAGAACACGCCGCGCATGGTCTTCATGTCGGAATCGAGATGAAAAGGCCTCATGGGCACTCCTTTCCTGGTCTTCCCGCCATTCGAGCGTGCACGGCCGGGCAAGGGTGTAGTCGGGTGCGGGAGGCGGGGGTAGGGCTGCGCGTACAGTCGCGGGAGTGATGGAAAGAGAACGAGACTGGCGCCTCAGCGTGGCACCGATGATGGACTGGACCGACCGGCACTGCCGGTTCTTCCACCGCCTGCTGAGCAAGCGGGCGCGCCTCTACACGGAGATGGTGACCACCGGCGCGCTGCTGCACGGCGACGTGCCCCGCCACCTGGACTACGACGCCTCGGAGCACCCGCTGGCCCTGCAACTGGGCGGCAGCGAGCCGGCCGACCTGGCGGCCTGCGCGAAGCTGGGGGTGCGGTGGGGGTACGACGAGATCAACCTCAACTGCGGCTGCCCCAGCGAGCGGGTGCAGCGCGGGGCCTTCGGCGCCTGCCTGATGGCCGAGCCGCGGCTGGTGGCCGATTGCGTGAAGGCGATGGTCGATGCGGTGGACGTGCCGGTGACGGTGAAGCACCGCATCGGCATCGACAAGGTTGAGAGCTACGAGTTCGTGCGGGACTTCGTCGGCACGGTCGGGGAGGCGGGCTGCCGGGTGTTCGTGGTGCACGCCCGGAATGCGTGGCTGAAAGGCTTGTCGCCCAAGGAAAACCGGGAGGTGCCGCCGCTGCGCTACGAGCTGGTGCACCAGCTCAAGCGCGAGTTCCCGCAGCTGGTGATCGGCATCAACGGCGGGATCACCAGCGACGACGTGGTGGCCGAGCAGCTGCGCGAACTGGATGGCGTGATGATCGGCCGCGAGGCCTACCACCACCCCTGGTGGCTGGCGCGCTGGGACGAGCTGTTCTACGGTGAGCCGGCGAACGGGCTGCAGCGGGAGCAGGTGGAGGAGGCGATGGTCGCGTACATGGAGCGCGAGCATGCGGAGCGCGGGACGCCGTGGCATTCGATCGCGCGGCACATGATGGGGCTGTACAACGGGTTGCCGGGGGCGAGGAGGTGGCGGCAGGTGTGGAGCGATCACAGGCTGAAGGGGGAGCCGCCGCGGGAGGTGATGCGGCTGGCGCACGCGGGCTGACGGCGCGGCGGTGGGGTTCGCCTGCGGCTCACCGCCACCCTACGAATACCGGGTTGCGTCAGGGCGCCGAAATGCTTTAAACTTAAAATATCTAGGCTTGGAGCAATCATGAACATCGTCTGCATCGGTGGCGGTCCCGCGGGTCTGTACTTCGCGTTGCTCATGAAGAAGCAGGACCCGTCGCACCGGATCCGGGTGGTGGAGCGCAACAAGCCCTACGACACCTTCGGCTGGGGCGTGGTGTTCTCCGACCAGACGCTGGGCAACCTGCAGGCGGCCGACCCGCAGACCGCCAGCGAGATCCTGGGCGCCTTCAACCACTGGGACGACATCGAGGTCAACATCCGCGGCCACAAGATCACCTCCGGCGGCCACGGCTTCTGCGGCATCGGCCGCAAGCGCCTGCTCAACATCCTGCAGCGCCGCTGCGAGGAACTGGGCGTGGAGCTGGTGTTCGAGACCGAGGTGCAGGGCGACCAGGACTATCCCGATGCCGACCTCGTCATCGCCAGCGACGGCCTCAACAGCCGCATCCGCACCAAGTACGCCGCCACCTACCAGCCCGACATCGACGTGCGGAAGTGCCGCTTCGTCTGGCTGGGCACGCACAAGAAGTTCGAGGCCTTCACCTTCGCCTTCGAGGAGACGCCCCACGGCTGGTTCCAGGCGCACGCCTACCAGTTCGACGGCGACACTTCCACCTTCATCGTCGAGGCGCCGGAAGACGTCTGGCTGAAGGCCGGCATCGACAAGATGGAGAAGGAGGAGTCCATCGCCTGGTGCGAGCGCCTGTTCGCGAAGTACCTGGACGGCCACAAGCTGATGTCCAACGCCTCGCACCTGCGCGGCTCGGCGCAGTGGATCAAGTTCCCGCGCGTGGTCTGCGACACCTGGGTGCACCACAACGGCCGCGCGCCGGTGGTGCTGATGGGCGACGCCGCGCACACGGCGCACTTCTCGGTCGGCTCCGGCACGAAGCTGGCGCTGGAGGATTCCATCGAGCTCGCCCGCTGCATTGCCCGCTCGCCGCAGGACCTGACGCAGGCGCTGCGCGAGTACGAGGCCGTGCGCAGCGTGGAAGTGCTCAAGATCCAGAACGCCGCGCGCAACTCCACCGAGTGGTTCGAGAACGTGGCGCGCTACGTCAAGCTGCCGCCGGAGCAGTTCGCCTATTCGCTGCTCACGCGCAGCCAGCGCATCAGCCACGAGAACCTGCGCCTGCGCGACAAGGGCTACGTGGAGCTGTACGAGGACTGGATCGCCGAGCGCGCCGGCGCCCACCGCAAGCCGCAGCAGCAGCCCATCCCGCCGATGTTCACGCCCTTCACGCTGCGCGGCGTGACGCTGAAGAACCGCGTGGTGGTGTCGCCGATGGCGCAGTACTCCTGCGTGGACGGCCAGCCCGCCGACTACCACCTGGTCCACCTGGGCGCCCGCGCCATGGGCGGCGCCGGCATGGTGGTCGCCGAGATGACCTGCACCAGTCCCGACGCCCGCATCACCCCCGGCTGCCCCGGCCTGTGGAACGAGGCGCAGCGCGACGGCTGGAAGCGCATCGTCGATTTCGTGCACGCGAACAGCGACGCGAAGATCGCCATGCAGCTGGGCCACGCCGGCCCCAAGGGCTCCACCCGCGTGCCCTGGGAAGGCGGTGAGGACCTGCCGCTGGAATCGGGCAACTGGCCGCTGATCTCGGCGTCGCCCCAGCAATACCTGGACGGCGTGAGCGACTGGTCGCGCGCCATGACGCGCGCCGACATGGACCGCGTGCGCGACGACTTCGTGCGCAGCACGCGCTACGCCGCCGAGGCCGGCTTCGACTGGCTGGAGCTGCACTGCGCCCACGGCTACCTGCTCTCCAGCTTCATCTCGCCCCTGACCAACCAGCGCACCGACGAATACGGCGGCTCGCTGGAGAACCGCATGCGCTATCCGCTGGAGGTGTTCCGGGCCATGCGCGCGGCGTGGCCGCAGGACAAGCCGATGTCCGTGCGGATCTCGGCGCACGACTGGGTCGAAGGCGGCATCACGCCCGACGACGCCGTGGCGATCGCGCGCATCCTGCAGGCCGAAGGCTGCGACCTGGTCGACGTCTCCTCGGGCCAGGTGAGCAAGAAGCAGCAGCCGGTGTACGGGCGCATGTACCAGACGCCCTTCGCCGACCGCATCCGCAACGAGGCCGGCATCGCCACCATGGCGGTGGGCGCGATCTCGGAAGCCGACCACGTCAACAGCATCATCGCCGCGGGCCGTGCCGACCTGTGCGCCGTCGCTCGCCCGCACCTGGCCAACCCGGCGTGGGCCCTGCTGGAAGCGGCGAAGATCGGCTACCACGACGTGGCGTGGCCCAGGCAGTACCTGTCCGGCAAGACCCAGCTGGAACGCAACCTCGAACGCGAAAAGGCGCAAGCCGCCATGGAGACCAGGAATGAGCGATTCAACTGAGCGCGTCGATCCGGCGCTGGCCGCGGGCAACCGCAAGCAGCTCGCCGGCTACCGGGCCGAGCACTTCCGCTGGCAGGTGGACGGCGCCGTGGCGACGATCACGCTGAACCGGCCCGAGCGCAAGAACCCGCTCACCTTCGCGTCCTACGCGGAGCTGCGCGACCTGTTCGGCCAGCTGAAGTACGCGACCGATGTGCACGCCGTTGTGATCGCGGGCGCCGGCGACAACTTCTGCTCCGGCGGCGACGTGCACGAGATCATCGGCCCGCTGGTGCGCCTGAAGGCCCCCGAGCTGCTGATGTTCACGCGCATGACCGGCGACCTGGTGAAGACCATGCGCGCCTGCCCGCAGCCCATCGTGGCCGCGGTGGACGGCGTCTGCGCCGGCGCCGGCGCGATCGTCGCGATGGCTTCCGACCTGCGCCTGGGCACGGCGCGCAGCAAGACCGCCTTCCTGTTCAACCGCGTCGGGCTGGCCGGCTGCGACATGGGGGCCTGCGCCATGCTCCCGCGCATCATCGGCCAGGGCCGCGCGAGCGAGCTGCTCTACACGGGCCGCGCGCTCGGAGGCGAGGAGGGCGAGCGCTGGGGCTTCTTCAACCGCCTGGTCGCGCCGGAGAGCCTGGTCACGGAAGCGCAGGCGCTGGCGCGGCAGCTGACCGAGGGCCCGACCTTCGCCAACGGCATCACCAAGACCATGCTGCACCAGGAATGGGCCATGACGATCGAGCAGGCGGTCGAGTCCGAGGCCCAGGCGCAGGCCTTGTGCATGCTGACGCAGGACTTCACGCGCGCGTACGAGGCCTTCGTCGCCAAGCAGAAGCCGCGCTTCGAGGGGAACTGAGGTGGCCGACCGCACGTACCTCGACTGGCCCTTCTTCGAAGACCGCCACCGCAAGCTGGCGGCGGAACTCGACCCCTGGGCCGCCGCCAATGTCGCCGGCCTGCACGGCCACGACGTCGATGCCGCCTGCCGCACCCTCGTGCGCAAGCTGGGCGAGGGTGGCTGGCTGCAGCATGCCGTGGGCGACCGCATCGACACGCGCGCGATCTGCCTGCTGCGCGAGACGCTGGCCCGCCACAACGGCCTGGCCGACTTCGCCTTCGCCATGCAGGGCCTGGGCTCCGGCGCGATCAGCCTGCAGGGCACGCCGGCGCAGAAGGAACGCTGGCTGCCGCGCGTGGCGCGGGGCGAGGCGATCTCGGCCTTCGCGCTGTCGGAACCCGACGCCGGCTCCGACGTCGCCAGCATGCAGTGCGCCGCCCGCGTCGAGGGCGAGCACGCCGTGCTCGATGGCGAGAAGACCTGGATCTCCAACGGCGGCATCGCCGACTTCTACGTCGTGTTCTGCCGCACCGGCGAGGCGCCGGGCGCCCGCGGCATCTCGGCCTTCATCGTCGAGGCCGGCACGCCCGGCTTCAAGATCGCCGAGCGCATCGAGGTGATCGCGCCGCATCCGCTGGCGCGCCTGAAGTTCACGAACTGCCGCGTGCCGCTGGCCAACCGCATCGGCGCCGCCGGCGAAGGCTTCAAGGTGGCGATGCGTACGCTGGACGTGTTCCGCACTTCCGTCGCCGCGGCGGCGCTGGGCTTCGCCCGCCGTGCCCTCGACGAGGCGCTGCACCGCTCCACCACGCGCAGGATGTTCAACGGCACGCTGGCCGATTTCCAGCTCACCCAGGCGAAGCTGGCGCAGATGGCGACCACCATCGACAGCGCCGCGCTGCTGGTCTACCGCGCCGCCTGGCAGCGCGACCAGGGCCGGCCCGTCACCAAGGAAGCGGCCATGGCCAAGATGACCGCCACCGAAGGCGCGCAGCAGGTGATCGACGCCGCCGTGCAAATGTTCGGCGGCCTGGGCGTCACCAGCGGCCAGCCGGTCGAACAGCTGTACCGGGAAATCCGGTCCCTCAGGATCTACGAAGGCGCGACGGAAGTGCAGCAACTGATCATCGCGCGCGAACTGCTCAAGGAGATGAAGGCATGAAACCGGAAGCCGTGCTTCCCGCGGGCTGGCCCCGCCCCAAGGGTTACGCGAACGGCGTGGTGGCGCAGGGCCGCATGCTGTTCATCGCCGGCATGATCGGCTGGGACGGCGACTGCGTCTTCCACAGCGACGAGTTCGGCGCCCAGGCGCGGCAGGCGCTGCAGAATGTCGCCGACGTGCTGAAGGCGGCCGGCGGCAGCGGCGAGAATATCGTCCGGATGACCTGGTATGTGGTCGACAAGCGCGAATACCTGGCTGCCGGCCGCGAGGTCGGCCAGGCCTTCCGCGAGATCATCGGCAACTACGACATCGCCATGACAGCGGTGGAAGTGAAAGCCTTGATCGAGGACCGCGCCAGGGTCGAGATCGAATGCACCGCAGTCCTGCCCGACTGAAACACTGAACCCGGAGTTGCCATGGCCGCTGCCAAAGCCTCGTTCCACTGGGACGACCCCCTCCTGCTGGACCAGCAGATCACCGAAGACGAGCGCGCCGTGCGCGACGCGGCCCGCGCGTACTGCCAGGAGAAGCTGGCCCCGCGCGTGCTGGAAGCCTTCCGCCACGAGAAGAGCGACCCGGCTATCTTCCGCGAGATGGGCTCCCTGGGCCTGCTCGGCCCGACCATCCCCGAGCAGTACGGCGGCGCCGGCCTGAACTACGTCTGCTACGGCCTGGTCGCGCGCGAGGTCGAGCGCGTGGACTCGGGCTATCGCTCGATGATGAGCGTGCAGTCCTCGCTGGTGATGGTGCCGATCAACGAGTTCGGCAACGAGCAGACCAAGCAGAAGTACCTGCCGAAACTCGCCACGGGCGAGTGGATCGGCTGCTTCGGCCTGACCGAGCCGAACCACGGCTCCGACCCCGCCAGCATGATCACGCGCGCCCGCAAGGTCGATGGCGGCTACAAGCTGACCGGCAGCAAGATGTGGATCACGAATTCGCCCATCGCCGACGTGTTCGTGGTCTGGGCCAAGGACGACAGCGGCGCGATCCGCGGCTTCGTGCTGGAAAAGGGCTGGAAGGGCCTGAGCGCGCCCGCCGTGCACGGCAAGGTGGGCCTGCGCGCCTCCATCACCGGCGAGGTCGTGATGGACGAGGTGTTCTGCCCCGAGGAGAACGCCTTCCCCGAGGTGCGGGGCCTGAAGGGCCCCTTCACCTGCCTGAACTCGGCGCGCTACGGCATCGCCTGGGGCGCACTCGGCGCGGCCGAGGACTGCTGGCACCGCGCCCGCCAGTACGTGCTCGACCGCAAGCAGTTCGGCAAGCCGCTCGCGGCCAACCAGCTGGTCCAGAAGAAGCTGGCCGACATGCAGACCGAGATCACGCTGGGCCTGCAGGGCTGCCTGCGCCTGGGCCGCATGAAGGACGAGGGCACGGCCTCGGTGGAGATCACCTCCATCATGAAGCGCAACTCCTGCGGCAAGGCGCTGGACATCGCGCGCCTGGCCCGCGACATGATGGGCGGCAACGGCATCAGCGACGAATTCGGTGTGGCCCGCCACCTGGTGAACCTGGAAGTCGTGAACACCTACGAAGGCACGCACGACATCCACGCCCTGATCCTGGGCCGCGCCCAGACGGGCATCGCCGCCTTCTGACCTTCTCCCACTCCCTCCCCCTCTGGGGGAGGGCTGGGGTGGGGGCACTCCCGGGCACGACCGATCCATGACGACGTACCCCTCCATCCTCGCGATGCTGGACGCCACCAGCATCGCCTTCCCCGCCCGCGAAGCCGTCGTCTTCGGCCCCACCCGCTGGACCTACGCCGACCTGCGCCGCATCGTCGCCGGCCTGGCGCAGCGCCTGCGCGACGAGGATGTGGCCGGCGCGCGCGTGGCCACGCTGCTGCCCAATTCGCTCGCCGCCTGCGCGGCCCCCTATGCGATCGCGGCGGCCGGCGCGCAGCACGTCCCGCTGAACCCGCTCTACACGGCGCGCGAACTGCAGTACATGCTCAAGGACGCGGCGCCGCGGCTGCTCGTCGCCGACGATGCGCTGGCCGAGCGCGTGCGGCCGCTGCTCGCAGCGCAGCCGGGGTGCCGCTTGTTGCTGGCATCCGAGCTCGCGACGTCCTTCGAGACCTGGCGGGCGGAGGAAGGCGCATCGCTCTCCAACCTGCATCCCGCGCCCGAGGACCTCGCCATCCTCCAGTACACCGGCGGCTCCTCCGGCTTGCCCAAGGGCGTGAACCTCACGCACCGCGCCATCGCCACGAACATCACGCAGCGTGACGGCCTGCTGCCCGTCAGCCGCGACGGCGAGCGCGTGCTGTGCGTGATGCCGCTGTTCCATTCCTACGCGATGGCCATGGGCCTGTTCCTGTGCGGCTACGCGGGCGCGACGCTGGTGGTGCTGCCCGGGTACCACCCGGAAAGCGTGCTCAACGCGATCTCCGCCGAGCGCATCACCATCTTCCCCGGCAGCCCGACCATCTTCACCGGCCTGATGCAGCACGAAGCCTTCGCTCGCACCGACTGGTCGCGCGTGCACACCTGCTACTCGGGCTCCGCCGCGCTCTCGCGCGAGACCATGGAGCGCTGGCAGGCGGCCACGCACGCACCGATCTTCGAGGGCTACGGGCAGACCGAGGCCGGCCCGGTGCTCACCTTCAACCCGCAGGCGGGGCCGGTGAAGATCGGGTCGGTCGGCATCCCGGTCGCGGACACCGAGGTGCAGGTGGTGGACCTCGTGGACGGCACGCAGGTGCTGCCCGCCGGCGAGCGCGGCGAGATCCGCGCCCGCGGGCCGCAGGTCATGCGCGGCTACCTGAACCTGCCGCGCGAGACGGCGGAGGCGCTGCGCGATGGCTGGCTCTACACGGGCGACATCGGCGAGTTCGACGCCGACGGCTATCTCTACATCCGCGACCGCAAGAAGGACCTGGTGATCACCGGCGGCTACAACGTCTATCCGCGCGAGGTGGAGGAGGTGCTGTACACGCACCCGGACGTGCTGGAGGCGGCGGTGGTGGGGCAGCCGGATGCGTACCGCGGCGAGGTGCTGCGGGCCTTCGTGGTGATGCGGGCGGGGCGGGCGTTCGACGAGGAGGCGCTCAAGGCCTTCTGCGCCGAAGGGCTGGCGCGCTACAAGGTGCCGGCGCGGATCGAGGCGGTCGAGGCGTTGCCGAAGACGAGCGTGAACAAGATCGACAAGAAGGTGCTGAAGGAGCGGGTGCGACGGGGAGCGGCGTGAAGCTGGGGTTCGCTGCGCTCACCACCAGCCTACGGGAGCCACGGCTGTCTTTGGGATCGGAAAAGGGTGGTGTGAGGGGAAAGGGTGGAGCTTCACGGGTAGAGCTTCGTGGGG